>NZ_LMUS01000001.1:858197-1158197 GCF_009765835.1 Granulicella sp. L56 | reverse complement strand
AACTACGAGCAACGCATTCAGGTCGACGAAGTCGGCACGGTCATCTCGCTCGGCGACGGTATCGCCCGCGTTCACGGCCTCGACAAAGTCATGGCCGGCGAGCTGATCGAGTTCCCCCACGGTATTGCCGGACTCGCGATGAACCTTGACGAGGACCAGGTCGGCGCCGTGCTCCTCGGCGATTACACCCAGATCAAGGAAGGTGACGAGGTCAAGCGCACCGGACGCATCATGTCCGTGCCTGTCGGCGAAGCCCTGATTGGTCGCGTCGTCAACGCGCTCGGCGAGCCCATCGACGACAAGGGCCCCATCAACACCGACAAGTTTCTCCCCGTCGAGCGTCTCGCTCCCGGCGTCATCGACCGTCAGTCGGTGCGCGAGCCCATGGCCACCGGCATCAAGGCCATCGACACGATGATTCCTATCGGCCGCGGCCAGCGCGAGCTGCTGATCGGCGACCGCCAGACCGGCAAGACTGCCATCGCGCTCGACACCATCATCAACTCGGCGAAGAACAACCTCATCTGCATCTACTGCGCCGTCGGCCAGAAGCGCTCGTCGGTTGCGCAGGTGGTACAGACGCTCGAAGAGTACGGCGCGATGGCTTACACCATCGTCGTTGCCGCGACTGCTTCCGAGCCCGCGCCGATGCAGTACCTCGCTCCCTTTGCCGCGACCGCCATGGGCGAGTACTTCCGCGACAGCGGCAAGCACGCCCTCATCATCTACGACGACCTCTCGAAGCACGCTGCCAGCTACCGCGAAATCTCGCTGCTGCTGCGCCGTCCGCCAGGCCGCGAAGCCTATCCCGGCGACGTCTTCTATCTTCACTCGCGTCTGCTCGAGCGCAGCTCCAAGGTCTCCGACAAGCTCGGCGGCGGCTCGCTCACCGCGCTGCCCATCATCGAGACCCAGGCAGGCGACGTCTCGGCCTATATTCCGACCAACGTGATCTCGATCACCGACGGACAGATCTTCCTTGAGACTGACCTCTTCAACTCAGGCGTGCGTCCCGCCGTCAATGTCGGCCTCTCGGTCTCGCGCGTCGGCTTCTCTGCGGCTACCAAGGCGACCAAGCAGGTAGGCGCCACGCTGAAGCTCGATCTCGCACAGTATCGCGAGCTTGCCGCCTTCGCGCAGTTCGGCTCCGACCTCGACAAGGTTACGCAGCAGCAGTTGAACCGTGGCCAGCGCCTCACCGAACTTTTGAAGCAGCCGCAGTTCCAGCCGCTCTCGGCAGAGAAGCAGGTAGCCATCCTCTTCGCCGGTGTCAACGGCCTGCTCGACGATGTTGAAGTGAAGGACCTCCGCGCCTTCGAGGACGGCTTCTATCCGTATCTCGAATCCTCACAGGCCTCCATCCTCACCGACATTGCAACGAAGAAAGCGCTCGACGACGACCTGAAGGCCCGCCTCACCGCAGCCATCAAGGACTACAAGTCGAGCTTCCTCGCCGGAATCAAGGACAAGAAGGAAGCGGTCGCGGCTAAATAATCCATGGCAAACGTTCTCGATTTACGGCGCCGCATCCGCAGTGTGAAGAATACGCGGCAGATCACCAAGGCCATGAAGATGGTGTCGGCGGCCAAGCTGCGCCGAGCGCAGGAGCGTGCCATGCTGGCGCGGCCCTACGCGCAGATGGTGTCGAACGTTCTGGAGTCGCTGGTACGCCGCACCGACCTCTACAATCCGCAGACCGGAGATGTCGTTCATCCGCTGCTGGTCGAGCGCGAAGAGAAGAATGTTCTCGTCGTGGTCGTCGCCGGCGACAAGGGATTTGCCGGTGCCTTCAACTCGAACATCGTCAAGGCAGCGCAGGGCTTTATCGACGCCCGCCGCGCACTTGGCCAGACCGTCGATATCGAGCCGGTGGGCCGCAAGGCGCGCGATATGTTTCGCAAGCGCTATCCGGTGGCCAACTACGAGAAGAAGGAAGAGCACTACGACAACGATCTCGCCACCCACTTCGAGATTCTGCGCCATCGCGCCGCCCCCATCGAAATCGTGGGCGACCATCCCACGATGCTGCTCAAGATCGAGATCGACGAAGTATCGGACATGGCACACTCCATCATCGACCGCTATACGCGTTCGGAGATCGATTCGGTCTACGTCGTCTATAACGAGTTCAAGTCCGTCATCTCGCAGCGCGTCGTCGTCGAAAAGCTGCTGCCCATCCGCAAGCTTGGCTCGCACGAGATCACCGTGGCCGAGGTCATGAGCGAAGAGCAGCGCGATGCGGCGGCCCATGCGGCGCGCACCTCGGGCATCACCATCACCGATCAGGGCGAGTCGGCGCTCGACGCCGAGGCAAAGAAGTTCGGTACCGCCGAGGTCGACTACATCTTCGATCAGGAGCCAGAGCGTCTGTTCCGCCACCTGATGCCGCGTTACGTCACCACGCAGATCTTTCATGCCCTGCTGGAATCGGTCGCCGCAGAACATGCCGCCCGCATGACGGCAATGGATGCAGCAACCAGCAACGCCGGAGATATGATCGACGCCCTCTCGCTCACCATGAACCGTGTGCGGCAGGCGGCAATTACGAAGGAAATTATTGAGATTGTGAGTGGCGCAGCCGCTCTGTAACTAACAGGCAACTTCTGTAAAGCAGACCACTGCGAGACGAAAGAGACTTATGGCAGACAACATTGGAAAAGTAATTTCGATCAGCGGCCCGGCCGTTGACGTTCAGTTCGAAGAGGCGCACATGCCGCCCATCTTCCAGGCGCTGCGCATCGTCAGCGAGGGCTTCGACGTTCCCACCCCGCTCGATGTCGTCGTCGAGGTGCAGCAGCATCTCGGTGAAGGACGCGTGCGCTGCATCGCGATGGTCGCCACCGAGGGCATGGTCCGCGGCATGAAGGCGATCGACACCGGTTCGGGCATCATGGTGCCGGTAGGCCGTGAGACGCTGGGCCGTGTGCTCAACGTCCTCGGCGAACCTGTAGACGAGCTTGGCCCGATCAACGCCAAGGTGCACCTGCCCATCCACCGGCAGGCCCCTGCGTTCGACGAGCAGTCCACCAGCGAAGAGATGTTCGAGACCGGCATCAAGGTCATCGACCTCATCCAGCCCTTCCTTAAGGGCGGCAAGATCGGCCTCTTCGGCGGCGCCGGTGTCGGCAAGACCGTCATCATTCAGGAACTGATCAATAACGTTGCCACCAAGCATGGCGGCTTCTCGGTATTCGCCGGAGTCGGAGAGCGCACCCGCGAGGGCAACGACCTCTGGATGGAGTTCCAGGAGTCCGGCGTTATCGATCTCAAGGACCTTCCCAAGAGCAAAGCAACGCTTGTCTACGGACAGATGACCGAGCCCCCAGGGGCGCGTCTCCGCGTGGCGCTCACTGGGCTCACCGTCGCCGAAAACTTCCGCGACCAGGAGGGTGCCGACACGCTCCTCTTCATCGACAACATCTTCCGCTTCACCCAGGCGGGTTCCGAGGTCTCCACCCTGCTCGGGCGTATGCCTTCGGCCGTAGGTTACCAGCCTAACCTCGCCACCGAGATGGGCGAGTTGCAGGAGCGCATCACCTCGACCAAGAAGGGTTCGATCACCTCGGTGCAGGCCGTCTACGTGCCCGCGGATGACTTTACCGATCCCGCTCCAGCCACTACCTTTGCTCACCTCGACGCCACCACCGCGCTCTCCCGTCCTTTGTCGGAGCTTGGTATCTACCCGGCCGTCGATCCTCTGGTCTCCACCTCGCGCATTCTCACCCCGCGAGTCGTCGGTCAGGAGCACTATGATGTCGCGCAGGGCGTCAAGAAGATCCTGCAGCGGTACAAGGACCTTCAGGACATTATCGCCATCCTCGGTATCGACGAGCTTTCAGACGAGGACAAGCTCACCGTCGCCCGCGCCCGCAAGGTGCAACGCTTCCTGTCGCAGCCCTTCCACGTAGCCGAAATCTTTACCGGAATCCCCGGCGCCTACGTCAAGGTCGAGGATACCGTTCGCTCGTTCAAGGAGATCATCGAAGGCAAGCACGATGATATTCCGGAGCAGGCCTTCTACCTTAAGGGCGGCATCGAAGATGTACTCGCCGCCGCAGAGAAGATGAAGCAGATCGCATAACCATGGCAGACACAACCACCAACTCGGGATTGTTAGCGGTCAGGCTGGTAACGCCGGACCGCGTCCTGCTCGACGCAACGGCGGACTCGGTCGAGCTGCCCTCCATGGCAGGCTACCTGGAGGCGCTCTATGGCGCGGCCCCTTTGCTTGCCGAACTCGGCGCAGGCGAAGTGCGTCTCCACGGAGGCACCTCGGGCGACCAGAAGTTCTTCGTGGCCTGGGGCTTTGTCGAAGTGCTGCCGGAGCGTGTCACGATTCTGGCGGAAACTGCTCTTCATCCAGACGAGATCGATCGTAACGAGGCATTGCAGGAGCTTCAGGAGGGCGAAAAGCTCTGGCAGGAAGCAGGCGACGAGGGCGACAAGTACGACGAAGCCAACGCCGTCACCCGCAAGGCCGAGGAGAAGCTGGCCTCAGCCGAAGGCAAGAGCCACTAACCAATCTTTCATCGCAATCAAAAAGGCCACCTCGTTTGAGGTGGCCTTTTCTTTTCAAACAACAAGATTCTAGAACTATTTCTTCTTTGCCTTGGCTTTCACTACAGGCTCGGGAGCTTGGGGAGCAGCTTCGGCCTGTTGCCGCAGCGCATGAATGACTACCCGCAGCATCTCCTCTTCGGGCGCGGGTTTTCCGGTCCAGATCTCGAACTGCCTTGCCCCCTGCTGCACAAACATCTCAACCCCGGTGATGATCGGGATGCTCTGCTGCCGCGCGAGCCGGATCAGCGGAGTCTCAATGGGGTTGTAGACCAGATCGAAGACCAGCTTCGTGTTCAGGTCCTTCGCCTCCAGCATCTGCGTTCCTTTTTGCCCGGCCATGCCGAGGGGCGTCGCATTGATGATCACGTCGAAGGTGGTCTTAGCCAGCGCCTCTTTCTTGATGGTCTTCGATCCGGACTGCCGCGCCAGTTTTTGCGCCGTCTCCGGCGTGCGGTTGAGGATAAACACCTCGGCACCCTTATCACGAACCCCGAAAACAGCAGCCCGCGCCGCGCCGCCAGCGCCCAGAACCAGCACCTTTGCGCCCCGCAGGGACAGCCGCTTCTCCAGCGGCCCGACGATTCCGGCGACATCGGTGTTGAATCCGTAGAGCTTGCCATCCTGCGCCCGCAGCACGGTATTGCAGGCGCCGATCTTGGTCGAAAGCGGATCGGTCTTCTCCAGATGCGCCATGATCTCCTGCTTCAGAGGCATGGTCACGCTGAGGCCCTGAATCGGTATTTCATGGACCAGCTTGAGCAGGTCAGCCAGCTTATGCGTCTGCAGCGCCAGATAGACAGCGTTCACCGTCTCGCGGCGAAAGGCCGCGTTCATCATGGCCGGCGAGAGCGAGCTGCGAATCGGATTGCCTGCAACTCCGTAGACCTTGGTGGCGGCATCGACCTGTTCAATGCGGTAGGTATCGATCAGGGTGCGAGCGGCAATCTGTCCAGGCCCGGTCTCTTCGCCCGTCGTGGCAGCGGCAAAGGTAAAGGCGCTGCCGGCGCGCACGCCGAGCACGCGCGAGATGATTCCCGCATCGCCCATGCAGATGCCGATAATGTTCGAGTGGTCCTCCATATGCTCGATGAAGCGCATGAGGGTCACATTGTCGGTCAGCGTCTTGGCGGTAGGAACGATCTTGTAAAAATCGGGATGGAAGGGCTCGATGCGGTGATAGATGCCCTCAAGATCCTTCGTGGCCGAAAAATCGTGGTAGCTGACGATGATGGCAACGCTGGTATCGCGCAGCTTCTGAATGTCGGCTTTTTTCAGAGACTCTGCCGATTCGAGCTCGAGATCGACGATATGGAAGCCGCTGGTGGCCGCCTTGATAAGAATTTCAAGCTCGGCAGCGAGGTTTCCGGTAAATTTTCCGCCGTTCGCTGAGCGTCGACAGGTCGCAATGCCCGTGGCCGCAGTATTTTCCGCGAAGAAATGCTTAAACTTCGGCAGTGCGGCGAGCGGTTTTTCGAGATAATCGAGCCGAAACTCGATAAAAGGAGTCTCTTTAACAACGGCGATGGCTTTTTCAAGCATTTCGGCTGGTGTGGTGCCAGTAATGGCGACGCAGACTTTGCCGATACGGGAGCGGAGAAATTGGGGGGCTACGGTGGGCACATTCACTCTCATGTCTACAATCGCGGTATATTACAGTGCGATGGGGCAGGATGCAACTTTTTGTTGAAAAAGCAGGAGGTTAGACTTCGTCTGCCGGCTGGGAACTTGGACGTTGAAAACGAGAAAAAGTTAGGTCTATGAACATTGTAAATAAAGGGCTTACGGTTGGCATAGTGCGGGTGGAGCCCTGGGGTTCTTACAAGTGGCTGCGGCACGGATTCAGCACGCGACAAGGTGGAGTTTCCACGGTTTACGGAGGCAATTCGCTGAATCTGGGGTGGACGAAGGACGACGGTCCCGCATTGGTCGCAGAGAACCGACGGCTCTTTTACCGGTTGTCGCAGGGAAGTTTACCCGAAAACCATCGCTTTCAAACCGTCACCTTGAAACAGGTGCATTCAGCACTTGTTCTGCCGATCCGAAAGGAAGAGGATGTCTTCGAGGGCACGCTCCAGACCGCCGACGGAAAGGCCGTGCTGGAGGGCGATGGAGCAGTGACTGACCTCCCGGGAGTCATGCTGGGGGTGCAGACGGCAGACTGTGTTCCGGTGCTAATCGCGGACGTCAATAAGCGAGTGGTAGCGGCGATCCACGCGGGATGGAGGGGCACGGCAGCGCGGATCGTCGAGCAGGGATGCCTGGCGATGCAAGAGCGGTACGGATCGCGCCCTGAAGAGCTGGTGGCCGCCGTGGGGCCATCGATTGGTGCCTGCTGCTATGCGGTAGGCGAAGAAGTGCGGTCTGGATTTGGCGCTCAGTTCGAATATGCGGATGCATTGTTCAGGACGGGAGAGACCGGGCAGATGCATCTCGATCTCTGGGAGGCGAACCGGCGGCAGCTCCTCGATGCCGGAGTTCCGGCGCAGAGTATTACGGTGATTGGAGAGTGTACGGCTTGTACAGTCTCCGGTGGAGAGAAAAAGTACTTCTCGCACCGTGCCGAGCATGGATTTACTGGTCGCATGATGAGCGTAATTGGCGTAGTTTAGGTCTGGGACAGAGGCACCCTTGCGGGGTCTTTTTCCTGTCCAGAGGGTTGGTATACTTAAGGGCTACCGCAATGACGCGAGCTTGTGTTGCGGTAGGTGTCGATGTGGCTGTGTTCTATGTGGCTGTTCTAAGTATCCTGGCAGGCCGCCGCGCTCGATGAGCGGCCTCGCAGAATAGGTTTTGGATGAGCAACCTTCTTGAGACGATTCACTCCCCAGCCGATGTAAAAAAGCTGACGATTCCGCAACTGACGGAGCTGGCGGAGGAGATTCGTGAACGGCTGATCGTTGGGGTCGCCAAAACTGGCGGCCATATCGGGCCGAATCTTGGCGTAGTCGAGCTGACCCTCGCGATGCATTATGTCTTCGATACCCCAACCGACAGCTTCGTCTTCGATGTCAGCCACCAGGCCTATGTGCACAAGCTGCTGACCGGACGCGAGAAGCTCTTTCATACCATCCGCCAGCCGGGCGGGCTCAACGGCTTTATGCTGCGCACCGAGAGCGAGCACGACAGCTATGGCGCAGGCCATGCCGGTACAGCGCTGAGCGCGGCGCTGGGGATGGCGGTGGCGCGGGACATGTCCGGTGGCAAGGAACACATCATTGCGATGGCCGGAGATGCTGCGTTTACTAATGGCATCTCGTTTGAAGCGCTGAACAACATCGCCGCGCAGACGCGCCGGATGATCATTGTGCTGAACGACAATGCCTGGTCGATCGACAAGAACGTCGGCGCCATCGCGGAGTATTTTCACAAGATCGTGACCAACCCCACCGTATCGAGCCTGCATAATCGCGCGGCTGATCTGCTGGAGAAGTATGGCGGCAAGACGGCACGGCACGTCGTCCGCAAGGCCGAAGAAGCGGCAAAGGGACTGATCGGGCCGGGCATGTTGTTCGAGGAGTTTGGCCTGAGCTACTTTGGGCCGCTCGATGGACATAACTTGCCGCTGCTGATCGAGACCTTCAAATTTCTGAAGACGCAGAACCGTCCGGTCGTACTTCATGCGATTACGCAGAAGGGCCGGGGCTTTCAACCGGCGCTGGAGAAGCAGAAGAAATTTCACGGGCTGGGGCCGTATGACGCGGAGACGGGCGAGACGAAATCTGCGGGGCAGAAGACCTACTCCGAGATCTTTGCCGAGTCGCTGACGAAGCTGGCGGATGGCAATGAGAAGGTCGTTGCCATTACGGCGGCGATGCCGAACGGGACGGCGCTCGATCTCTTCCGGCCCTATCATCCGAAGCGCTACTTCGACGTCGGCATCGCGGAAGAGCACGCCGTAATCTTTGCGGCAGGAATGGCGACCAAGGGATATAAGCCCTTCTGCGCGATCTACTCGACTTTTTTACAACGGGCGTTCGATCCCATTGTGCATGACGTCTGCCTCCAGAACCTGCCGGTGGTCTTCTGCATGGATCGCGGCGGACTGAGCGGCGACGACGGTCCGACGCATCATGGGCTGTTCGATATCAGCTATCTGCGCAGTGTGCCGAACCTGATCCACATGGTTCCCAAGGACGAGGACGAGCTGGCGGACATGATGTATACGGCGATGCTGCACGAGGGGCCGTCCGCGATTCGTTATCCGCGTGGAACCGGGCCGGGCGTGGCTGTCAAAGCACAGCCGGTGGCGCTGGAGATCGGCAAAGCTGAAGTCATTCGAGATTCGGGGCGTGCCGATGTTGCCATCTTCGGCCTGGGTGCGATGCTGCCCGAGGCGGTGCGGCTGGCGGAGATGCTGGAGCGGGAAGGGTTCTCCGCCGCGGTGATCAACCCGCGGTTCGCCAAGCCGATTGATCGCGAGTGTGTCGCGAAGTTTGGCGAGCGCTGTGGATTGCTGATTACGCTCGAAGATCATGTGCTGGCGGGAGGGTTCGGCTCTGCGGTGTTAGAGACGCTGAATGCGCTCGAGGTGCAGGTTCCGGTTGTGCGCGTGGGCTGGCCGGATGAGTTTATCGAGCATGGGAAGGTCGAGGCATTGCGGGAGAAGTATGGCCTGACTGCGGAGGCTGCGCTGGAGAAGGCGAGGCCTTACCTGAGTAAGATGATGGAGCAGATTCTGGCGAAGCACTCGTAGATTTTTCGTTTGTGAGAAGCGATGGGCCGCTGTGTGCGGCCCATCGCTTTTTTATGTAGAAAAGTTTGCTGCGAGCAACTCGCGAGTTCGTCGATGACGGTAAACGAAAGTTTGGCGGAGTTGCCGGGTGATAAGGGGATGAGCGAGATTGCCCAATCTGCCGAGAGGGAGCTGATATTGAACTTCGTCTTGCAGCAGTGTTCCGGGAATCGCGTTGCCGGATTCGCCGATGCGCGTTTCAGGTGTGAGTGCGTGGGTGTGATGCCAGTGCGCGAAAGGACCGCGTACTTGAACGTCGGAGAAGTGCTGGTTCCAGACGAAGGAATCGATCTCGGCCTGCCACTTGAGTCGGACAGGTGAGAAGGGGATAGGACGAAAGCTAATCGTAAGCCGAGTACCCGCACCAGCCGCGAGGACGTAGAAGACATCGTTGAGTGCCGATGAATTAGGCGGCGGCGGGGGAGAGACGATGATTGCCTTTTCGATGCGTGCCTGCTGCCACGCCGGCATGAGCCGAGGCAGGTTCGAAGGATTGGCAAAGAAAGCAAAGACAAGTTCTGCCGGAAGAGGAAGCCATTGCTGGGAGTGAAAGGTGTGCATTCGTCGCTGGTCGTTTCGGGGCTAGTGTAGTAGATGCAAAAAAGAGGTGCCCGTTTGGGGGCACCTCAGAAGTGCAGTTGGACGAACCTGGCTTGCGATATCTAGCTGGGCATGAGAACGGTGTCGATGACATGAATGACGCCGTTGGACTGGAAGACGTCTGCTGTAGTGACGGTAGCGGTGCCGCCCTTGGCGTCTGTCAGCATGATCTTGCCGTCGGATGTGGTGGCGGTGAGATCTTCACCCTGCACGGTCTTCAGCATGGCTTTGCCGTGACCCTTTTTAATCATCTTCATCAAGTCCTTGGAGCTGACGCGGCCGGGAACGACGTGATAGGTGAGGATCTTGGTGAGAGTCGCTTTGTTCTCGGGCTTGACGAGGTTATCGACGGTGCCCGCGGGCAGCTTGGCAAAGGCATCATCGGTCGGTGCGAAGACGGTGAAGGGGCCGGGGCCGTTGAGAGTATCGACCAGGCCTGCAGCCTTGACCGCAGCGACGAGCGTGGTGTGAATCGGCGAGTTGACGGCGTTCTCGACGATGGTCTTCTGGGGCGACATGGCTGCGCCGCCGACGTCGGGGTCCTTCATCTGTGCCGATGCGCTGAAAGAGGTGATAGCCAAGGCTGCTACGGCTATGGTGGCGAGGATTGTCTTCTTCATGATTGTTTTCCTTTGTCGTTCTGAGTTTCTAAATTTCGTCCCTTGTTTCGGGTGTTCATTAGCATCTACGTCGGCTGGCGTGGAGTGGATTGCCGCTATTTTGAGAGGGGAGTGTTAAAGCTGCGCGGGATACGTTGACAATTACGGTGCGCCACCGTCAACTGGAAATCAGATGGCAACGCAAAACGAATCCGCGCAACGGCAATCGGTGACGGTGCAAAGACAGGCTCAGCACAGGCCGCGCGATCGCGGCCTGCTGCTGATCGGTTTGTTTAAATTGGCGAAGTCGATCTTTTTTTTCTGCATCGGGATGGGCGCGATTCATCTGCTGCACAAAGACCTTGGCGATGTAGTGATGCGGGTGGCCATGGCGTTGAAGTTCGACCCGGAGAGCCGGTTTGTTTCGTTGTTGCTGGATAAGGTCGATCTGATCGATGTACACCGGCTCAAGCTGATTAGCCTGGGTACGTTCGCTTATTCTGTCGTGGCGCTGACGGAAGGCGTAGGGTTGGTGTTGGAGAAGGTTTGGGCGGAGTACCTGACGCTGATTCTGACGATCTCGTTCCTTCCGTGGGAGCTGTATGAGCTGGCACGGCGGCCCAATTGGTTTCGGTTGAGCCTGTTGCTGATCAATCTTGCTGTGCTCGCTTATCTCGTGTGGCTGTTGCGACGAAAAAAGCCAGTCGCCTCGAGAACGGAGATGTAACCGGATAATAGTTGTTTTACCGGTTACATATTTAATTTTGTAACCGCTAAAAGCTATCCTAAGAGGTTACTTCGCTTTTGATTCGCCTTAGCAGATGAGTTTTGGGTATGCAAGTGTCGTCCTCGGCATGAACCAGCCAGACCAACACTACATATAGTGGTCAATTTATCCATACATACAAATGGCTGAGTTTTCCACATTCCATTGTGGGAAATGCAGTATTTTGCGCAATTTAGTGCTTTACAGCAGGGGGGCACTGGGTAAGGATGGTGGAGCGGAGTGGTAGAAAGTGGTCCAAAAGGGTTGAACTTGGGCACGATCTAAAGAAATTCTACTCCGCTGAGATGCTTCAGAAAGAGATTTAGCTGGGTCCGTATCGAGGTTGCTATGTTTCGCGGAAATCACCCAACACGCGTTGACGAGAAAGGCAGATTGAAGCTGCCTGCTGAGTTCAAGCGCCGTGTGGATGAGCTGTATGGGCCGCAGTTTTATATCACCAGCAAGGACGGGAAGCGGGCTGAGATCTATCCGCTGAAGGAGTGGGAAAAGATCGAGGAGAAGCTGGCCGCGATCCCTTCCATGAACCCGGCGAAGAAGAAGTTTCTGGACGTGACGAACTACTACGGACAGATGGCAGAGATGGACGCGCAGGGCCGGTTGCTGGTTCCGCAGTTGTTGCGAGAGACGGCGAAGGTGACGGGCGAGGTAGTTGTGTTCGGCGTACAGACGTTCCTCGAAGTTGTAAACCACGATCTGTTCAAGGCTGAGATGGATGCAGCCCCGATGACGGAAGCGGATCAGATGGCGTTGTCAGAGTTTGGATTGTAGGCAGAGATGGATGAGGCTCCCCAGGGAGAGCGCGTGGTGCGAAAGATGCAACATGTGCCGGTTCTTTTAGATGAAGCTTTGGAGTATTTGAATGTGCGGCCCGGCGGCGTTTATGTAGATGCCACGCTGGGGCTGGCTGGGCACTCTTCGGCGATTGCGAAGAGGCTGGGCGCGAAGGGCAGGTTGATCTGCTTTGATCGCGATCCGCAGGCGATGGAGGCAGCCAAGGTGAGGCTCGAAGAAGTGAGAGCCGAGATTGGCAGCGAGATGCCGGAGGTGGTGTTTGAGCCTAAGGCGTTCTCGGAGGCTTCGAGCCTGATTAAGCCAGGGAGTCTGGATGGCCTGCTCGCCGATTTTGGTGTGAGCAGCCTGCAACTGGACGAGGCGCACAGAGGATTCAGCTTTCGGTCGGATGGCCCACTTGATATGCGGATGGATACGCGCAGTGGGGAGACGGCCGAGCAAGTGGTAAATCAGGAGGACGAAAACGAGCTCGCCGACCTGATTTACGAATTCGGAGAGGAAAGGAGGTCGCGGAGAATCGCCAGAGCCATTGTGAGGGCCCGGCCGATTACAACGACGGCGGAGTTAGCCAGAGTGGTATCGGCCGCGGCCCCATCAATGAAAGGCGACAAGATTCACCCCGCTACACGGACTTTTCAGGCGCTTCGGATTCGAGTGAATGATGAGCTGGGAGAGATCAGGACGCTGCTTGAGAGCGCGCCGTCTCTGCTGAAGCCGGGAGGAAGGCTGGTGTTGATCAGCTTCCACTCGTTGGAAGACCGGCTGGTAAAGGATGCGTTCCGTGAGGCTGGCCGGGACAAGGTGTTTGAGGTTTTGACGAAGAAGCCGGTTGTGGCCGGTGAGCAGGAAGAGTTGAGAAACCCGCGAGCAAGAAGCGCAAAGATGCGGGCGGCGGAGAAGATTAAGTAACAGGTTTAGTTGCTTGTTTGGGAGGACGATGCCAGATGGGTAACGGCAAGTGATCGGGTCGGGGTTGTCCCACCTTCTTTCAGGCGAAAGACAACTTGTAACAAAAAGTCCCTTCCTTCAAATAGCAGCCCCGGCCCGGTTCGTACGTTTTGAAGAGATGGCAAAGAATTCAGCCCGGACATAAAGAAGCCGGGCAGGTAAGAGTAAAAGAGGTGCGCTATGGCAGCAACGGCGATGGCAGGACAACAGATCGAGATGATGGGCACGCGACGGCAGTCGCAGGGGCGCGCGGCGACCCTGGCCGAGCGGAACCGTGAGCTGTATGAGGCGCAACGGAGAGCGCGGCGCGGACCTACGCCCGAGGTCTTCTTTACCAAGCACATCGACAACAGCCGCATTGTGAAGGCGGACGACCCGGAGCGGAAGCGCGAGATGCGCACCTTCGCCGCAGTGACGAGCGTTTTGTTCCTGCTGGTGATGGTCTATGTGTGGCAGCACTTCTCGGCGATCGAGATGGGCTACAACATCGAAGCGCAGAAGGTTCAGGTCGAACATCTGAGCGAGCAGAACCGGCAGCTTCGGCTGTCGGAGGCTGAGCTGACCGACCCGGAACGGATCGACCGGATTGCCAAACAGCTTGGGCTGGATGCGCCTCAGCCGGGCCAGGTGGTGCGGCAGGATGGCAGCGATTCCATGGCTCCGGTGCTGGCACAGTCCCATGCTCCCGGGTTTGTTGGGCAGTAGGATAGAGATAAGGCAATAAGAGGCAAACGGAGCGGGAGTTAACAGAAGTATGAAGCAGGCGCCACGGCAGACGTTGACGGCTCCGATACGGAGAATCCGTTTCGTCTACGTGACGCTTTTTTTCTGTTTCTGGGCAGCAGTGATTGTGCTGCGGCTGGGGTGGGTGCAGGTTGTGCGGCACTCCGAGTTTGTGCACCGCGCGGCACAGCAGCAGCAGCGAACGTTTGAGGTAGCTCCGCGGCGCGGCATGTTGTACGACCGCAATCTGCGCGAGCTGGCGATGACGGTGCTGGTGGACAGCGTGTACGCGGTGCCGTCGGAGCTGGGAGACAACAGGGAAAACGCGGCGCAGATGCTGTCGCAGATCGTGCACTCCGATCCGGGGGACAGCTATACCTCCGAGAAACGGATTCTGGCCAGACTGAATGCTTCGAGAAATTTTGCGTGGGTGGCGCGAAAGCTCGATCCGGAGACGGCGAATCGGGTGCGCGAGCTGAATCTGAAGGGCGTTTATTTTCAGAAAGAGTTCAAGCGGTTTTATCCGAACAATGACCTCGCGGCTGAGGTGCTGGGCTATGTGGGCACCGACGACGAGGGGCTGGGCGGACTAGAGCTTGAGTTCGACGACGACATGCATGGTACGCCGGGACATATGCTGACTGCGCTCGATGCGAAGCGGCATGTACTGGACAGCGAAGAGCGCCAGCCATTGCCGGGTGAGAACCTTGTTCTGAGCATCGATGCAAACATTCAGTACATGGCGGAGCAAGCGCTGGACGCGCAGATGGCGAAGGTGAAGGCGCTGCATGGAACGGTGGTGGTACAGGACCCGCATACGGGACAGATTCTGGCGCTGGCAATTTCACCTCGGTTCAATCCGAACGATTCGCGGCACATGCAGCCGGGGGCACTGACCGATCTGGCGGTAAGTAACATCTATGAGCCGGGTTCGACATTCAAGCTGGTAACGTACTCTGCCGCAGTGGATGCAGCGGGAGTGCAGCCGGATGACCTGATCGACTGCCAGGGAGGGGCGATTACGCTGTTCGGGCGTACGATCCATGACGACGTCTCCGATGGCCACATGGGCGTGATCACGATCCATAAGGCGCTGGAAAAGTCGAGCGACGTGGCTGCCGTGAAACTGGCGTTGAAGCTGGGACCGGACAAGTTCTACAAATACATCAAGGCGTATGGGTTCGGAGATCGGACCGGGATCGAACTGCCGAGCGAGACGCGCGGGCTGTTGCGGCCACCGAGCCGGTGGGGCGCGACCAGCATCGGTTCGCTCGCCATTGGGCAGGAGATCGGGGTAACTCCGATCCAACTCGTAACCATGGTAAGCACCATTGCGAATGGCGGGGAGTATCTGCCGCCGCATATCCTGCTGAATTCAACCGATGCGATGAAAGGCGATCCTCGCTTGAAGCCAGTGGGCTTTCATCCGGAGAACGAGCTGCCAGACCCTCTGCCGGACGGAGCACATCGCGCAATTTCGGAGCTGACTTCGGCGAAGATGCGGGAGATGATGCGGGGGGTCGTGCTCTATGGCTCGGGGATACCCGCTGCTTTGAATGGATATAGCTCGGGAGGAAAGACGGGTACGGCACAGAAGGTCGATCCTGAGACGCATACCTATTCGCATACGAAGGTGGTTACAAGCTTTGCCGGATTTGCGCCGGTGAGTAATCCCGCCATCTCAGTGACCGTAGTGATTGATACGCCGACAGTCGGCAGCAGATATGGGACGACAGTCGCCGCTCCTGTCTTCGCCGAGGTAGCGCAGAAAGTGCTGGAGTATCTGGGAGTACCGCATGATCAGCCGCTGAAGACAAAGAAAGAGATGAAGGTGCTGACGGCGAACGATCTGGCCGATGACGCTCCTGAGAACAGCACTGCAGATTTGACCGCGATGTTCGACGATGCGAACAATTTGCCTGCGGACGATCCGCTGCGGAACCCGACGGCCACCGCTACGGCCCAGGCGGTCGCGGCAGACAAGGCTGCCGCCGCGGAGACGAAGGCCACTGAAAAAGGGAAGTCGCAGGGAATTGTCGATCTGCTGCCGGCGAAGATACTGTCGGCGTTCAAGGCTAGTGGCGGGACGAGTTCGTCTATGCCGGATACGGCGGCGGGAGAGGCGAAGCGGCTGTCGCCTGCGGATACAACATCCGCGGTGCCTGCGAAAGTTGGCAGCGGCGTTACGGTGGATGCGAGCAAGCGTGTAGCGGTTCCTTCATTTGACGGCGCGGGCCTCCGTGCGGCGGTGGAGCGCGCCGACGCGGTCGGGTTGCGCGTGAAGCCGGTGGGGAGTGGTCTGGCGCGGGAACAGGTGCCGGTCGCGGGAACGATGGTGCCGAGCGGAACCGAGATCGTGGTTCGATTTACGCGGTGAAGAATATTGAGCAGATTTACGCAGTAAAGAACATAGAGCAGAGCAAGTTCTGATTGTCGTCGGCTTTAGAATGATCTATGCGGTGGACTGACTTTATCACTCATGTCGGCGCGGTGGAGAGCGTGAGTGCGCCTGTCGAAGTTGCCGGCGTTGAGTATGACTCGCGAAGAGTGGGGCGCGGCGATGTCTTTGTCGCGATGCGCGGCGGAGCTACGGATGGGAATCGCTACATAGAGGCGGCGGTTGCGCAGGGTGCGGCTGCGGTGGTGACGGATTCGCGTGAGGCCTATGAGGCTTTGCGGCGGGACCATGCGTTGGTGGGCGCTGCACTGGTGGAGCATGGGCGGCGGGCGTTGGCTGAGGCGAGTGCGGCGGTGATGGGGCATCCCGAGCGACGGCTGGCATTGAGCGCGGTGACCGGCACGAATGGGAAGACGACGACGGCGTTTCTGCTGGAGGCCATGCTGCGGAGTGTGCAGCGGACGTGCGTGCTGATCGGAACGATTGAGACGCATGTGGGCGATGAGGTGAGGGTGTCTCCGCATACGACGCCGGAGTCTCGCGATGTGCTGGCGATCTTTGCGGATGGAGTGAAGGCAGGTGCTACTGAGGCGGTGATGGAGATGTCCAGCCATGCGCTGGAGCAGGAGCGGGTGTGGGGGCTGCCGGTCGATGTGGCTATCTTTACGAACCTGACGCAGGACCATCTGGATTATCACGGGACGATGGAGGCCTATTTTGCGGCGAAGGCACGTTTGTTTGAGGGCGTAGGTACGCTGCCGCCGCGAGTGGCGGTGGTGAATGCGGATGACCCTTATGGTGCGCGGCTGGTAGCGGTTGCTGGGCAATCGCAGGTGCTGCGTTACGGTTTGGAGGGGCGAGGCGAGTTTCGTGCCGAGTCGGTGCAGATGCGCGCGGGAGAGACGCGGTTTCGGATGGTGACGCCTGCGGGTGTGGTGGAGATGCTGTCTCCACTGACGGGGCGGGTGAATGTCTACAACCTGCTGGCGGCGAGCGCGGCGGCTTGGGCTCGTGGATTGACGCTGGACGAGATTGTCGCAGGAGCGGCTGCGGGTGCGCAGGTGCCGGGGCGGTTTGAGGTGGTGCCTGCGGGAGATACAGGGATTACGGTGGTGGTGGATTATGCGCATACGGATGATGCTTTGCGGAATTTGATTGCGCTGGGGCGGGAGCTGGTGAAGGAGCGCGGTGGGCGGGTGATTACGTTGTTTGGATGCGGCGGGGACCGGGACCGGACGAAACGGCCACGGATGGGGCGGGCTGCGGGCGAGGGCAGCGATCTGGTGGTGCTGACCAGTGACAATCCGCGAAGTGAAGAGTCTATGGAGATTATCGAAGAGGCCCTGGCCGGAGTGACTACGACGGGGACAACCTGCATCGTAGAAGAAGACCGTGCGGGAGCGATTGAGATTGCGATTCGTTCGGCAAAAGCTGGAGATATTGTGCTGCTGGCAGGCAAGGGACACGAGAAGGTGCAGATTCTGCGAGATGGAACCGTGCCGTTTGACGATGTGGCTGTGGCTGCCGGGGTTTTGGGGGAGATTGCATGAAGCTGACACTGGGTCAGGTTGCAGATTGGATTCACGCGGATGGGGAGTTCGATACCTCTCTGGAGGCATTGGGGTATTCGATCGATTCGCGGACGATTGGGGCTGGCGATCTTTTCTTTGCGGTGAAGGGCGAGCGGCTGGATGGGCATGAGTATGTTCAGGCGGCGCTTGCCGATGGCGCTGTCGCGGCTGTGGTCAGCAATCGCTGGGTGACGCCTGCGGAGGTGGATGAGACGAAGTTGCTGCGAGTCTCCGACTGCGAGGATTGCGTATTGACGGCGTTGCAGAAGCTGGCCCATGCGGTGCGGCGGCAGTGGGGCCGCCGGGTGATCGGCGTGACCGGGTCGGCAGGGAAGACGACGACGAAGGACGCTGTGGCGCAGGTCTTGGGCGCGCGGTTTAAGGTGCTGAAGTCTCAGGGAAACCTTAACAATGGCTTTGGGCTGCCGTTGCAGTTGTTGAAGCTGGAGCCGGAGCATGAGGTTGCGGTGATCGAGATGGGCATGAACCATGCCGGAGAGATTGCGGCTCTGGCAAAGATCGCGGAGCCGGATTGGGCCGTTGTCTCGAATGTGGGGCCGGTGCATTTGGAGTTCTTTCCGGATGGAATCGCCGGTATTGCGAAGGCGAAGTATGAGCTGGTGGAAGCGCTGCCTGCGGATGGGGTGGCCGTGCTGAACTTTGACGATAACTATGTGGCGTCGTTTGGCAGGGGACTGGGCGAGCGAGCGGTCTTTTATGGGCTGAATGAGGGGGCTGAGGTCCGAGCGGTGCATGTCGCCGAAGTTGGAGCCGAGGGGGTGGTCTTTACGGTGGAGGTCGAGGGCGAGCGCGCCAGCGTGCAGTTGCGTATGCTGGGGCGGCATAACGTTCCAAATGCTCTGGCGGCGATTGCGACAGGGCTGCGGAGCGGCATGGGACTGGGCGAATGTGCAGCGGCGGTAGGCGAGTTGCGGGCGGGAGATAAGCGTGGCGAGGTGGTGGAGTGGCGGGGCGCAACGCTGATCAATGATTGCTACAACTCCAACCCTAAGGCGCTTGACGCGATGGTGGATGCGCTGATGGCCATGCCGGGAGAGCGGCACATTGTGGTCGCCGGAGAGATGCTGGAGCTTGGGCCGGAGGGTGAGGCGCTGCATGAGGCCTGCGGGCGGCGGATGGCTGAACGAGGCGTGACTACGGTGGTTGGCGTTCGTGGTGCCGCGGACGCGTTGGTCAAGGCTGCTCTCGATGGCGGTGTCGATGCGGTGTTTGTGGCGGATGCGGATGCCGCCGGTAAGTGGTTGCAGGAGAACGTGCGTGCGGGCGATGCCGTGTTGCTGAAGGCTTCGCGTGGGGTGAAGCTGGAGCGGGCATTCGCGGTGCTGATCTCCTAGAGGTTCGACGCAGCGAGATGGGCCGGCCCTTCAGCCTTCATATTTTGGGGGCTATGGACCTGGGCTGGTGGCCCAGGCTGTTATAGAGCGCGCCTTTGGCGCTCGTCGTGAGCCGCTTAGAGCTGTTCCCCTCTGGGTGTAGTGATGCAAGCCCGGAAGAAACGCAGATTCCTTTCGGGAATGACAACAAAATAGGGCAGAGATGATCCGATAAAGAGATACACCTGTAGGAGAATTGCTATAGAGAGGTTCTCCTCCAGATGTAGTTTTGGTGATTCGAGCAACACGCAGATTCCCTTCGGGAATGACAAACAAAGGAAGCTATCCCTGTTCCCTTTGGAATGACAAAGGAAGCTATACCTGAGAGGAGATAGCTATAGACAGAGGAGACGGAATGCGCCTTGGTTCGCGGAGGAAAATGCCGCGTGGTGAGAGGGCAAACGCCTGTTAAGATAGCGATGAGTTTGCGGCTGGAGCTAAGCGGTCGCCAATCCTGACTGTGGTTTGAAGGCGGAGACGTTTTGCTCTATTGGCTGCTCTATCAGAAGTTGTTCCCTTACTTTCGTCTCTTTCGCATCTTTCGCTACCTCACGTTTCGCACGGTGTTTGCGAGCCTGACGGCGCTGCTGATCGGCCTGCTGATTGGGCCGTATGTGATTGAGAAGCTGCGCGAGTTCCAGATTGGGCAATACATCCGCGAAGAGGGACCGCAGTCGCACCAGAAGAAGAGTGGGACGCCGACGATGGGTGGCGTACTGATTCTGATATCGATCCTGGTCCCGACGCTGTTGTGGTCGGATCTGTCGAACCCTCTGGTATGGCTGGTGATGCTGTCGACGCTGGCCTTTGGCGCGATTGGATTTGCGGACGACTATATCAAGGTGGTGCATCGCAGGAACCAGGGACTGAGGGCTTGGGCGAAGCTGGGATTGCAACTGCTGGTGAGCGGCGGAGTGGCCGTGGCGCTGGTCGCGCTGGAGACGCGTGGCAATTATTCGACCCGTCTGATGGTTCCGTTTGCCAAGCGGTTTCGGCCGGATCTGGTGATCGACAGCCTGTTGCACATGCCGCATGTATGGTGGCTGGGGTATGCGGGTTTTGTCGTTTTCGTGATGATTGTGATTGCGGGCTCGAGCAATGCGGTGAATCTTACCGATGGCCTCGACGGTTTGGCGATTGGCTGCACCATTATCGCTGCCGGCGCACTGACGGTGCTGACCTATGTGAGCGGGCATGTGGTCTTTGCCGACTATCTGGAGTTGCAGCGGATGCCGCTGGTGAGCGAGCTTACGGTGTTTTGCGGGGCGATGGTGGGGGCGAGTATTGGGTTCCTTTGGTATAACGCTCATCCGGCAGAGATCTTTATGGGGGATGTGGGTAGCCTTGCGCTGGGCGGGGCGATCGGGACGGTGGCCGTGGTCATCAAGCAGGAACTGCTGCTGCCATTTATCGGTGGGGTGTTTATTCTGGAGGCAGTGAGCGTGATGCTCCAGGTTGGGAGCTACAAGCTGCGCAATGGGAAACGCATCTTCAAGATGGCTCCGCTGCATCACCACTTTGAGTTGATGGGGTGGTCGGAGTCGAAGGTGATTGCGCGGTTCTGGATTATGGCGCTGGTGTTTGCTTTGTTTGCTTTGACGACGTTGAAGTTGAGGTAGGTTCAATTAGGGGACTCGTCTCATGAGCAATCTTCACGAGGAAGACATGCGCCGCAGAAGTTATGATCCTCTTCGAAAAGTGTCAATCGATTCTCCAACTCTAGCCAAGTCCTGGCTTGCTAATGGCCAATTTCTAACGCCTGTTCAACGATTGGGATATGCGATCTTCTCTTTTGCTTACATTGGCGCGGGTCTTTTTACTTTGGGTGCCAGCATTGAAGACTTCAAAGAAAAGGATGTTTTCTTCTCCTTGGGTTTTGGGGTGGCCACCGCATTTTTCTTTTACTTCGGATTGCGTGGACTTAGAAACGTTTTGCGGTTCCGGAGAAAATAACATAAGGCTCCTGTAGCCTTGTAAAGAGTCAGAATCAGATTAGGAAAATAGAGTTATGGAACTGAAGAATAAGCGGGTTTTGGTGGTGGGGTTGGGGAAGAGTGGGCTATCGTCTGCGCTGTTTCTGCGTGCGCAGGGCGCGCAGGTGACGGTGAGCGATACGCGGAGCGCGGAGGCGCTGGCGAAGGAGATTCCTGCGCTGCTGGATGCGGGGATTATGGTCGAGTCGGGTGGGCATGGGTTGCTGACCTTTCGGCGGCAGGATTTGATTGTGGTGTCGCCGGGAGTGCCGATGGATACTCCCGAGGTGAAGCAGGTGAAGGCGTTCGGCCTGCCCGTGATTGGGGAGCTGGAGTTGGCCAGCCGGTTTCTTCAAGGCAAAGTTGTGGCGATTACGGGATCGAACGGGAAGACCACCACGACGACGCTGCTGGGGAAGATATTTGAAGATGCCGGAGTATCGACGCTGGTGGGCGGCAATATTGGTTTGCCGGTGATCGATCTGGTGGCGAAGAGTGCGGCGGATACGGTGAGCGTGCTGGAGGTTTCGAGCTTTCAACTGGAGACCGTTGAGGAATTCCATCCGTGGATCTCGGTGGTGTTGAACATCACGCCGGACCATCTGGACCGGCATGGCAGCTTTGAGAACTATGCTGCTGCCAAGGCGCGGATTACGGAACGGCAGGAGGCGGGTGACTTTCTGGTTCTGAACGGCGAAGACAAGCCGACTCAGATGGTGGCGGCGAAGACACGGGCGCAAATCTACTGGTTCAGCGCTCGGCGGCCTATCAAGCAGGGCGCGTTCGTTCATGGAGAGAGCATCTTCTTTGTTGCCAACGAGGGCGGCAAGCCGGAGCCGGTGATGCCGGTGGCGGAGATTGCGCTGAAGGGCGCGCACAACGTCGAGAATGTGCTGGCGGCAGTATGCGCGGCGCGGCTGGCGGGGATTTCTGCGGAGAAGATTCGGGCTTCGGTCGCTGGGTTCAAAGGCGTGGAGCATCGGCTGGAGTTTGTGCGGCTGCTGCGCGGGGTGGAGTTCTACAACGACTCCAAGGCGACCAATGTGGACGCGGCCATGAAGGCGGTGGCCTCGTTTGCCGGTGGTATCCATTTGATTCTTGGCGGCAAGGACAAGAACTCCGACTATGGCACGATGGCCGATCTGCTGAAGGAGCGGGTGAAGATTGTTTATACGATTGGTTCAGCCGCCGAAAAGATTGAGCAGCAGTTGCAGGGAGTGGTGAAGATAGTCTCAGCGGCGACGATGCAGACCGCTGTTGCTGAGGCATCGAAGGCTACCGTGGCTGGGGATATTGTTCTGCTGGCGCCTGCCTGCTCGAGCTTCGACCAGTTCGAGAACTATGAGCATCGGGGACAGGTCTTTCGACGGTTAGTGAATGAATTAAGTTAGCAGGAAGCGGACGGAATGGCGAAGAGAGTAGGGGTGGACAAGTGGCTCTTCGGAGTGGTGCTGCTGCTGGTGCTGTTTGGGCTGGTGATGGTGTTTTCCGCGTCGGCGGTGATGGCGAAGTCGCAGTTCGGCTCGGCGTATTACTTTATGATTCGGCAGTCGATCTGGGCCGGATTTGGCATGGTCGCGCTGGTGCTGCTAATGCGGGTCGACTATCGCCACTATAACAACCCCAGGGTGGTCTTTCCGCTGGTCGCGGTGACGATGCTGCTGCTGATGGCGGTCTTTGCCAGTCGCGACTCGCACAATACCCATCGGTGGTTTCGTTTTGGCGGTGGACTCAGTTTTCAGCCCTCGGAGCTGGCGACTCCGGTGCTGATTTTATTTCTTGCCTACTTTTTGCAGACGCGAATGCACAAGATGGATGACTGGCGAGGGACGGTGCTGCGGGCTGCGCTGCCGCCGCTTCTGTTCATTGCGCTGATTCTTAAAGAGCCTGACCTGGGAACGGCGATGGTCTGCGCAGCGGTGACGATGCTGATGCTGTACCTTGCAGGATTGCAGTTGAAATATATCGGCATTGCGCTGGCGTGTGCGTCGCCGGTGCTTTACTACATGCTGTTTCGTGTGCCCTGGCGGCGTGCACGTATGCTGGCCTTTGTTCATCCCGAGGCCGATCCCAGGGGAACTGGGTTCCACATTCTGCAGTCTCTGATTGCCGTCGGTACGGGAGGCATTCGTGGGCTGGGATTGATGGAAGGCAGGCAGAAGTTGTTCTATCTGCCGGAGCCGCACACGGATTTCATCTTTGCGAATATCTGTGAAGAGCTGGGCATGATTGGCGCTGTGGCCGTGGTCGCGATGTTCGCGTTCCTTGGCTATCGCGGTCTGCGAGCGGCGTTTCTGTCCACCGATCCCTTTGCACGGTTTCTTGCCTTTGGGATTACTTCGGCGATTCTGATACAGGCGTTCTTCAATATCAGCGTCGTGGTGGCGCTGCTACCGACGAAGGGAATTACGCTACCCTTTATCTCGTTTGGAGGAACGTCGTTGTTTGTGACGATGGCCTGTATGGGCGTTCTGCTGAATGTAACTCGTGAGATTGACTGACGTGGGGCGAGCAGCGAACAGCCTGCGAGTTTTGATTGCCGGGGGAGGAACCGGCGGACATGTGATTCCGGCGCTGGCGATTGCGCGGGAGTTGCGAGATGCGGCGGGTGCTGAGGTCCGTTTTGTAGGGACGGCGCGGGGGCTGGAGACGCGGCTGGTGCCGGAGGCGGGATTTCCGCTGGAACTGATTCATGTGGGGCAGTTGAAAAATGTAAGTGTGGCGACGCGTCTGCGCACGTTGATGGACCTTCCGTTAGGCGTTGGCCGCTGCATCGGGCTGTTGCGGGAATTTAAGCCGGATGTTGTTGTGGGAGTGGGTGGCTATGCCTCAGGCCCGGCGATGATGGCGGCGATTTTGTTGCGGGTGCCAACGCTGGCGTTTGAGCCGAACGCCGTTCCGGGGCTGGCGAATCGTTTAGTGGGACGATGGGTGTCGGCGGCTGCGGTGAACTTTGCGGAGACGTGCCGTTACTTTCGCAGAGCGCAGGTGACCGGGACGCCGGTGCGGCCGGAGTTTTTTGCGATTGGCAAAAAGGTGCCGAGTGAAAGAAAGAGGCTGCTGGTATTCGGGGCCAGTCAAGGCGCTCGCGTCTTCAATGAACTGATGCCGAAGATTATGGATCGGCTTTTGAGCGCTTTTCCGACGCTCGATGTGGTGCATCAGACGGGCGGACGGCATGGCGATGCGACGCTTGCGATCTACCGCAGCGCTGGGGTTGGTTTTGAGCGGGTCACGGTGACGCCTTATCTCGATGACATGGCAGCGCAGTTTGCTGCCGCCGACCTGATTCTCTGTCGAAGCGGTGCGAGCACCATTGCGGAGCTGGCAGCGGCAGGACGGGCTTCTGTTCTGGTGCCGTTTCCGCAGGCTGCCGACGACCATCAGCGGAAGAATGCGGATGCGTTTGTCGCTGCCGGAGCAGCGGAGATGATGGTTGAGTCTTCGCTGAACGAGGAGCGTTTGCTGGAGGTGTTACTGGATCTTCTGGGGAATGATGCTCGCAGGCAGGAGATGGCGGAGAATGCACGGGCGTTGGCGCATCCTGAGGCGGTGAAGGTGATTGGAGAGATTGTCTTGCGGTTGGTGAAGCGCGGGTGAGAAAACGGGCTGAGGAATTGATCCTCAGCCCGCTTTATGTTGTTAGCTGTTACCGATGGCCACCGCCGCCACCGCCATGGGAGCCGCCGCCACCTCCACCGCCTCCGTGGAAGCTGCCACCGCCACCAGAGTTGCCACGGGGGGCACTGGAGACGCTGCGGCTTTGGCCACCGCTGCTGCGTTGACTTGGCTGCGCGTAGCTGCGCGAACCCTGAGACTGAGAGTAGCTCCGTGCACCGTTGAACGACTGGCGGCTATTTGCGTTATAGGCACTGCGATTGCCAGAGTTGAAGCTGCGCTGTCCGTTCGCGGCGAAACTGCGCTGGCCGTTGTTTGAAAAGCCGCGGTTGCCGAAGTTGCGGCCACCGATGTTCGAGCCACGGTTTCCGGCGAAGTTACGACCTCCACCATTTCTGGTAAAGCTGGCGCCGCCGGGACGGCCGTTGAAGCCATGAACCGGGCGATCATAGATGTTGCCGAAGTGACGGCCACCAAAGTTGTTGTAGCCGCGGTTGTACCAGAAGCGGCCGTGGCCCCAGTATCCGCCGTAGAAGCCGACGCCAAAGTATCCGAAGCCATAGTTGATGCCGCCATAGTAGCCGACATTCTGACCCCAATAACCAGCGTTCCAGAAGTAGCCGCCATCGTCGCCACCCCAGTATCCGGGGGTCCAGAGCGCGTTTTCATAAGGAGGCTCAACCCAGGCTCCATCGACCCATTCGTAGCCTTCGCCAGTCCAGGCCCAATAGCCGGGCGTCCAGATGTAACCATCGCCGGGGATGGGGGGTTGCGCATACACGGGAATGACTGGGGGAGCAATTGCGACAGAGACAAAGACCCCTGCGTGGGCCGGGCTGGGAGCGGCGAACAAGAACGCTCCTGCCAATGCGATGGTGCTGATCGAGTTTTTGACGAGACGAGAAATTTTCATGATTTACCTTCCTGCTTATTCTTCGTTTTGTCCGGTCGTGCCACATTGTGCCGGAGTGCGAGAACAGCAGGCTTCGAGTGTCAGCCTGGGCAGGTTACCCAAGTCCAACTCTCACTCTACTAAACACATGCTTTAGATTTTTGTTGCGTAAATATGAATGGTAATTCAGAAGTGGATTGAGATGCCAATACATGACCTTTCGGAGCTGGAAGTACGAGTTGTGAGGTCGGGTGGGGATCGTGCTTGCCGGGAACGATGTGTTTCCCTACTCCCTTGATGATGACAAAGGCCACGATGAGGCCGATTACAAGGAAGATGCCCGCATAGATCACTACATGCAGAAAATTACCGTCGTCTTCAGGGGGATGGCTGTCGGCGGTTGGATCGTTCGGTTTGCTCGTCTCGGAACTCATCTTGAATAAGATGCCGTTGGGGCAGACCATGGATATTCGCAACGGCAGGATTGGTGGCTATTCGTCGCGTCCGGGGCGGCCCATGAGGTCTCGAATGGCATCTTTTGGCGACTTATTGTGGTGGAGAATTGCGTCCATTTGTTCCGTAATCGGCATTTCGACCCCATAACGAGCGGCCAAACCGAGTGCGGCGGTAGTGCTCTGAATGCCTTCGGCCACTTTGCCGTTGAGGCCGGAGAGGATCTCAGGAAGGTGGCGGCCCTTTCCCAGTTCGATTCCCACAGAGCGATTGCGGGAGAGGTTTCCGGTGCAGGTGAGGATGAGATCGCCGACTCCGGAAAGCCCTGCAAGCGTTTGGCGGCGGCCACCGCAGGCGACCGAGAGGCGAGTAATCTCTGCGATGCCTCGGGTGACGAGCGCGGCGGCAGAGTTGTGTCCGAGATTGAGGCCGTGGACGACGCCAGAGGAAAGGGCGATGACATTTTTCAACGCGCCGCCCAGCTCGACGCCAGTGACATCGTCGTTGGTGTAGATGCGGAGCGTTGGCGAAGAAAATTCGCGCTGAACGATCTGCGCGAGCGCAGATGTGGTGGCGGCGGCGACGATAGCGGTCGGGTAGCCAAGGGCCACTTCCTGGGCGAACGATGGTCCACTGAGGACGGCGCAGGGATTGTTGGTGACCGAAGCGACGACCTGCGACATGCGGAGGAAGGTTGACTCTTCAAGGCCCTTCGACGCGATCAGGATGATCTGGTCGCGCGTCAGCAGGGGAGCGATGTGGCCAATGATGCCGCGAAGATGCTGGGAAGGAGTGACGCAGAGCAGGATGTCGGCTTCGAAGATCGCGCCGGGAAGATCGGAGGTGACCTGAATGTCGGCGGGAAGCGTGAAGCCGGGGAGATAAGGGAGATTTTCGCCTACATCATTAAGCTGCTCGGCGAGCGGAGCAGAGTGCGACCATAGAACAATCTGGTGGCCGCCACGGCGGGCAAGCGAAAGCGCGAGGGCCGTGCCCCAGGCGCCTGCACCGAGGATCACAATGCGGCTCATGCTGTCACCTTGGGAGAGCCAAAGCGGCTCTCTTTCCCAGAGAGGAGGCGGCGGATGTTCTGGTGGTGCTTGACGATGATGAGTAAGGGGATGAAAAAGAAGCCGGTCACAACGATAGGTGTTCTGGAGGTAATGAAATACAAGCCAAAGACTGGGAAGGCCGCCGCCGCAATGATCGAGGCCAGTGAGACGTAGCGTGTCAGCGCGAAGATGACGACAAAAATAGCGAGCGTGGCCAAGGCACTGGGCCAGGTAAGCGCGAGGAAAACTCCGAGAGCGCTGGCGACTCCTTTGCCTCCACGAAAGCGCAGCCAGACAGGAAAGACATGGCCGAGGATGGCAGCTACCGCAGCGGCCACGGCAAGATCGTAGTTGCCGGGCAGAATGTGCTGTGCGATCTTGACCGCAATGAAGGCTTTGCCGAGATCGAGCAGAAGGGTGGCAATGGCTAGGCCCTTCGCTCCGGAACGGGCAACGTTCGTGGCTCCGATATTGCCGCTGCCGGTGGCGCGGATGTCCTGTTTGCGGAAGATCTTCACCAGGACATAGCCAAAGGGGATGGAGCCGAGGAGATAGGCCAGCGAGATGGAGAGGATCCAGGGGGTCATTGTCTACTCGATGAGTTTATCAAGTGATTGTTATGAAATAGTTTGGCACATTTAGAGCAAGTGGCGGCGAATGAGTTCCAGGGCATGTTGAGTAGCCCAGTAGCGGACGCGGGTACGTTCGCCTGTCAGGTTAAGCTCCTTTACTGTAGTTTGCTGGTCATCGGATAGGCCAACATAGATGCGGCCCACTGGTTTTTCTGCGTCGGGACCGGACGCTCCGCCTGCCGGTCCGGCAAGCCCTGTGATGGAGACGCCGATGGACGCGCCTGTGCGTGCGCGGATGCCTTCTGCGAGCTCGCGGGCTACCTCTTCGCTGACCGTTCCTTTGCTGTCGATGGTCTCTTTGGACACACCGGCGAAGGTAGTTTTGAGCTCGGGCGTATAGGCGACTGCACCGCCGATATAGGCGCTCGAGCTATTCGGCACGGCGGTCAGGCGCTGCGCCAGAAGACCGCCGGTGCAGCTTTCTGCAGTGGCGAGCGTGAGATGCCTTATGCCGAGCATCAGCAGCACGACCTCTTCGAGGCTTTCGCCATGAGAAGAGAAGATAGCGTCGTCCATCTCGTGTTCAATCTTCTCGGTCAGCTCGTCTACGCGTGCCTGCGCCTCCGCGAGCGTTGGCTTGGCGGAGAGAAAGTGGAGCTGAATCTCGGCGTGCCCCGCGAGGATGGTGGTTTCGATGTCGGTGTATTGCTTGTAGATAGGCGCAGAGCGGGCGTCGACCTGCGACTCGGGAATCAGGGCCATGCGCAGCATTCGCCGTGCAAGATGGCGCGGAGGAAGTGCGGTGGCGAGACGCGGCTTCACGGCTTCGTCGAAGAGGGGCTTTAGCTCGCTGGGCGGGCCGGGGAGAAGGATGACGATCTTGCGATGCCCCTTGACAGTTGTGTCGAGATATTGGCCGGGAGCGCTGCCATTTTTGTTTTCAAGCAGCACGGCTCCATCGAGCACGTCGGCCTGCTTGGCGTTGTTCGGCGGCATGATCATCTGTCGCGCGGCGAACCGTTTGTACAGCGCTGTGAGGATGGCTGGGTCTGGGTGAAGTTCGATGCCGAGAGCGGAAGCGGCTGCCTCGCGGGTGAGGTCGTCTTCGGTGGGGCCAAGGCCGCCGGAAAAGACGATGATGTCAGCGCGGCCGATGGCTATCTTTGCGGCGTCGATGAGGTGCCGGAGGTTATCGCCGACGATGGTCTTGAAGGCGACTTCGACGCCGAGGTCGTTGAGGCCAGCGGTAAGGTACAGGGAGTTGGTGTCCTGTCGGTGGGGCGTGAGCATCTCGGAGCCGACGGCGATGATTTCAGCGATCATAATTTAGGTGAAATTAGGACTGGAAATAACCTTCTCTTTTGATGTTAGCGGTTTCCGGCTATGTTTGCGCCATCTTGATTTGAAGGCGTGAATTTAAATGCTCAGCCGCGAACAGAGAAGTAATTGCCCGCGATGATTGCTTGACAATCCTATAAGTAGTGAGCTACATAGGGTGCAGGTAAACTCTATGCTCGAAGTTCGAAACGTCTCCAAGCGTTACTCCAGCATTCCGGCCGTAGAGAATGTAAGTTTCTGCGCTCGGACTGGTGAGGTGACGGGCTATCTCGGCCCAAATGGCTCCGGCAAATCGACCACCATGAAGATGATTACCGGACTGATCGCGATGAACTCGGGGTCGATCCTGTTCGACGGCACGCCGATCCACAAGGACCTGATGGCTTACAAGCAGCGAATGGGGTATGTGCCGGAGGAGCCGTATCTGTATACACATCTCAGTGGAGCGGAATACCTGGTGATGGTTGCGCAGTTGCGAAATCTTGCGCACAAGCTGGCCACGGAGCGAATCGATGGGCTGTTGCGTTTGTTTGCGCTCTACGATGACCGGCACGTAGGAATCTCGGCGTACTCGAAAGGAATGCGGCAGAAGATATTGCTGGCGGCGGCATTGCTGCATAATCCTGATCTCATCCTGCTCGATGAACCTTTTTCCGGACTCGATGTTGGGTCTTCTTTAATTCTGCGGAGTTTGATTGAGGAGCTTGCTAGGCGAGGTAAAGTCGTTCTCTTCAGCTCGCATGAGCTGGAGACAGTGGAACGAATTTCTTCGCATATCGTGATTCTGCATCGCGGCAAAATTGTTGCCGACGACTCTATTGAGCGGCTGCGGACGCTCATGTCGCTGCCGACGCTCGAAGGCATCTTCTCGCAGCTCGCGGTTGAACAAGATACGGTGGCAATCTCGAAGCAGATCGCGGACCTTATTCATGCATAAACCTCCCAATATGGAGAAGCGCCAGTTTCGGATTCTTTATAAGGCGTTCCTGCTGCGTGTGGTCGATCTGGAGTTGTTGTCGGCCGATGCGGATACGACAAGAATGCTCGGTCAATTTGCAGCGTTGTTTGCCGGGATCAGCTATCTCTTCACCTTCTGGTTGATCTTTGCGGGCGGAGGATTTTCACCAGACTTCCTTTGGGTAATGGAGCACTTTCTGATTGCGACTACGATGCTGATGGTCGGATTGTTCTCGGTGCTGTGCTGGGAGTCCATCTTTCCTGACCGTAGCGATGTGCTGGTGTTGGCTCCGTTGCCTGTGCGTGTGAGTACGCTGTTCCGGGCAAAAGTATCAGCATTGATCGCGGCGCTGAGTCTCTCGATTCTTTCCTTGAATAGCATCTCGGGCCTTGTGTGGCCAAAGATGTTTTCTGCAACGAACGGCGGTGGCTACCTGGGCATGTTTCATTCGTTGGCAGCCTATTGGGCCACGATGGTGCTCGCCGCGGCATTTATGTTCGGCTGCGTTTTAGGAATACAGGGAGTCGCTTCGCAATTGCTGCCGCGCCGTCAGTTTCTGCGCTTGTCGGCGCTGTTACAGGTAGCGGCATTCTTCCTCTTCATCAGCGTCTACATCCTCGAGCCTTCGCTGGAGACACCAAAGGCCCTGGTTGCAGCGCAAAATCAGCGGGTGCTCGCATGGCTGCCGTCCTATTGGTTTCTGGGGCTGTTTCAGCAGTTCAACGGATCGATGCTGCCAGCGTTTGCGCCGCTCGCGAGACGCGCATGGGTTGGGCTGGCGGTTGCGATCTTCGGTGGTGCGCTCTCTGTCCTGATGGCGTATTTCCGGATGATGGGCAAGATCATTGAGACTCCCGATATCGTGCCAGGTGCTCCCCGAGTCAACTGGTCACCGCGATTCGGGAACCTGCTGCAAACCTCTGTCGTGTTGTTCAGCGTTCGGACGCTGCTACGCAGCAGGCAGCATCGGATGCTGCTCTCCTTTTATCTGGGCGCTACATTCGCCGTCGTGCTGGCGTATTTAAAAACATCTCTTAAGCTATTGAAGTTGCTTCATGGGGCTGCTGGAGACGCGGTCAATGTTTCGTTTCTCGTGGCCAGTATCTGGGGAATGTGTTTTGCGGTGATGGCAGTTCGGCTTGTTATTTCCATGCCGCTGACGCTGCGGGCTAACTGGATCTTTCGCATGACCGAGATTCGCATTGTAGCCGCCTATCTTTCGGCGATCCGGCGGGCATTATTCGCGCTTGCTGCGGTGCCAGTCTGGTTGTTCCTTGCTGTTCTCTTTCTTCTTCGGTGGCCGACGTGGGCGATCGCTGGGCACCTTGTGCTGCTCGCACTCGTAGGAATTATCGTCGTCGAGTTTAGCCTGTACGGTTTTCACAAACTTCCGTTCACCTGTTCTTATCTGCCCGGCCAATCGAAGGTGCATGTTGTTTTCTGGGGCTGCCTTCTTGTGTGGGTTCCACTTGTCGCCGCACGATTTGAGATGCGAATGTTGCATCGACCCATCGCTTTCATCGGCATCCTTACTGTGCTTGCGTTGATCGCAGCCTGTGCTCGGTGGCGCACGATTGCCTCGGCGCAGTCAGCCGGAGAACTGATATTTGAAGAGGAGTACCCGCCGGAACTGTTTACGTTGAACCTGTTGCAAAATGTTGGTGTGCCTCTTACGCATTCCTCAGCTACGGAGTCTTCTTCGCAGCCCTTGTGACGAGCATCAGTGGCCGCCAGATGGTTTGCCGCCGACATGGAAGTGGCGGATGAGGAAGGTGAGCGGCACCATCGCCAGAGTCGCCCAGCCGATGATCCGGAAGCAGTCCATAAAGCCGAGCAGACGGGTTTGCTGTTCAAGTTGAGAGTAGTAGTAGAGGTACGCTGCTTTCACGGAGTCGGCCTGCGAATAACCATGTTGCGCGAGATAGGCCGCTGTCTTGTGAACGTACTCCTGCAGGGTAGGTGAGCTGGGAGTAAGGTTTGCTCCCACCACGGATTGATGGAAGTTTTGCCTGCGCTCGCTGACGGTAGTGATGAAGGCGATGCCAAAACTGCCTCCCCAGTTGCGAAAGAGGTTGGTGAGACTTGATGCACGATTATTTTGATTGGGCTTGAGTTGGGAGTATGCGATGACGCTGACCGGAACGAAGAAGAAGGCGTAGCCAAGACCCTGAAAGGCTCGTGCCAACGCGTAGTGGCTGTAGTCCGTCTGTAGGGTGAAGCCGCTGTAGTAGAGCATTGAGGCGGAGACGATCACGAGACTGATCGCGACCAGGACGCGCGGATGGATGATGCCGCGTTGTATCAATTGAGCGCCGACCGGAGCGAGCAGCGTGATGACAAAAGCTCCCGGCCCGAGGACCAAGCCTGCATCGATGGCGCGGTATCCGTAGAGCGATTGCAGTACCTGCGGAATCATGGTTGTGCTGGCGAAGAGTCCGAAGCCGAAGATGAAATAAAGGGCCGCGGCGATAAAAAAATTTCGGTTGGCGAGCAGGTGCAGATCGATGATGGGGTCGTCGTGCTGCAGCTCCCAATAGATCGCGATCGACCAGCAGATCAGCGCGATGGCGAAGGTCCATGCGATGAAGCTGCTGCCGAACCAGTCGTCGATCTGGCCGCGGTCGAGCACGATTTCGAGCGCAGCGGAGCCTATGCCGATCAGGATGATGCCGAGCGTATCGACGCGAAGCTTGCCGCTGCGGCGAACTGACTTGCGCTCCTCGGCGAACGATGGCGGGTCGTGTACGAAGCGGTTGGTGAGGAAGAGGGACAGCGCTCCGATGGGGATATTGATGAAGAAGACCCAGCGCCAGTTGAAGTTGTCGGTGATCCAGCCGCCGAGGACCGGCCCGATGGCCGGTGCGGTGACGATGGCAACGGTGTAGAGCGCAAAGGCCGAGGCGCGCTGCGCTGGTGGGAACGTATCGACGAGGATGGCTTGTTCGACGGGTGCCAGTCCGCCTCCGCCAATGCCCTGAAGCACGCGGCTGACGAGCATGACGCCGAGCGTAGGAGCGATGCCGCAGAAGAGCGACGTCACGGTGAAGAGCGCGACGCAGGCCATGTAGTAGTTCTTGCGCCCGAAGACGCGGCTGAACCACGCGCTCATGGGAAGGATGACGGCGTTCGCGACGAGATAGGTGGTGAGGATCCACGTCACTTCATCGAAGCTGCGGCCCAGGCCGCCGGCGATGTAGGGAAGTGAGACGTTTGCGATGGAGGTGTCGAGCAGCTCCATGAAGGTCGCCAGCGTGACCGTGAGAGCGATCACCCAGGGATTGATGGCGCGCCGGGTGGCGATCTGAGGTGGGGCGGGGAGTGTAAGGGTTGCCAAGATTGCCTCTCACGCAAAATCAAATAAAAGAAACCGATTGGTCTCTATTAGAGGCAGAGGAGAGGGTTAGGATTCGCGAATATTAACTAGCGATTTTTAGAAGGGGCTTTGGAGGTCTTGCGGACTTGCGATTCGATATAAGAATCGAGGTGTTCGAGAGCAGCGCGCAGGCCTTGATCGTTGCGTTCAATCCGGCTGATCAACATGCCACCTTCGAGTCCGCCGATGAGGAGGTTGGAGACTTGATTGGCATCCACATCTGCCCGAATGGAGCCGTCTTTAATGCCCTCTTTGATAATGTCTTGCAGCAGGGATTGCCAGCCGCGCAGGGCTTTCCGGACCTTTTCTCTTAAGACAGGATTGCCGTTGTCGGAATCGACCGCCGTGTTAAGAAGAGGGCAGCCGCCGGGAAAGCTGGAGCGGGAGACGAAGTTTGCGATGTGCTGTTTCAATCGATCGACGGGATTGGGAATGGAGTCGAGATTTTGCCTGCGTCTGCTGGAGGTCATCGCCCAGGCGAAGTCGAATGCCTCTGCCGCGAGTTCTTCCTTGCTTTCGAAGTGGCGGTAGATGCCGCCTTTTTCAAGACCGGTGGCGTCCATGATGTTCTGCATGGAACAGCCTTCGTAGCCGCGCTGGTTGAAGAGTGGAGCGGCCTCAGCGACGATGCGCAACCGAGTTTCTTCGCCTTTGCTCATTCAGAATCCTTGGAGCCGAACTCCATTGGCAATCTGCCATACGGTTTAGAACCGAACGGTCTCTAAATTTTAGCACAAGGAGAAATAAAGCAGCGCGGTCGCTGGGTGCGACCGCGCCGTTCGTGCAGGTTAGAGGTGGGGAGCCCAGCCCTTTTCGTACTCGCGGCCCCATAGCTTCATTGCTTCGGCGTCGTTGAGGATATGGCCGTTTTGCGGGTTGAGGTGCAGCTCACGCTTCATCTCCCAGGCGATGTTAGAGAGTTGCAGCATGGTGACGGAGATGTTGCCGGAGTCGATGGGCTGATTGAGCTTTTCTCCAGTGCGGATGGCAGCAATGAAGTTGGCGAAGTGGAGGTCCGTCATGTTGTCGGCCCCGGTGAGATCGGAGGAGGCGGCTGCGTTGCCTTCCTTGACCTCGTTGATCTTCTTGCCGTCGAGGTCAAAGACCTCATAGCCTGCGGGATCGAGGATGACACTGCCAGTGGTGCCGACGATGACCGCGCCGCGGTCACGATTGTAGAGCTTCATGCCGTTGCAGCTCTGGTCCTGCCACGAGATGAGCTTATCGTCGTATTCGAAGCTGGTGTCGAGCGTGTCGTAGAACTGCCAGTCGTCCTTGAACTGGTAGCGTCCACCCGATGCGGTGATGCGGTTGGGAAGATCGACCCCGAGCGCCCAGCGGCATACATCAATCTCGTGAGTTCCGTTGTTGAGCGCCTCGCCTGTGCCCCAGATCTTGAACCAGTGCCAATTGTAGGGCTGCACGTTGTCCTTATAGGGCTGGCGCGGAGCGGGGCCTTGCCAGAGATCCCAATCGAGAACGGCGGGAACGGGCGCGGGCTTGCCTACGCCGATGGACTTGCGGGTATTGCTGTACCAGGCCTTGCCGTAGTAAGCACGACCGACGAGGCCGTCGTGAATCTTCTGGACGACATCGATGTAGATGGGGGAAGAACGCCGCTGTGTGCCCATCTGGACCTGTTTGCGATATTTGCGCTGGGCTTCGACGAGCAGAGCTCCCTCGGCAGGGTTGTGGCTGCAGGGCTTCTCGACGTAAACATGCTTGCCGGCCTGGAGTCCGAGGATGGCCATGGGAGTGTGCCAGTGGTCGGGCGTGGCAATCGTGATGGCGTCCACATCTTTGGAGGCGAGGGTCTTGCGGAAGTCTTTGTCGGCGACGGGTGTTTCGCCGAATTTCTTTTGGACGGCTCCCGCGAACTTCTGGAGAGTGTTGCTGTCGACGTCGCAGACGTGGGTGATTTTTGCATGCTTCTCGTTTGCCTTGAGCGAGGCAAGATGGGCATAGGCACGGCTGTGGAGGCCGATTACTGCAAAATTGACACGGTCATTAGCACCAAGAATCTGGGCATAGCTTTTGGCGGTAGAGCTGACAGCAAGGCCCGCCGCTCCTACTGCAAGACTGTCGAGAAATTCACGTCGAGAGATCACATCTCCTCCTTAGGAGTTATTACTGGTTAGCAGACGATGTCTGGTACAGACGCCCTTTGGTCGCGGGATAACTTTACACGAGCAAAGGGGGTTGGTTCAAAGTGAAAACAAATTGAGGGTGCAAGGGGATTTCCTGAAGGACTTGCCAGGTCGTATCGACCTATTCGAAGAGGATAGCTCGGGCCTTCAGCCCTTGAGTTGCCTGTCTTTCCTCTCCATGGTGCTGCACCCCATGCTGGTATAGACCGCGCCTTCAGCGCGGAATTCGCTCTCACCGCTCATTGCCCCAATACAGGATCAATCACTTACCCCAGTTAATCTGTCGATACAACCTAGATCAGCGGACGACCTTCGATGTCGAGCGCTACGTGGTAGAGGGCGTTTCGTGTGGCCAGGGCTGCGCAGCCGTCTTCAAGGAAGGCGAGACCTACGAGGTTCTGTCCGGAGACGGCGAGGGTCGCTTCGCGCTGGGGCGTGATGCGGATGATTCCGCGCTGGCCGTGCAGGCTGGCCGCAACATAAAGGTTGCCGTCTACGTCGAAGGCCATGCCCTGAGCGCGGCCAAGGCCCTGGTAGAAGACCGTCGTATTGCCGTCGCGGTCGATGGCGTGGACGGCTTGATTGCTGCTGGTTGTGGGGCCGGTGACGAAGAGAACGCCTTCGTCGTTGAAGGCCAGGTGATAGGCAGCGACACTGGGCTCGAGGGTCGCGTAGACGAAGATCTCGCCGCTGCTGCCATTTGCGTCTCCGCGCGCTATCTTGAAAATAGTTCCGGAGCGGTCGCCGACGAAGAGGTTGCCGTCGCGGTCGAAGGCGATGCCGGTGGCGATGCCCATGCCTTCGGCGTAGGTAGAGATCGCTCCCTCGGGAGAGATGCGGTAGACAGTGCCCTCGGCGCGGGAGCTGGCATAAAGATAGCCGTCGGAAGAGAAGGCCAATCCGGTGGGATTGAGCAGGCCGCGGACGAAGGGCGTCATCTGGAAATCGCGCTGGATGCGGAAGATGGAGACGGGCGTCTCCTGGCCGCGTCCGCCCGAGAGAGTGGCGTAGACGTTGCCTTCGGCATCGACTGCCGGGTTGGCCACGGGATGTAGATTCTCGGCCATGGGCACGGCGATGCGGAGGTTCAGCGGGTTGCTGGAGGCTCCGTTGCGGTGAAGGACGAGGTCTCCGGTGATGGTGCCGTCGGGGATGCGGACGGTGGCGCGAGTGGGGCGGCTCAGAGTGACAGCCGCGGTAGTGTCGCCGATGGTGGCGCTGGGAATGAGGTGCGAGGCTGGGCCTAGATTGCTGCCGTGGATCTCGGCTTCTCCTCCGGGCATCGCTGCAGGCGGAGTGACGAGGTGGAGATGTGGTGCGTCGGCATGGGGATGAAAGAGGCTCATTGAGTCTTTACGGTATGCGTTGCGGTGAGGGAGCGCAAGGCTAGAAGAAGAGGTGCGCCAGTTGCGCGACGATGAGGGCGAGAATACCGGCGGCTACATCGTCGAGCATGATGCCTGTGCCTTCGGGGAGACGTTCGAGCTGGCGAATCGGTGGAGGCTTGAGGATGTCGAAGAGGCGGAAGAGCAGGAGGCTCAGGGCGGCGTGCTGCCAGTCGGCGGGAATGGCGATGAGGGCGATGAGCTGGCCGGCGACCTCATCGATGACGACGTGACCAGGATCTTCGCGGCCGGATTCGCGGGCTACGATGGTCGCGGCTGGAATGCCGATCAGGGTGACGATAATGGCTGCGATGATCGTGGCGATGGTCAGCCAAAGACTGCTGACGGGGAAGATATGGGCGGCGATGAACCAGAGGAGGACGGCGGCGATGGAGCCGTAGGTTCCAGGGCCGGGTTTGAGCAGACCTGCTCCGAAGAAGGTGCCGATGAGCCAGGCCCAAAGGGTTTTCTTTTCGGAGGGTGGGTGAAGTTGGATGTTGGAGTTGGCCATGTCGTTCAGAGTTTAGTTTAGCGGTCTTGCGCTGTGATTTTCCTCCTTCCCCATCTAGGTAAGCAAAGGCAATAAATACGTTGGCTAACCCATGGTCAAAAGTTGAAAACAAACATCCAAATCAAATAAAGCGTCATACTTGCCGCGAAGCTAAGCCAAAGTTTAGTATTTTTGCTCATGTCCAAGCACAAATCTGGCTAGAGCTCGTAATGACTCTCCGAGCTAGTGGGTTTATCGCATGATCCACTTTTGGAGAGGCTAGACCGGTGCAGTGCGCAGCAACTGCTTCAGCGCAAAGTCCATAGCTGACTTTAGTCTTCGTCGCTAGAGTTGGGATGGCGTTCGGAGTTGGAGCGGGCGAGCTCTTCGAGTTCGTCGGGGTCCTGGATCGGGGAGGAGATCTTGTAGTCGCCGCTGGCCCATTTGCCGAGGTCGAGGATGCGGCAGCGGTCGGAGCAGAAGGGGAAGTACTCGTCGGTGGCGAGGACTACTTTGCGGCAGATGGGGCAAAAGAGTGCTTTGGACATGGCATATCGATTGTAAATCCGGCCCATGGCGGAGGTGAGACAACGGCAAGGGCGAAATACAGGGGTCTCTCCACTGCGCCGCGCGATAAAGCTGCGCGGCTTCGGTCGAGATGACGTGTGTAATGGAGTGAATTGAGTAGAGGATGAGTCGAGATGACGTGAGTCAGAGGCGAGTTGAGGGGTGCACCAGGTTGCTATCGCCAGCTTAGGCCGAGCAGTTGGAACTCGCCGTCGTATCCCTCCATCTCTTCCTCGATCTCTTCGTATCCCTTGCGGAATGTTTGTAAGGCAACATGAATCGCAGCAGTGATGATTGCCAGCAGCAGAAGCTTGCCGAGGGTTCTCTCCATCTGCATCTCTGTGTAGATCACGCCGAAGATGAACGGAGGAAGCACTCCCACATAAAGCGTCAGCATGAGAGGAAAGCTGGTTCTGCCCGGCATTCTTGGCTGGTTGAACGGAACGCTTTGCAGAAAGAAAAAGAAGCCGTCGGTCAGCAGGATGCAAAGGCATAGTCCGCAGACTGCCTGCACCAGAAGTTGCCGCGCGTCCCAACCTGCGAAGTGCAGAGTGGCCACGATGCAGGCCATCACGCCGGTGGCGCATAAGAGCACCCACCGGTGCGCGGCGGCGGTGCACTCGCCAAGGCTTACGCCGGTGATGCGAAAGACCCATCTTGCGGAGAGATTGAGAGGAAAGGCAAAGGCGGTTCGCAGGCCGGCAATGACCCAGAACAAGAGCAGAGGCATCACCGCGTGCAGTCCTTTGCTGGAGAGGGCCAGGTGGACGATGCCATCGTGGACAGGAAAGCTGACCGCACACGCGATTGCCAGCGCGAGACCGGTACCGCCGTACATTGCGAGATAGATCTGATAGCGATTGTTGCGCGCGATGGTCTGTCCGATGAAGTGAAATACGGCGCGTTCGCCGGGCCGTCGAACGATGCTGTGTACAAGTGCGGCGAGCCAGCGCGATGGCTGCCGCCTTCTGCTCGAGATACCTTCGATGGCCATCCTGCGCATTCTTGCCCATGCCATGGGATACGTCAGCAGCGCGAGGGCCGCCGCGATTGCAGTTCCGCGGATGGCGAAGCGTGACATCTCTCGCGCAAATGCCGGTGCGGCGTCTCCATGCAGGAGTTGCTCGTAGATGCCGAGAAACCAGAGCGGCGGCATCCAGCGCATTGTTCCAAGCGGCCCTGATAATAGCGCCTGCATGGAGTCGCCGTATTGCGCATATTGCAGCAGCATCAACGCCAGTGCAGTGATGGAGAGCATCTGCATGATGGGCGAGACGATGCGGAAGCGTGCGGCACCGAGCAGGCAGAGCAGCACGCCGCCCAGCGCGAGAAAGAACAGCGCAGCAAAGACGCCTGCCATCGTCACGGCGATTGCATGGGCGAGGATCTGCCGATAGAAGTTGCCCTTGCTCACCATGGGCAACAGAAGCGTTCCGAAAAAATTGCAGCCGAACAGGAACAGCGCCATGAAGGCGATCAGTGCCGTTGCCTTTGCGGCGAGCATCTGCTTCCGCTTCAGGGAGAGCGGTGAGAGGATGAGAAAGTCCTGGCGATCGGGGAAGAGCATCTCCCATTCGAAGATGGATACCGCGCCCATGACGACAAATGAAAACAGCACAAAGAAGTACTGGTCCTCGATGGATCCCCACAGGGACCTTCGCGGATATTGGTTCTGCAGAAAGAAGGCGACGAAGAGGCCGGGGATGGCTACGACGGAGACGGCACGCACCACGGTGGTCAGCGTGTCGCCATCGACCTGGATGGTGTCGTTGTCGAAGAAGCGGCGGAAGAAGTGGTCGACAAGCACGCGAGTGACGCTGTTTTTCTTAGCCATGGTGCACCTTCATGACGTCTACCATCTGCTGCGCGACCTGCGCCGTGTCGGTCTGCTGCACCAGTTGCGCGAAGACGCTCTCGAGCGTCGGCAGCTCCATGAGCCGGGTGAGGTCGTCGGGCGCGGCATCGGCGACGACCTTGCCTTTGGCAAGAACGATCACGCGATCGCATACGCGCTCGACCACTTCCATCACATGCGAGATGTAGAGGATCGCCTTGCCCTCGCGCGCGAGAATTCCCAGAAGATCTTTGAAGAGGCGCGCTGAAGTGGCATCGAGGCCCGAGAGCGGCTCGTCGAAGACGATGAGTTTGGGATCGTGCAGCAGCGCGGAGGCGATCAGGACCCGCTGCTTCATCCCCTTGGAGTAGTCGGAGAGCGCGGAGTACTGCGCTGCTTCGAGCGACAGGAGATGAAGCAGCTCCCGCGCCTTGCGCTCGATCAGCTTCTCCGACATGCCGCGTAACCGGCCGACCAGTTGCAGGTACTCCAGCCCGGAGAGATGGTTGTAGACCTGTGCCTCCTCGGGCACATAGCCAAGCTGCGCACGGTACGACGCGAGGTCGTCGTGGATGTTCTTTCCTGCAAAGAAGACCTTGCCCTTGCTCGGCTGAATCATGCCGATCACCATCTTCACGGTGGTTGATTTTCCTGAGCCATTGGGGCCGAGGTAGCCCAGTATCTCGCCCGCCTTGAGGGTGAAACTTACATCCTGTACCGCGGGGATGCTGCGGTAGCTCTTCGAGACATTCTTGAGTTCAAGCATGGAATTTTCCCCTGCGCCTTACTATGTAGCTTACTACTTAAAATAGTATACTACATAGGGTAAACATGAGAGAAAGATGCGTTTCAGTCAGAGGGGGATTACGCTTACAGCAGGTTTCGGCGGCGTTGCGGTAGAAAATTTGCAGGTTTCTGAGGAGGCCCGGTGAGTGTGATTCGACGAGTTGTGGCGGTTTTGTTTTGCGTGATGATGGCAGGGTCTACCGGCATGGCGCAAGTGGATGCCTCTCCTGCCGAGAGGGCGCTGCTGCAGATGGCGAACCAGTTTCGGGCTGAGCATGGAGTGGCTCCGCTGGCGTGGAACAGCGCGCTGGCGCGTGCGGCGCGAGAGCATGCGAAGCTGATGGTCGCGGCGTCGGGCGATATGGAGCACCAGTATCCGGGAGAGCCGGATATGATCGCGCGTGCGGCGCAGCAGGGCGCTCAGTTTGGCGCGATTGCGGAGAATCTCGCGGGGCAGGGACAGAAGCCGGAGCAGTTGCAAAAAATTTGGACGACTACGCAGTCGCACCGGACGAACCTTCTTGATCCGAAGATGAATGTTGTTGGGATTGGCGTGATCGAGAGTGGGGGACTGCTGTATGCGGTGGAGGATTTTGCGCACCACGTGCCGACGCCCAAGCGGGATGAGGTAGAGAGCCAGGTGACGGGGGCTTTGCAGAAGGTGGGTATGCAGTCTGTGAAGTCGACGGAAGAGGCGCGAGCAAACTGCGAAAGCCAGAGCAATACGTCGCCGAACGCAAAGCTGGTGGTGCATTGGGAGGGGTCGAATCCGGGGCAACTGCCGGATGCGCTGGTGCAACGGATATCGCAGGGGACGTATCACTCGGCTGCGGTGGGGGCTTGCCCGAGTGCGCAGGCGGGGCAGGGATTCACGACGTATCGCGTGGCTGTGCTGCTGTATTGAGAGTTTGAGGCGGAAAGCTATTTCTTCTTCATGGGCTTGGGCAGGATGTAGCCGCGACGCGCGTGTACCTGGACTCCGCTGCGATCTACCTTCACCTTCAGGCGGTGGTAGGAGCCATTGGGCTTGATGTTGTCGAGTGGCAGTTCGAGAAGGTATACGTACTCGGGTGTTGCGGTGAGTCCCTTGAATCCGGCGTCGAGATCGTTGCTGTTGTTGAAGAAGTTGCCTCCGGTTCCGTCGGCGAGCTCGGCCATCACGTTTCCGACTGACCTCATCGAACCTGCACGGAATTCACTGGCGGACAGGATGGGAGCGCCGTGGACATCATCACTTGCGGTCAATGCCGTGGTGTAAATTCCGCGCGCGTCGAGAGCGCTGATGGTCACGTCTTCCTGGGCGGCGAAGTCGATCAACTGTGATTCCTGAGTCAAGACATCCGATTCAACCGTCAGGAAACCCGGCGATATCAGAATGAGCATACGTCGACCGGGCAGCGTGGCTATTCGTCGTACCAGCTCTCGCATGTTGACAAGTGCCACTTGAGAATCCTGATGGCCCATGATCAGAGCGCGTCGGGCTGCTCCCTCTGCCAGCGACTGAGCGACCCCAATCGTTATTCTGGGGTCGCAGTGGAATGCCTGAGCTACTGCGTCCTGCTCTGCCGTGCTGTTGTGCTTGTTCTCCATCAGGTCGGCCTGGTAGTAGGTGATATTTGGACAATCGTCATTGCCAGTCTGGTAGATCAGTTCCGGTTTAAGGCTCATGATCGCATCGTGCAGCTTTGCGTGATCGCGGGTCAGTCCACTGTTGGTTCGCCCGGAGATCGAGACCACGGCGGCTATATCCGAGTCGGTGAGTGAGCCTGCAAGCAGGGCGGCACCGGCGGTTTTTGCACGTTCCATCTCTTGCACGCTCAGGTGCATGTCGTCGAAGAGGAAGACGATGGAGCGCGGATACACGGTGGCGGGTTGCGGCGGAGTGCGAGAGAGGGCGTTGTTTTCGGAGTTGCTTGCAGTGGCGGTTTCTGTACCGATGCGCTTTTCAATCGTGAAGGCGGAGAGAGGACGGGGTTTGCCGTTATCGAAGACGTGGAAGTCTTCTTCTTTTAAATCGCCTACCGAGTGGCCTTGCTTGTCGCGAACGACGACCGGCACCAGCACCTTTTTTACGGTTACTTGAATCTCGTAGGGGGAGCCCTTAGGCTTTGGTGTCCCTTGAGCTGCGGCGTTTGCGCACGAGAACAATCCTAGACAACATACGACAAAAATCTTGCGCACTGTTGTGCTCGCCCGCATCGGCATGGCTTTGGCGACTTCGTCGGGCATATCCCTCTATCTGCTGCGCCATGCATCGAAGATGCGAGGTTACTGGCACGATGCTCAATCCCGTCAGAAGAAGAACTCTGCTGACGGACGTCATTCTAGTCCAGAGGGAGGTAAGTCGATGCTGGAGATTTAGTCGAGGATGCGGGCGACTACGTCGTAGTCGTGGGACTCGGTGATCTCGGCGCGGTAGAAGGTGCCGGGGACCAGGGCTTCGTGGGGGCCGAAGTCGTTGATGAAGACCTTACCGTCGATCTCGGGGGCGTGCAGCGGGGTGCGGCCTTCCCAAAGCAGGTCGGTCTCTTCGCTGGGGCCTTCGACGAGCAGGTCGATCTCGCGTCCGATCCACTTTGATTTGGACTTGGCGCTGATCTTCTGCTGGAGCTTCATGAGCTTGCGGCGGCGGGATTCTATGGTGCGCTTGGGGACTTTGAGTTCGGAGGCTAGTTCGAAGGCGGCTGCGCCCTCTTCGTCGGAGTAGGTGAAGACGCCAAGCCAGTCGATCTGGGCGGCGGTGATGAAGGCTTCGAGCTGCTTGTAGTCCTCTTCTGTCTCGCCGGGGAAGCCGACGATGAACGATGTGCGGAGGACGATGCCGGGGACGATGCTGCGGGCCTTCTCGGTGAGCTTGAGGAAGACCTCGGGGGTTCCGCCGCGCTTCATGCGCTTGAGGACGCTGGGGCTGGCGTGCTGGAGAGGGACGTCGAGATACTTCGCGATGTTGTCGTGGCGCGCTATGGTCTCGAGCAGCCGCGTGGTGACCTTGTTGGGGTAGGCGTAGAGGAAGCGCAGCCAGCGCAGGCCGGGGAGCGCGGCGAGGGCTTCGAGGAGCTGGGCGAGGCCGTCCTTGATGCCGAGGTCTTCGCCGTAGCAGGTGGTGTCCTGGCCGATGAGGGTGATCTCGCGGACGCCCTGGGCGATGAGGTTTTCCGCCTCTGTGATGATGGACGACATGCGGCGTGAGCGGAACTTGCCACGGAGCTGCGGGATGATGCAGAAGCCGCAGGGGTGGTCGCAGCCTTCGGCGATTTTGATATATGCCGACGCTCTTGGCGTCGTCAGGATTCTGGGTGTGGTGTCGCTGTAGAGGTACTCGGGGAGCGCGGCGGTGGCTCCGTCCCATGCGGTGCGGGAGAAGCGGCCCTGCTGCTCGCGCAGGTCCCCTTCGGGGCGGCTGGCGATATGGCCTTGCTCGATCTGGAGCTGCGGGGATGACTCTTCGGGGCGGCTGTGCTGGTGGACGGCGCTGGGGGCGCGGTCGATCTGTGTCTGGGTGAGGATCTGGAAGGGGGAGTTGTTGGCGTGGCCTGTGGAAGTGAGACCTGCTGCGGCGAGGATGGCTTCGAGTTCGCCTGTGCCCACAACTGCGTCTACTTCGGGAATATTTTTCCGTATTTCGTCACGGTAGCGCTCGACCAGGCAGCCGGCGACGATGAGGCGCTGGGCTTTGCCGCCGTTGGCCTGCTTGTGCTGCACCATCTCAAGGATGGTGTTGACGGACTCCTGCTTGGCGGAGTCGATGAAGCTGCAGGTGTTGACGACCAGGATCTCCGCGTCTTCGGCCTTAGCGGTAAGCTCGCCGCCGGCCTGATGCAGCATACCCATCATGACTTCGGAGTCGACCAGGTTTTTAGGGCAACCGAGGGAGACGAAGCCGATCTTGGGACGGGACTGGATCGCTGTCTGGGCCGGTGCTGGCTGGGTTTGCTCTTCGAGTAGGTTGGGGGGAGTCACAGAAGCTTAATTATAGCGTTTCCCTTGGTTTTTTGTAGCCAGGAGGCTTGAGAGAAGGCTTTAAATGTAGCGGGCACCGTGAACAGATTGATTTTCCAGCCTGTTCACGGTGCCCGCGATGTGGTGTGCTGTTGAAACGGTTATGCCAAGCGGCGCTTGATCACACCGGCGAGACCGACCAGGCCGGTGCCGAGGAGAGCAAGGGTCGAGGGCTCGGGGACAGGAGATGCCGTCGTCGTTGCCGAGAAGGTCACGGTTCCGTTGCCCTGGCTCGAGAACAGAATGGTTCCTGAGGTCGAATCATAACCAGCCGCGTTGGTGGTGATGATACCGGTGCCGGAGAAAAGATCGAAACCCTTGACGCTGGTCTCGGTGAGTGTGTCGATGGTGTAGGTGACAGTTGTTCCATCGATGTTCGTCAGCGTGATGACTCCGCTGCCGGCAACGTAGGGGTTGTAGTCAATGACTTGGGTGATGGTGCCACCCTCGTTCGCAGAGAGCAATGTTGTGAACGAGCCGGTGAGCGTGTTGGCCGCACCAACTGCGATCGAGCTGGGGATGAAGGTGAGGGACGATCCGCTATCTGTCACTGATGCGCCGGTGATGGAGAACTGACCGGTGATCGGAGTGGCATGCATGACGGAAGGGACCGCTACGAGAGCGGCCATAACTGCGAGAGAAGAAAGAATTTTGTGCACTGTGGATGAGTCTCCTAAGTAAATCTCTGCCAATAGATGCAGATACTACAAGAATGTTTTTGGTGAAGTATTTTGCCATATTGGATGCAATAAATTGCATATCGAAAACATGTTGCAGGCCGCATGTGGATCCTTGCATTTCGCATTTTTAGGGTTGAGTCGGCTCGTTTTTTCTTCGGAGTTTGAGTGCAAAAAATTGCAACTTCAACGAAAAATATAGAAATTTTGGATCGCTCTGACTAGATCGAGGGAGTTCAAATTTGATGCATTGTCATCGCCGCCTGCATCATCGCGCTTGCCCCGAGAACGAATTCTCTTTCGCTGTGGCGTCTTCCTATATCTGCGACGGAATCGTGCGTTGGCGATTGCGAAGACGCCGGATGGCATCGATGTGAATGATGAGTGCTATCAGTCCTCCGGCGATGGTGCAGTAGGCGCGGCGATGCGCGATCACGGGGCCGGGAAGCCTATAGAGCGAGAGTAGAAAGACGATGTACGAGGTGAGGAAAAGTGTGTAGAGGCCGTAGTTGACGGTGTTGGTGGCGTACGACCAGAGAGCGAAGAAGGTAGTCAGTGCCGCTAGATAGTAAGGGTCTGGCCGGATGTGAACGAGAAAGATAGTGGAGATGACGGCACCGGCGAGAGTTCCGCCTATGCGGAGGAAGGCCCGGGAGAAGGTCTCGGAGAAGGCTGGCTTTTGCACGAGGAGCGCAGTCATGGGGATCCAATAGCCGCTCTGGACGCCGAGACGGCGATAGACCTCGGCGGAGATGCCTACGGTGAGGGCCATGCGAATCGCGAAGGGAAAGGTGGGGATGTGCCGAAGGTTTTCGGGCATGGCGCGAAGGCGTACCAGCATTCGATAGCGAGCGAAGTTACTGCGGAGCAGATGGCCCAGCTCTTCGCTGCTGGTCTGGCGAATGGCGCGAAGGTCGGCGGCGAGTTCGGGTAGGAGGCGAAGGCAGAGGCTGGTGATGAGGATTTGCAGCGCTCCGCCGCCAGTGAGGAGCAGCGCCCGGAGTAATGCGGAGTGGAAGCTGGCAGGGAAGGCGGAGGCTACGAAGAGGGTGATGGCCGCTTGCTGCCCGACCCAACTGATGCCTGCGGCGCGTGCGGTGAGAATGCCGTAGATGAATCCCCAGATGGCCGCGGCGAGGACAAGCGTGAAGCCGCGGTGGCCGACGAGCATCCCGATCATGGTGGAGAGAAACACAGCGGCAGTAGCCGCGATCATGGGCCAGAGCCGGGAGTCGGCGATGCGCTGGTTGACGCCGAAGCCGATGGTGAAGGCTCCGCCGCCTGCGATCAGACCGGCGGAGGGATGGCCGAGAGCGACTCCGAGGAAGAGGCAGAGGCCGATCGGGATAACGCCGATGAACGGGATGCGAAACGAAAACTGCTTCCAGTCGAAGGTATAGATGTCGGCGAGGTAGCCGTGTCGGGCTGGCGCGGGTGGATTGGCAGTGGTCGGCATTCTTGTCTCTTTTAGGATGCCGCCTTGGGTCGAAGTCAGTTCCCAGGGATTAGTTCATGGAACTGCGGAGATCGATGAAAGTTTGGTCGGTATTCGTCAGACGGATAAGACCTTGGCGGGGGAATTCGATCTCAAGAGTGGCATAGATGGTGAGAGTAACAGCGGCGGCGAGAGCCACGATATAGAGCCAGTTTCGAGGAACGGCGGTCATGCCGTAACCGGCGAGGAAGGCACAGCCGAGGCTGAAGGCAAATAGAAGCAGGAAAACAATCATAGGAGGATGCATGTTGAATGCATTCTGGCGGGTGGCCGTGATGTCGATCATGTCGTTCAGCGCAGGAAGAAGGAGTTTGGAGGCGTCTGGGCTGGCTCCAGGGGCGGATGCGGAGGCGACGGATTGGCGCCAGATCTCGCGCTGCAGACGCTCGCTCTCCGGCGAGACCTCTTCGTGGACCTCATCGAAGAGATGGAGGCGCGAGGTGGTGTAGTCGCGGAAGAGCTGGCGGAGAGCTGGTTGCGCTGGGGGAGCAACCAGGTCGAGGCGGAGATAGGCGGTGCCGATGGCGTTGGTCTCCTGAACGACCAACTGGCGATGCGCATCGTAGCGGGTGACCGCTCCAGAGAAGGTGAAGGCCAGCAGGAGGCCGAAGAGAGCAAAGACCGCACCTTCGACTGCGTTGCTTTGCACGGGATGCTTTCGGCTGGCACGAAAGCGACGCCCAAGCTCAAGCAGGAGGAGCATGGCGGGGAAGAGCAGCAACGCGAGAGGTGGCGGAAAGATCATTGGCTTGAAGATGACGATAGCAAATTGGCTCACTGTGCGGGTAGAACATATGATGCGCACTCATGTTGGTGCCCCTGTCTTTTGCCTGAGGAACGGCGAAAGACAGGGGCCTTGATGGAATAGGGTTTCGAAAAGGCTTGCCGTAACTATGGTCGGTCCATGTGTTGAAGGATTGGAGCCAATAGGTAGGCGACGAAGAAGCCTGCGCTCCAAATCGCGGCTGAGATCCAGAGCAGAACTTTGCTCATTCTGGTTGCCGTTCCGCAGGCTGTAGGGTCGTCTGCTGAACAGGCTTCGCCTTGTTGCAGGCGCGGCGCTATCCAATAGGTCACGACGAAGCTGGTTGCGATCAGCACGCCGGAGATGCTGAAAGTCCAGATCTTGTGGCGTGACAGACTGACGAGCCAGGGTGCGACGGATAAGAGCGAAGCTACCGTCGCTCCCATCCCCAACAGGACAAGTACGGAAGGCAGCGCACAGCAGAGCAGCGTGCTGAACGAACTGAAGAGGGAGAAGTAGTTGAGCAGCGTGGCACGGCGGCTACGCTGCTCGGGAGCATTTGGCAAGGTGAGCGCGTTCATTGTGCCTCCGTGATGGTCTTGTAGTGCAGCGTGTCGGGTAGCTTGCCCTTTGCGGCCTGAGGCAGTAGTCCGTTGACTTCTACCAGCTTGCCTATCAACGAGGCGATGTCTGCCTGTTGCGCAGAAGGCGTGAGCGCGTAGTGGTCGCTGGTGCCTTCTACTTCGAGGATGGGCGCGCCTGCTGCGCCGGTAAGTTTGCCGCGCACGACTACAGTCGCGTCTTTATGAGTGAAGCCGTTCTTTTCGACGGCTTCTTCGAATTGGTGCATCCCGGCAGTATTTCCGGGAGTGAGGGAGATTGTTACCAGGCCGGTGTTGAGGTCTACATTCACCGTGTCCACGCCCTTGATTCCCTTCATGGATACGTGGATGGCGTGGGCGCAGGGGGCGCAGTCCATGCCGAAGACGGTCATGTTGACCTGCCTGTATTCGGCGTGTGCGGCGGAGCTGAAAACCGTAATCAATGCGAGTGCGAAGATCTTCTTCATGTTGAAGTCCTTTCAGTATGCGTGCGAAGAGTATTTGAGATAGCTGAAGTTGATGGCGAAGCGAATGCTCTCGTGGCCATAGAGCGAGGCGGAGGCGTCCCGATAGAGAGGAGCCTGAATGCCGCCTTCGATCGCAACGTCTTTGAGGATGGCGAGGATCGAAGGACCGAGCCACAGGCTGGTCGTTTCGCTGTGAGCCAGCGGGTTTCCCTGGCTGCGTACTGCGCCAGTGTGCTCGCCGGTCAGCTCGGCAAAGCCGCGGTAGTCCCAGTGATTGACGTCGCGACGCAACCGGGGCGGACGATAGCCATAGACCGTGCTCCAGGAGATGGTGTCGGGACGGCGGTCGGTGTGGGCTTCGGCGAAGCGCGTGTAGCCACCGCCAAACCAGAGGTATTGGCTGCGCGAGGCCAGCCCCGACGCAAGGGTTGCGGCTACTCCCGGTGCGCGATGGAGGTTGGCGAGGACGCCGCTATCCTGCTGCGGGCCGGGAACGACGAGCCCAAGGGAGGCGGTGGATTCAATTCGTCGCCCGACCGAGGTAACGGAGTGCTGGAACCTCCATGCGACGGAGCTTGACCACTCGCCTCCTCCGGCCAGACGGGTTTCGGGGAGAGCGGCACTGCCGAAGGTGGCAGGCAGAACCGCGGTGAAGGTGATGTGTGGAGTGATGCCGTAGCCGATTTGTGAACTCTCGGTCAGCGCGTTTCCGAGCGAGCCGTGGCGGCCGATGAGGCCGCTGTCGAAGCTGAACTCGCCTTGCGAATTTACGGGGGTGGCATAGCCGAATACAGGCCCATGCCCAGCGGCCAGCGCGGGACTTGCCAGCGTCAGAGCGCAGGCCAAAGCCAGAATGATCTTCATGGAACGCTTCCTTTTTGGTCTCTTTGATTGCGGGAGAAGTTAACAGAGAAGTTCAGGCACACGTCAGAGTGTGTCTGCTGTCAAAGACCGGAAGCGGAGATCAGATTCGTAGAACGGTGGTTCGAGCGATGAGCAGGCCGGGTGGGGAGTGTTCTGCCATAGATGTCTGCTGGACTGGATTGTCCAGCACTACAGGCATTGTGAGGCTGTCTCCTTGCGTGAAGACGGTCCAATGGACTGCGAGCGATGCCGTCTCGGTGGCGGCCTGAGGCGAGTCGTTGTGAACGACCGTCTGGCAGCAGCCCATCTTTGCCATCTCACCGCATTGGCCGTGCATGGAGCGGCAGCAGGCGCTTTCTGTCTGGCTCATCGCGAGGTTGGTGACGCAGGCCATCACCGGTGCCGCTGAGGCCACCAGAAGTAATACCGCGACGAAGCTGAGGAGGCGGCGCATGAACATCTCAATTATAGAGTTTTTGCCAGATTGAAAGCTTGGAGGTCACGGAAGTTTTTTTGCTTCAGCTTCGGGGTTCCAGTGGTCTTTGCCGCTCAGGAACTTTGCGGGCAGGAATCGCTTTGACTTTGCTGCTGTGAGTTGATGCGACCAGGGAACGCGGGCGGAGGGGTTGGCTCCGGGGCCTGCGCTGTTGGATTCGGCGTAGAAGGTGGTCTGCTCATTAGAGGTCTTGCCCCAGTTGTTCCAGCCTGCGGGTGAAACGTCGCTGGGCAGTTCGGTGTTGATATAGATGACGCGGGAGAAGGGACGCCAGGGACGGCCAAGGCCAATACCTTTCGTCGAGGGATCGATTCCGCTGGTGACCTTGCTATTGAGGATGACGTAGCCGGTGGTTTGGTCGGCTGCGGTGCGGGATTGAGCGGTGAGAAAGCCGGGGCCGTTAGAGTGCAACTCATCGTGGTTGAAGACGGCGGTGGCGTTGCCGAAGATGAAGTCGACACCGCCTTCGATGTACGAGTCGACGTAATATTGGCGGCCGTAATCGGCGAAGAGCGTGTCCTGATGGCCGAGGAAGCGGCAGTGTTTAAAGATGGAGCGGTCGCTGCGGTCGGCTACGGCTACCGCCTGCCCGGTGTTACCTGCGGTGTTCTCGAAGGTGATGTTGTCCGCTTCAAATCCAACGCCGTTGATCTCAACGGTCTCGGTGAAGAAGGTGCCCCCGGCTTGCTTGGCGTTGAGCGAGTTAGTGATAACGACGTCTTCAGGCGACTTGCCCATGCCGAGGAAGGTGATGTTGGCGTGGTTCTGGGTGACGATGACGCGCTCGTGATAGGTGCCGGGAGCGATCTCGATATAGACCCTGCCTCCAGGACCGGCGAAGGGGTGGTGGTCCATCGCCATTTGGATGGTGGGGAACTCGGTGGTGCCCTCGATGCCGGTCTTGACGTTCGGGGAGACGCGGACGTGGACGTCCTGCGCATTGGCACTGAGCGAGAGGGCGAGCAAAAGGGGTAGGACAAATCGCATGATGCATAAGCGTATGTGGTGGAGCAGCTTGCTGGCAATCTCCTGCGCGGCGTAGGCGATTGTCATCGAGTTTTGGCATACGGCCCGGCGATGTTAGGATGGAGTTGTGCCGGGTCCTACGCGACGTAATCCCGCCAACCCCGCCAGGTCCGGAAGGAAGCAACGGTAACGGGCTAGTATGGGCGCAGTGGGTCGCCCGGTACACTTTCTCCCCCTTCTTTCTCCTCTGAAAATCTGAAAGCATGGACGATGGAACGCGGAGACCTGCGTCTGTGGCCGAGTATGGTACGTCTTACAGCGGATAGTGTTGATGGCGAATAGTTTTGTATTCTGGTTGCTGACGAGGTGATGGATTTGAGTTTGACGTTGAAACCGCGGGTACAGGTAAGAGCGAAGATCAGTTCGGTGGGAGCTTATGTTCCGCCGCGGTTGTTGACCAATGCCGATCTCGAAAAGATGGTGGAGACCAACGACCAGTGGATTGTGGAGCGCACGGGAATCCACGAACGGCACATCGTCGAAAAAGGTGTGGCCACCAGCGATCTTGCGGTGGAGGCAGCGAAGCGGTGTCTGGCAGCCCGGGGGATTGAGGCGAGCGAAGTTGAGGCGATTATTGTTGCGACCGTGACCCCGGACATGTTCTTTCCGGCGACGGCTTGCCTGGTGCAGGACAAGCTGGGCGCGAAGGGAGCATGGGGGTTCGATCTTTCGGCGGCCTGTTCGGGCTTTCCGTATGCGTTACAGGTGGCGGCGAAGCTGATTGAGAGCGGCGTTCATAAGAAGGTCATGGTGATTGGAGCGGATGTGATGAGCTCCATTCTGGACTACACCGACCGGTCGACCTGCATCCTGTTTGGCGATGGCGCGGGAGCGGTCTTACTGGAGCCGGCAGAGGAGGGTGAGATCGGCCTGGTGGATTTTGTGCATGAGATCGACGGCTCGGGTGCGTCGTCGCTCTACATGCCGGGCGGCGGCAGCCTGAATCCTTCGACGGCGGAGACGGTTGCGCAGAAGATGCACTACGTTCATCAGGCCGGCGGAGCGGTATTCAAAGTTGCGGTACGCAAGATGGCGGAGTTGAGCGAGACATTGCTGCAACGGAACGGGCTGTCCGCCGATGACGTTGATTGCTTTATTCCTCACCAGGCGAACAAGCGGATCATTCTGGCGACAGCGGAGCGGCTGGGAATGCCGGAGGAGCGGGTGATCATCAATATTGGTGAATACGGCAACACGACGGCGGGGACCATTCCGCTGGCAATGTGTACGGCGCTCGAGCAGGGTCGATTGAAAAAGGGAGATACGGTTCTGCTGGCTTCGTTTGGCGGCGGATACACGGTGGGGACGACACTGTTGCGCTGGGAGATATGAGCCGGGCATGACTGAGTTAAGGAAAGCCTGATCAAAGTCCTACATTCCCTCAGGGACTAAAGCCATGCCCTTTCAAAATTGGGATTCATCAGAGGTCCGTTATCTTGTCGTGTTGGGATGATCGATCAGCTTGGTTGGCTGTGCGCCGAAGGTTTTGGATGTTTTGTAGAGCTTCCAGAAGGCGACGCCGCAACCGATGAGGATGGCTGCCCAGACGACGATGAGGATGGTCGTGGCCCATTTGGCGGAGAAGCGGCTCCAGAGGTGGAGGACGTGCCTGCCATAGTAGATGCCAAGCCACACGGCGAATGCGTGGCGCGCTGCGCGGCTCACGGTGAAGATGGTGAGGAACTTCTTCTTCGACATTTTGAGCGCCCCCGCAGCGAGCACAAAGGGCGAGAGCGGCATGGGTGGCGGCAGAACGGCGGGAAGGGCGATGGCGAGGAAGGCATGTTTTTCCATCCAGCCGCTGATATTTTTGAAGATCCGCGCGGGGACGTGTTTTTCGAGAAACTGCATTCCTCCGGCGTGGCCGACCTGGTAGCTGAGATATCCGCCGAGCGCAGAGCCTGCGGTGGCCAATAGGATGAGCAGTATCCAGTTGGCCTTCTGAGCGGCAAAGACCACCAGCATGATGTCGGTGACGCCGGGGACGGGAAGCGGAACGAACGACGAATCGACGATGGAGACCAGAAAGATGCCGAAGATGCCGAAGCCGGCAAGAAAATAGAAGAACTTGCTGGAGTGGTGATGAGGTGCGGTGGCCAGAAGGAAGGCGAGAAGATGCTTTGCCGGATGAATTGCGGCTGCGTTGGTAACTCCGGTGCCAGCAGGGAACTTCATGGTCAGTATGACGCTAACAGAAGTTCGCAAGTCTCCGCGCGAATCGCAAATATGTTGCGAAGTGTTGATGATGCTATAGAAAGCGGAGTTCAGGGAGCGGTGGGAGGGCGTCGATCTCGGCGGCGTACCGGCGGAATAGTTTCATAGCCTCGATGCAGTCGGGGGTGAGGTTGTAGTGGATGTTCTCGGTCAGATAGTGGCGAATGGTCTCGGCCGGGACAGCGATGCGAGGCGTCCACTGACGCACGAGGTCTTCGGTATGGGCGAGGCCGTGATCGCGTGAAGCGGTGAGGTCGTTGGTGATCTCGGCATTCGTGATGTGGCCGAGGCTGAGGGCCTCGGGCCGGACCGCCCAGACGGCGGCGACCCAGGGCAGGCCGGTGCGGGTAGTCCACTCATGGGCAAGGTCGATCCAATGGCAGGGGCCGATGGCCTGCTCGATCTGCTCGCGGGATTCAAGCGCCAGCAGCGCCGGGTCGCCGATCAGCAATGCCGCATCGGCTTGCTGAAGCATGGCAATGGGATCGGCAGGTTGCTGGAGGAAGCCGGGCTGCGTACCGAGGAACTTGCGGAAGAGAATTTTGGCGTAGGCGAGAGAACTGCGCGACGCGGTATCAGCGGCGATGGTGCGGACGGTCTCAAGGGTGTGGGTATTTTTGACGATGAGCTGGATGGAGCGCACGCGGTCGAGCGAGGCGATCGTGCAGCCGGGCACGATGGCGAGGTCGGGCGTCAGTTCGGCGATGGGGATGAGGCCGAGGTCGGCGCGGGCTGCGAGCAGCTCGTCGGCGCAGAGCGCGGGCCGGGTGTAGTGGAGGGTGTAGCGGTCGGCGAGCTTTGCTGCCAGAGGTGGGTGCTCGAAGTCCCACATGAGAGGTGCGGGGTTGAGGAAGTTGATGGCGGCTACGCGGACGGGATGGGATGATTTAGGCAAACTGCTACTAGTTTAATAGATGTTGATGGGAGGCTTTCGATGCAGTGTGCGATAGTCGGCTTCTATCAGGATGAAGAGGGGCACTGGGCAGCAAAGCTGGAGTGTGGGCATGGGCAGCATGTGCGCCATGATCCGCCGTGGATGGTGCGCGAATGGGTGTTGCGCGAAGAGAGCAGGGCCGAGCGAATTGGCCGAATGATGGAGTGTAGGAAGTGCGATGAGGAATTAAGCCCTCCATCGGGCCAATCGTAGGGTAGGATTCATGACGGTCGCGAAATGGTTGTGTTTGCTGTCTGGAGGGTTCTACTGTGGATGGATTGAGCCGGTTGGGCCGCATCGTGTTTGGTGTGGGGATGGTGCTTTTTGGGCTTCTGTATCTCTTTCATGCGCGGGGGACGGGGCCTGCTCCGGGGCCTCCGTGGACTGCGGAGACAGGGCTTTGGGCGTGGCTGATCGGCGCGGGTTTTTTTGCAGCCGGTGTTTGCATCGTGGCGAAGAAGTGGGCGCGGGCTGCGACGGTTTTATTGGCTGCGGTTTTTCTATTGCGGGTGCTGGTTGTTTTTATGCCGCGGTTGTTTGCAAATCTGCGTGACCCCGGCCCATGGACGAGCGGAGCCGAGGTGATGGCACTGGGCGCGGCTGCGCTGGTGCTGGCCGGTGAACTGGAGTTGTCGAACTCCATGTCGTGGGAGAGCCTGGTATTGGTGGGCCGGTTTCTCTTCGCGGCTGCGTTGGTCGTCGTTGGAGTGCAGCACTTCCTGTATGCGAAGTTCATCGCGATGCTGATCCCTGCGTGGATTCCCGGGCATTTGTTCTGGTCTTATTTTGTGGGAGTGGCGTTTCTCGCCTCTGCTTTGAGTCTTGCGACGAAGATACAGGGGCGGCTGGCTGCGGCATTGCTTGGATTGATGTTTCTGCTGTGGGTCGTTGTGCTCCATGCGCCGAGAGTTGTAGCGGCTGTTCACAATGGCAATGAGTGGACCAGCGGGATGATCGCTTTGGCGATGTGCGGCGGATCGTTTGTGCTGGCAGGGGCCTTGCGGCAAGCTGACCGATAAAGATAAGTTTCAGATTTGCCGGCTCGGAGGAGTGGATTTGTCGCAGCAGAATATTGAGAAGGTGGCGTCGTTGGAGCAAGCTCGGCTGGCATGGATGGCGTTGACTTTGACGCCGGGGATGGGGCCGACGCGGATTGGCAGGGCAGTGAAGGCTCTGGGTGCGGCAGAGCGATTGTTTGAGGCGTCGCTGACAGAGTTGGAAGCGACGGGGATGCCCGCGCAGTCGGCGCAGTTCCTCTTCGAGGGCAAGGCGCGGGCTGCGGCGGAAGACGAGATGCGGAGGGTAGCCGAGGCGGGCGGTAGCATTTTGACGCAGGACGACGAGGCATATCCGCAGCGATTGCGGGAGATCTATGACCCGCCAGCGGTGTTGTGGATTCGCGGTAACGCAGAATTGCTGGCGCGGCCGGGAATCGCGGTCGTGGGAACGCGCCATCCTTCGCCCTACGGTGCGGGCATGTCGGAGATGCTGTCGCGGGACCTCGCGAACCGGCGGTTGGTCATCTTCAGCGGCATGGCGCGCGGGGTCGATACGGCGGCGCACAAGGGAGCGATCGAGGCAGGTGGCAAGACGGTCGCTGTGTGGGGAACCGGGATCGACGTGATCTATCCAAAAGAGAACAAAAAGCTGGCAGAGAATATTGTCGCCTCGGGCGGAACGATCGTAAGCGAATACCCGCTGGGAACGTTTCCGGCTCCGCAGAACTTCCCGATTCGGAACCGGATTTTGAGCGGCATGAGCGTGGGCGTGCTGGTCATCGAGGCGGCGGAGTACAGCGGGACCCGCATCACGGCCCGGCTGGCGATGGAGCAGAATCGCGATGTCTACGCCGTTCCCGGCAACGTGACCAACAAGAATGCCTGGGGGCCTAACACATTGATTAAGCAGGGGGCTAAGCTCACGGCAACGTGGGAGGACGTGTGGGAGGACCTGCCTTCGCAGATACGGCGGCAGTTGGAAGATGAGCTAAGCGCGGTGGGTGGCGATGAATCGAAGATCGCAGAGTCTGCATCTCTATTTAGCAACAAGCCGCTGCCGGAGCATGAGCAGATGGTTCTGGACCAGCTGAGGCACGATGAATCGGTGCAACTGGATGACCTGATTGAGCAACTGGAAGCGAAGTTGGGGTCTGCTGAGATCTTTACGGCGTTGTTTGAGTTGGAGATCGCGGGCCGCGTGAGGCAGTTGCCGGGTAAGAACTATGTGCGCTCGTTCTAGTGGAACCTTGTGGAAAACCCGCCGTATGTTACCCATAGACGATGCAGACGGAATACAGGATGAACAGTCTATTGAGATACAAGATGGACGGTCTATGAATAGAAGATAGGTGGTCTATTGAGATACAAAATCGGTGGTCTTTCAGTAGAGATTTTGGACAAAGTTTGAGTTTTGCAAAACTGCCGGGTTCGCATCTTTCTGGCAACTCGTGTTAGGTTCGCATTGGAATCCTGCACGACGGAACGTTTTGTTAAGGTAGTGCTTTTAGGTGGATGAAGGGAACGAATGGCTAAATCACTTGTGATTGTCGAATCGCCGGCGAAGGCGAAGACGATCAATAAATATCTCGGCAGCGACTATATTGTGGAGGCTTCGATTGGCCACATCATGGACCTGCCAAAGAACGACATCGGTGTGGAACTAAAGAATCGGACGTTCGAGCCGACGCTGATCGTATCTCCAGGCAAAGAAAAGATTGTGGAGCGGTTGAAGAAGCTGGCAGCGAAGTCGGACATGGTCTACCTGGCGCCGGACCCCGACCGCGAAGGCGAGGCGATTGCCGCGCACCTGTCGATGCAGCTTCTGCCGGTCATGAAGGACAAGTCGAAGATTCGCCGTGTGACCTTCAACGAAATTACGCAGAAGGCGGTGAAGGCCGCGTTTGCCCATGCCCGTGACGTCGATGAAAATCTGGTGGACGCGCAGCAGACCCGGCGCGTGCTCGACCGTCTGGTGGGATACCAGGTCTCCCCGCTGTTGTGGGACAAGGTACGCCGCGGACTGAGCGCGGGCCGCGTGCAGACGGTGGCACTGCGCCTGATTGTAGAGCGCGAGCTGGAGATTAATAGCTTCAACCCAGTGGAATACTGGACCATCAATGCGACGTTGAAACCCAGCACCGACGGGCAGGAGTTTGTTGCACGATTTGTAGGGATTGATGGTGTCGCGGCGCGTGTCGCAAATGGAGTCGACGAGAACGGGAAGGAACTCTTCATCGCCAGCTCGCTGCCGACCCAGCAGCGGATCGAGGAGGTCGTCGCCCAGCTTGAACATGCCAAGTGGTCGGTGCGTTCAGTCGAGCGCAAGGAGCGCAAGCGGAACCCTACGGCTCCGTTTACGACCAGCAAACTGCAGCAGGACGCTTCGAGCAGACTGGGGTTCAACGTTCGCCGCACGATGGGCGTGGCGCAGCGTTTGTATGAGGGCGTCGAGATCGGCAAGGAAGGCACAGTCGGCCTGATTACCTACATGCGTACCGATTCAACCCGTGTCTCTCCCGATGCCATCGTCGAGGCTCGCGAGTACGTTCAGAAGAATCTCGGCGCGCACTATCTGCCTGCAAAGCCGAACGAGTACAAGAGCAAGAAGGATGCGCAGGACGCGCACGAAGCGATTCGGCCTACGAACGTCGCGTTTACGCCGGAGTCGATTCGCAAGAACCTCAGCGAGGAGCAGTACAAGCTCTACAAGCTAATCTGGCAGCGGTTCGTCGCTTCGCAGATGGTCCCGGCAGTGTTCGACCAGACGACCGTCGATATCGCCGCGAAGGCAGACAAGACCTACGACTTCCGCGTGTCCGGATCGGTGATGAAGTTCGACGGCTTCCTGAAGGTCTACGAACAGATTGCGGAGAAGAAGGACGAGGACGAGGGTCTCGACAACAAGCTGCCCGTGTTGAACGATGGGCAGGTGTTGACCAGGCAGAAGATCGATTCGGAGCAGAAGTTTACCGAGCCGCCACCGCGCTACAACGAGGCCTCGCTGGTGAAGGTGCTGGAAGAACGCGGCATCGGACGGCCTTCGACCTATGCTTCCATTATCAATACGATTCAGGATCGCGACTACGTCAAGAAGATCGGCGCGAAGTTTGTGCCGACTGAAATTGGCACGGTCGTCACCGGCCTTCTGGTGAAGAACTTTCCGTATATTTTTGACACACAGTACACGGCGACGCTCGAAGGAGAGCTCGATGCGGTGGAAGAGGGTCAGGAGAAGTGGACTGATCTGCTGAACAGCTTCTACGACCACTTCGAGAAGGAGTTGAAGGTCGCCGGCACGCAGATGGAAGACATTAAGCGCATGGAGCATGCGACCACTGAGGTCTGCGATAAGTGCGGCAGCGCACTCATCTTGAAGTGGGGCAAGTTCGGCAGCTTCTACTCTTGCAGCAACTTCACCAAGGTCAAGCCCATGATCGTAGCGATGGGACCTTGGAAGAAGGATGCGAACGCGGTCACGAAGAAGGTGACGGCTGCGTTCGAGTTTCCTGTGATCGTGAAGGCGACGACCGACGATGTGATCGAATACTCGAAAGAGGTCGATGACACGAAGGAGTTGGCAACTGCGATTAACGCAGCAGCCGAGCAGGGCAAGAAAATTATCGTCGAGCCGGTAAGCTGCGACTTCACCAAGGAGAACTTCGCCGCCAAGCCCGACCTCAGCGCTCCGGGCGCAGACGACGTTCCCGAAGAGGAGTTCTGCGACAACTGCGGCCGCGTGATGGTGCTGCGCAATGGGCCGTGGGGGCCGTTTATGGCTTGCCCCGGATATAACGAAGACCCGCCCTGCAAGACGATTCGCAAGCTGACGCAGAAGGTGCAGCAGAAGCCTCCGGTGCAGCTCGAAGAGATGTGCCCGAAGTGCGGCAAGCCTCTGCTGCTGCGCAATGGGCAGTATGGCGAGTTCATCAGTTGCAGCGGCTATCCGAAGTGCAAGTACATCAAGCAGGACCTGCTGGATGTTCCATGCCCGAAGTGCGGCGGCGATATTGCTGTGCGCAAGACCAAGCGTGGCGACACCTTCTACGGCTGCGTGAAGTATCCCAAGTGCGACTTCGCTTCGAACCTGAAGCTGGTCAACCAGGCATGTCCCAAGGGAGACAGCTCTTATCTTCTCGAAGTGACGAACGACAAAGGGACGTACCTGGTCTGCCCCAATAATCGTGAGGCGCTGCCGAAGAGGCGCAAGAAGAAGGGCGCCGCTGAGGAGGAACCGACAACTCCTGAGTGCAGCTACGAGAAGAAGATTGCCGGGCCTGCACCTGCTCCGGTTGCAGAGCGGCCTGACCCGGAGAAGACTCGGCCTATGGTCGAGAGTGTTGCATAAAAGAACGGCAAGGGAGAACGGATGGCAACCGCAGCAGACGCTGAGCTGATACTGCGGCTCTATGAGCTTCGACGGGAAGAGGCACTGAGGGCCGCGCGACGGTTTATGGTCTTCGATTTTCAGCCGAAGACTCTTGAAGAACTGCGGGCGGTGTCGAGGGATATGAAGTCTCCGCACAACCCCGCGTGGCGGCAGACGTTGAGCTATTGGGAGATGGCTGCATCGCTGGTGCTGCGAGGCGCGCTGGATCCCGACTTGTTTCTGGACTCGAACGGAGAGGGCATTCTGCTCTACGCCAAGTTCCACCACTTTCATGCCGAAACCGAGAAGCAGTCTGGCAGTCCGTTCATGGGGCAGACGGCTGCCCTGATTGAAAAATATCCGATCGCGAGGGCCAGATACGAGGGGCTCTTGAAGAGGTTTGGCCCCGCCGCTGCGACGCCATAGAGCCGCTTAAGACGGCCCGTCAGGATGCGGCTGCCTTCCTTTTCGGCATCGCTTCTGTTACAAATAGCTTGGTAGCATTCAGGGTTCAGAACCCCGCTCATTGGCGTGTCTGCAAGAATGATGAGCTGTAACTTATTGAAAAGAATAAGGTAGCGAACAATGGCAAAGGCAGTATGGAATGGCCAGACGCTGGCTGAAAGCGAGACATACGAGACAGTTGAGGGAAACATTTACTTCCCGGAAGAGACAGTTAAGCGAGAGTTTTTGAGACCCAGCTCAACGACCTCCAGTTGCCCGTGGAAGGGGCAGGCTCGCTACTACACCATTGTTGTCGATGATCAGGAAAATCAGGATGCGGCGTGGTATTACCCCGATCCCAAGCCTGCCGCGCGCAACGTGAAGCACCACATCGCCTTCTGGCGTGGCGTGGAAGTCACGAAGTAGGCGAATACCAAATAGGTGGATAAAAATGAGTGAGTCCGTGGTGTCAATGACACTACCGCCCGCGAAAACCGGAGGTGCAAAACCTCCTAAATTTTATATGCCGCAGTTGGACGTCATGCGGTTCTTTGCTTTTTTATCCGTTTTTTTCCTGCATTGCCTTCCAGCAGTCGATGTTTCAAGCCATGTCGGAGGAGCGCGGATAGTCGCTCTATTCGCAAAGACGATCGAATCGACTGGCCGCAATGGCGTGGGACTTTTCTTTCTGCTCAGCTCTTATCTGATAACAGAGCTTTTAGCGCGAGAGAGAAAAGCAACGGGGGCAATTCACCTCAAGATGTTTTATATGCGAAGAATCCTTCGCATATGGCCCCTCTATTACTTTGTTGTGCTGATCGGGCTGCTTATCCAGCCGCTCAATAAGGAATACCACCTTACGTTGCCGGTCATCCTGAGCTTTTTGTTTTTTGTGAACAACTGGCATGTTGTGCTCTATAAATTCATATGGTCGCCCATCCTGCCGCTCTGGACTGTATCGGCGGAGGAGCAGTTCTATCTGATATGGCCCTTTGCGATGTGGAAGTTTTCGCGTCGAACGATGCTGTGGCTCTGTTCCATTGCAATTGTCGTAATTCCCCTGATCACTTATCGAACTACAAGCACGCCCTGGAGAACAGAAACCACTGAGTTGGTGGCGACTCTTCTTTTCTTCCCGCTTGGCGGAATCCTGTCCATGGTTCTCAAGCCAAAAGTTTCTCCATCAACCCTGTTGAAGTTCTGGGCATTGTTCTTTCTCGGACTGGTATGCTGGATCGTTGGTGGTATCTGCTCTCAGCCCAATGGAGACCTCCTGGCTTCGCCGCCGCAGACCCTTCTCGGCAAAGCGATCATTGCTGTTGGCACCGTTATCATCTTCATGGCATTTCTGCGCAGCAACCCGGCAATTTGGCCGCAGCCATTGGTCTATCTCGGAAAGATCTCGTTTGGGCTCTACGTCTATCACCATCTTGTCTATGATCTTGTTGCAGCGCTGACGAAATCTATAGGGCTGGGAGTTCAGACAGGACGGAATCACTCGCTTTACAACGTGCTCATCTTTGGATTGGTGGTACTGCCTGTAACCCTGTTAGGCACGATCGGGGTCTCGGCACTCTCCTACCGTTACCTTGAGACCCCATTCCTGCGCTTGAAGGATCGGTTCGCAGTGGTGCATTCCCGGGACATCTAGAAATGCGGTTGAGCTAATAAGCCTGTGCCTGGTCCAGCGGCAGGCGGACCTGGAAGCAGGTCGCTCCGGGCTTCGATTCGACTGTCAGAAAGCCGGAGTGGCGGCTGACGATGCGCTGAGCGGTATCGAGTCCGAGGCCGAGCCCATGTCCGGGGGCCTTCGTCGTGAAAAAAGGCTCAAAGATACGCGACTGGATGGCCGGATCGATCTCAGGGCCATTGTTCCAGATCTCGATGCTCGCCATCGTACCGGTGAGGCAGGTGCGCAGGCGAAGAATGCCGGGCTCGCCGCTGGAACGGATGGCTTCGATTGCGTTTTCGATGAGCGCAGTCCAGACCTGGCTGAGTTCGCTGCCATAGGCGCTGATCGGCGGAAGTGCCGGATCGAAGTCGCGCTCGATGGTGATGCCCTGCAGCCGCGAGGAGAACATGGCCAGCGTGGCCTCGAGCGACAGTGCAATATCGATGTCCTGAATCGGCGCCTGGTCCATGTAGGAGTAGTCCTTGATGGCGCTGATGAGGTCGAAGATGCGGACGGTCGAGTCGACAATGGCCTCGGTCATGCGCTCGACGCGCAGCGACGTGGCAAAGGTGCCGATGGTGATGGGGACAAGCTCCGGTGGAGCGTGGCGCGCCAGATCGTCGAGATGTTCGAGCGTGATGCGTGTCTCGGAGAGCGAGGGCGCAATCGTCCATGGCTCGGTGACATTGTGGTCGATGAGCCACTTGGTGAGTTGCTCTTCGCGGTCTGAGGAGGCCAGCGGATTCTGAGGCGCGACCGTTTCGCTGGAATACGCCGCCATGCTGGCACGGGTGCGGATCACCCAGTCCTTATAGATCTTGGACTGCTCCGGCGTGAGACAAAGCGAGCCAAGCAGATACTTCTGGTCGCCGTACTTGCGCAGTTCGCCGAAGAGGCTGGCGGCAGAGCGCTGTGCCGCCGACGCTGGATTATTCAGCTCATGCGAGAGGTTGCCCGCGAGTTTGCCCAGTGCGGAGAGCTTCTCTGCCTGCTGCTCCATGCGCGTAACCTCACGTACGCGGTCGAGCAGTACGGAGACGCACCGTTGCGCCATCGAGGGGATAGCGGCCAGCATCTCGGGAAAGAGAGACTCGTGAATGTCGAGGACCCAACTGGGGCCGATGGTGTAACCATCTCCGCCATAGGTTTTCATGCGCGAGTAGGGCAGCTTGCCGGTCATCTGCCCGGCGCGGCCGACGAAGAGCGCCATGGGGCCGGAGTGGCGGCGGCGGACATGGACCTCTCCGCGAAGGATGAAGACGAGGTGCGAGGTGGGCGCTCCTTCGCGAAAGATCAGCGCATCGCCGCCGTCGCTGATACGCTCGGTGCCATGGTTGGCCAGCCACGTGTACTCCTCATCGGAGAGTCCGATGAGCGGAGTGATGGTGCGCAGCGCGGCGATGATCTCAAGCAGCGGCGTGGGTGTTGCAGGTGTGATGGGAGCTAGGTATGGCTCGGCTTGGAGGGTCGCGGTTTCCATAGGGCGTGTGCTCCAGTTCTGTTGTTATGGTAGTCGATGCTGTAAAGTACGCAGATTTTTATGTGCAGGTTCCCTTATAAAAGTACAAAGGGCGGAGCCAGAAGCCCCGCCCTTCGTTTGGTTGCGAATGGCGGTCAGGCCTTGACGACGGCTCCGTCTTTGACGACGACGGGGTCGAGAAACGGCATGGATTTGCGAAGCTCTGCGCCGACCTTTTCGATCTGGTGTGCTGCTTCCTGCTTGCGGATGCGGGCGAATTCGTGGCGTCCGGTCTCGTTCTCTTCGATGAACTTCTTGGCGAAGCTGCCGTCCTGAATATCGTTGAGCAGCCCCTTCATCGCCTTCTTGACCTCAGAGGTGACGATGCGCGGACCAGCAACGTAGTCGCCCCACTCCGCTGTGTCCGAGATGGAGTGGCGCATGTACTCGAGGCCGCCACGATACATCAGGTCGACGATGAGCTTCAGCTCATGCAGCACTTCGAAGTAGGCAAGCTCCGGCTGATATCCAGCCTCGACCAGCGTCTCAAAGCCAGCCTTGACCAGCGCCGAGGTGCCCCCGCAGAGAACTGCCTGCTCGCCAAAGAGGTCGGTCTCGGTCTCTTCGGTGAAGGTGGTCTCCAGAACACCGGCACGCGTGGTGCCGATGCCCTTGGCGTAGCTCAGTGCAAGCGCGAGCGCTGTTCCACTCGCATCCTGCTCGACAGCTACGAGCGCGGGTACGCCGCCGCCTTCGGTGAAAACCTCGCGTACGCGATGGCCGGGAGCCTTGGGCGCAACCAGCGAAACGTCAACACCGGCAGGCGGGGTGATGGTGCGGAAGCGGATGTTGAAGCCGTGCGCGAACATCAGCGTCTTGCCGGGTGCCAGGTTCGGCTCGATGTCGGCGTGATAGACCTTGGCCGCGGTCTGGTCGGGCGTCAGGTTCATGATGACGTCGGCCCACTTCGAAACTTCGGCGACGGTGCCGACCTGAAGGCCAGCCTTGCGCGCGCGCTCCACGTTGGGGCTGTCGGCGCGGAGACCGACGCGCACATCGACGCCGGAGTCCTTGAGGTTGAGAGCATGGGCGTGGCCCTGCGAGCCATAGCCGATGATGGCGACTTTCTTCGCCTGGATAAGAGAGAGGTCTGCGTCTGCGTCGTGGTATGCCTTAGCCATGATGGTGTTCGTGTCCTTTAGGTTAATGGTAGCTCAGTGAATCCGTTGACGACCATGAATTGCGCGGATTTTATTCCGCAGTCGTGAAGTTTTAGTGTTCGTCAAACTGGTTAGGGATGATATCGCTGGTTGGCACAACGGGAATACCGGCTTCGGGACTCCCGTTCGGTGTGCCCAGAGCCTTGAGCACCCTGCTGGTGTGGTGGCCGCGCCGCATGGCCATGCGGCCGGTGCGCGAGACTTCGAGAATGGTGTAGCCGCTCTCGCGCAGCACCTGCAGCAGCCCTTCGATCTTCGAGGAACTGCCCGTCATCTCCAGCATGATCGACTCGGGCGCAAGATCGACGACGCGCGCGCGGAAGACACTCGCCAACTCGAAGATCTGCGAGCGCGACGAGAGCCCGTTCGGCTCCCTCGGCCCGGCGGCGACCTTGATCAGGCAAAGCTCGCGGATGACGGCCTCGCTGCGGCCTACCTCGTCGACATCGACGGTGATCTCGAGCTTGTAGAGCGAGGCGCGAATGCGGTCGGCGGCGTGCTCCGGCGCCTCGCAGACGATGGTCATGCGCGAGGTGTCGACGCGTTCGGACTCGCCGACGGTGAGCGAGACGATGTTGATGTTCAGACGGCGAAAGAGCGAGGCGACCCGGGTAAGAACGCCAGGCTTATCGGAGACGAGGGCTACAAAGGTGTGGAGCATGTCATTATCTCGATTCGTTTATCTTGCTGCTTCAAAATTTGATCGGTTCGGTAACCCAGAAGAACGGTTGCTAAAAGGAACATCCAATTCGAAATTTGCGGCGAAACATAGGGCTGAAAATAGCCGAGTCGATGAAGGGTTAAAGCGATAGTAAGCGCGAATATGATTGCGTTGAGAACCAGAAATATTCTCTCAATCCAGTTGTCAGTTGCGCGTGTTAGCCAAAGAACTATCCAGATGCAAAATAATCGTGCAAAAATCAGATTGAAAAACACGAAAAATGATGGATCGAGATGCGACGTTGGCATGTGAGAATGCCATCTGAATATCCACTGTAGCGTCGATTCCAGATAGAAGCAGAATGCCCAGACATACCATCGTGTCTTCATGCGATTACGGTTTCTCCTGAGGGGTAACAGGTACTGTCGTTGCGCGAGATGCTGGAGGCGCGGGATACGTCGGGATATAAGTTTTGGGAGTCTCAAAGAGGATGAGTTCTCCGGGCTTCGCCTTGGGTCTGGCATTGCTGCACAGATTGCCGGTGGTCATGCCATTGGCCTGAATCTCGGCAATGGAGTAGTTGGTGTAAAGCTCGCCGCGCGAACGGCAGTCGGCATACATGTTCGAGAGGATGCGGATGATGGTCGCGTGGCCCGTGTCCACGTCGATGATGCCGTCTTTATCCGTCTTCATGGCGACGGATCCAATCTGATCGACTCTTAGTGCTACGTTGAGATTCTCGTCGGTGACGGCTTTGTTCGTCTGTGCGTTGATGATTCTGATTTTGACTGAATGTTGCTGTGTCTTCGCAAAGGCTGGTGCCATTGCGAGCAGAAGCAGGAGCGCAGTTGCTCGGGTTGTTGTGCCGGATTTAGCGTTTGATTGGCCTAGGATATGCACATGAATGCCTTTTAGTGGGGCAGCGATTTATTGGATCGCATTCGGAGAACAACTAGAGCAACTAAAGCAAACAACACGGAGTCAAAAATTGTGGCAAAAACGAGAAATGCAATACCGTGATCCGATTCGATACCTTGCGGGAAAAACAGCGCCGCGAGAAGTGTTCCTGGCAACAAAACTATGCCGATGCTGCTGAACCGCTCTATTGAAGCTATCCCTGCAAGAATCGCTACAGAAGCTATTCCAATAAGAGCGGCCCAGCCGAGTTGTAACCTGTCGACGGACATAATTTTGATCTAGCTACTCATCCTCGGCAGTCTCAAGCAGCGGATCCTTTGTCGGTCTGCGAACCATCTCATGCAGGGCAGCACCCGGCGCGATCATCGGATAAACTCCATCTTCTTTCTCTACCTGAAAATTAATCAGAAATGCCTTGCCGCTGGTGCGAGCTTTTGTAACTGTGGGGATTACATCCTTGCGCTGGCTGACGGTTGCGCCCGCGATGCCATGCGCTGCGGCGAGCGCAACGAAGTCAGGCGAGAGGATGGGGCTGGCGGCGTAGTTCTTGTCGTAGAACGCCTCCTGCCACTGCCGCACCATGCCGAGGAAGCCATTGTTGATGACCGCAATGTTGATGGCCAACCCCTCCTGCGCGATGGTCGAAAGCTCGGAGGCGGTCATCTGGAAGCCGCCATCGCCTGCGATCACCCAAACGTCCTTCTCGGGGCACGCGACCTTTGCGCCGATGGCTGCGGGCAGCGCGAAGCCCATCGTGCCCAGACCGCCGCTGGTGACCAGCGTGCGCGGAGAGTCGTGCTTGTAGTACTGTGCCTCCCACATCTGGTGCTGGCCTACGTCGGTCACGATGATGGTCTGGGCTGTTCTTCCAGCGGCTTCGGCTTCGCGCCAGATGTCGTTGATGACGTGCGCGGCGTAGAGATGGCCGTTGTCGGGAAGGTTGATGATGTCGCGCACCGAAGCATCGCCCTTCATCGCATTCACGGCCTTGATCCAGCTTGCGTCGGACTTCTTCGGCAGCAGCGGCAGTAACAGATCAAGCGTCTGGCGCAGGTCGCCGATCAGCGCCACGTCGACCTTGACGTTCTTGTTGATCTCGCTGGGGTCGATCTCGATGTGGATCTTCTTCGCGTTGGGCGCGTAGCTGGCGAGGTTGCCGGTAACGCGGTCGTCGAAGCGCATGCCGAAGGCGAGCAGAAGGTCGGCCTGCTGAATCGCGTTGTTCACCCATGACTCGCCGTGCATGCCCATCATGCCCAGCGACAGCGGATGGTGTGTCGGAAACGATCCAAGACCGAGCAGCGTGCTGGCCACCGGAATCTGCTGGCGTTCGGCGAAGGCGAGCACCTCGGCCTCGGCTCCCGACTGCGTGATGCCGTGACCCGCGAGGATGACCGGGCGCTTGGCCGACTGAATCAGCTCGATGGCCTGCTTGATCGACGAGCTTTCGGCGCGGAGCATCGGATGAGGACGATGCGGCGGCGGCGCGGCAGCCTCGAAGTCGAAGGTGGCTGTGGCCTGCTGCGCGTCCTTGGTGATATCGACCAGCACCGGACCGGGGCGTCCCGACTGCGCGATCTGGAAGGCAGCACGGATGGTCGGCGCGATATCTTCGGCGCGTGTCACCAGCCAGTTGTGTTTGGTGATCGGCATGGTGATGGCGGTGATGTCCACCTCCTGAAACGCATCGGAGCCGAGCACCTTGGAGGAGACCTGTCCCGTGATGGCCACCATGGGAATGCTGTCGAGCATGGCCGTGGCGATGCCGGTCACGAGGTTGGTCGCGCCCGGGCCGCTGGTGGCGATGCACACGCCAGTCTTGCCCGAGGCGCGGGCGTAACCGTCGGCCATGTGCGAGGCTCCCTGCTCATGGCGCACGAGCACATGGTGGATGCTGGGGAACTTGCGCAAGGCATCGTAGACGGGCAGGATAGCTCCGCCGGGATAGCCGAAGACTTTATCTACGCCTTCGCCAGCCAGCGTGGCCCAAACGATTTCGGCTCCGGTAAGGGTGGGGTGCTGATTTTTGTCTACCATCTTGTTCTCCCTCGCTAAGACTACAATTTCAAGTTCAACTTCGATTAGTTTGTCCTACCAGATTCGTTGGTCAATATAAGGTCTTCAAGTCGTTTGGCTGCATTCGATGAACGAGCGATTTCATGCAACGAAGGACTCCAAATCGGAAGGAGGAGATACCGGCTCCAAAAAGGCTTGTTATTCAGTTTGATCAGGATGTAGAAAGCCCATCGTTGTTTGGGTGTTTGGAATGATTCCCAATCGACCTGAATTGGCTTATTCCACCTTCGATAGACAAGTCCGTTTTCATTAAGAGTCGCAAAGACAATGCATGAGAGATAGATTTCGAACCCAATTAGAAAAGGGACAAAAATCCAAAAGGGAATGGATCGCGGACTACCGAAAAAGACAAAAGCAAATGGGAAGAACAATACCTGAAAGACTCTCACCAGATGAGTAGTTGTTCGGCTGCCGAATTTGACTTGATCGGTTTGCATAGCTTTTACGTCGTGACAGCGCCCTTCGATGCGCTGCTTACGGTGTTGGCATATTTGGCGAAGACTCCGCTGTTGAAGTGCGGCACCGGAGCTTTGACAGCTTTGAGTCGCGCTGCAATCTCCTCAGCAGGAACTTCAAGCCGCAGCTCGCGGTTTGGAATATCGAAGGTGATCGTGTCGCCTTCATGAACAGCGGCAATCGGTCCGCCAAGCTGAGCTTCAGGCGCAACGTGACCAGCCATCAAGCCGCGCGTAGCACCGCTGAAGCGTCCGTCAGTGAGGAGCGCGACCGTCTCCGAAAGCTCAGGAATGCCTTTGACCGCAGCCGTAACCGCGAGCATCTCGCGCATTCCCGGACCACCGCGTGGCCCTTCATAACGAATGACGAGAACGTCTGAAGGATTGATCTTGCCCGACTCAACCGCGGCAGATGCGAGATCCTCGGAGTCGAAGACGCGCGCAACGCCCTGATGGAAGAGCCGCTCATGTCCAGCCACCTTGATGACGCAGCCTTCGGGAGCGAGATTGCCCTTGAGGATGACCAGACCTCCGGTCGGCTTCAGCGGCTTGTCCCATGTACGAATGATGACCTGGCCCGGTGTCTCGTGCGCAGCCCTGGCCTCTTCGTGCAGGGTCTTGCCGGTGACGGTGATGGTGTCGTGCAACTGTCCGCGCTCCATCAACCGCTGGGCCAGCAGGCGCGATCCGCCCGCCTCCTGATAGTCCTTGGCGGTGTACTTGCCGCCCGGTGAGAGGTCGCAGATGAACGGCGTGTGCTCGCTGATCTTGTCGAAGTCCTCCATCGAGAGGGGGATGTTCAGCTCGTGCGCGATGGCGATCAGGTGCAGCACCGCGTTGGTCGATCCGCCCGACGCGCAGACTGCGGCGATAGCGTTCTCGATGGACTCGCGGCTCATGATCTTGCGCGGTGTGAGGCCCTTGCGTGCAAGGTCCATCACAAGGCGGCCAGCCTGACGCGAGGCCTCGTGCTTCTCGGGCGACATGGCGGGAACGCCGGTGATCTCGATGGGCGAGATGCCGAGGAACTCGCCAGCCATCGCCATGGTGTTGGCGGTGAACTGGCCGCCGCAGGCTCCGGGGCCGGGACAGGCCGCAGCTTCGAGGGCCTCAAGCTCGGCGTCGTTGATCTTGCCCGCTGCATGCGAACCCATGCCTTCAAAGACGTTGAGGATGGTGATGTCCTTGCTGGTGCCGTCGGGCTGCTGCAGATGGCCGGGAGCGATGCTGCCGCCGTAGAGCATAAGGCCGGGGATGTCGAGACGCGCCAGCGCCATGATGGCGGCGGGCATGTTCTTGTCGCATCCGGCGATGCAGACGATGCCGTCGAAAGAGTTGGCGCGGGTGACGAGTTCGATCGAGTCGGCGATGACCTCGCGGGAGATCAGCGAAGCCTTCATGCCCTGCGTGCCCATGGTGATGCCGTCGTGAACGGTGATGGTGTTGAACTCCATCGGCGTTCCACCGGCTTCGCGGATGCCCTGCTTGACGGCCTCGGCGATCTTGCGCAGGTGGAAGTTGCAGGGGCCGACCTCGGTCCACGTGTTGGCGATGCCGATGATGGGCTTGTGCAGGTCTTCCTTGCTGAAGCCGACGCTGCGAAAGTAGGAGCGCGCAGCGGCGCGGGACGGGCCTTCGGTGAGGGCGATGGAATTTTTCTTTGCGGGATCGAGTTCGTTGCTCAAGATGTCAGCCTTTCAGGGTGGATCGAGTTAGCAAATCGGCTAGCCAGCGAACCGGCGAGTCAGCGTGATGATGACTATTAAGAAGCTTTTGCGGCTTTGGGTGCAGACCAGAAATCTTTATTGTGTTTGGATTCGAAGGCGTCCAGTTCGGATTCGTGGCGCAGGGTGAGACCGATGTCGTCGAGCCCATTCAGCAGGCAGTATTTGCGGAAAGGGTCGATGTCGAAGTGCGCGTTGAAGCCCTTGTCGTCAGTGACCGCCTGGGCTTCGAGATTGATGGTCAGCTTGTGTTCGGGGTCTTTGGTGCAGCGTTCGAGCAGCGTCTGTACATCCTCTTCGCTGAGGCGAACGAGGATGATGCCGTTCTTGCCCGCGTTCGAGAAGAAGATATCGGCAAACGTCGGCGCGATGACGGCGAGGAAGCCGTACTGGTTGAGCGCCCATGCCGCGTGCTCGCGTGAGCTGCCGCAGCCGAAGTTCTTTTCGACGATGAGGATCTGCGCGTTCTTATGTTCGGGCTTGTTGAGAACGAAGTCTGGCCGTTCTTTGACGACGTCAGGCGTTTCGGAGTCGTAGCGCCAGTCGAAGAAGAGGAACTCGCCGTAGCCGGTGCGCTCGATGCGCTTGAGGAACTGCTTGGGGATGATCTGGTCCGTGTCGATGTTGGGCAGCGGCAGCGGGACGGCTTTCGAGGTGAGGACGTTGATGGGTTCCATTGTTAGTTCCTGTCCGAAGTATTTTGCTTCTGCACTTCAAGATCACTGCGACGAAAAAATGGCCAAACTGAAGCATCGCCTTCCGGTTGGTCAAGATAATTAGCAATTCTCTCTTCCACCGACGGAACTCTTGGTATAAGTCCCAGAGTGATGAGAAGAGAGCGAGTAAAACCAGTGCTCATAAAATTTGATTCATGCCATTCGTACTCATAGTTTTCAGCAAGAAACTGGCAACAACGATTGGCAATTTCCCGTGTTTCTGAATCAAGTTCGTATTCGCCTTCGAGCTTGTGAGCATTGAAATCATCAAACCAGTTCCAAGACATTCCATGGATTGCTTTAATAGTTATATCTTTGCTCCCTTTCCTCCCAAATAATTCAGGTAAGGGATACTCAGATTCATAGTCGTCATTTGTAATCTCGCAGTTAAGAAACCGTTGGAGTGCAGCGCGAGCTTCATCACGTGCCTGACGATCAACCATGAAATCTACTCTCGCTCAGCGAGAGCCTCCCTTCCACTTGCGAATGTCGGTGAAGTGGCCGGTGATGGCGGCTGCGGCGGCCATCTCGGGACTGACGAGGTGAGTGCGTCCTCCGCGGCCCTGTCGGCCTTCGAAGTTGCGGTTGCTGGTCGAGGCGCAACGTTCGCCGGGTTGCAGAATATCGGGGTTCATGCCGAGGCACATGCTGCAGCCGGGCTCGCGCCACTCGAAGCCTGCGGTCTTGAAGATCGCATCGAGGCCTTCCTCTTCGGCCTGGCGCTTGACCGCCTGCGAGCCGGGGACGACCATCGCGCGGACGCGAGTCGCGATGTGGTGGCCTTTGACGACAGCGGCTGCGGCGCGAAGGTCTTCGATGCGGCCGTTGGTGCAGGAGCCGAGGAAGACGGTGTCGATGGCGATCTCTTCCATCGGCGTGCCGGGCTTGAGCGCCATGTACTCGTAGGCACGCTCGAAGGACTTGCGGTCGGCTTCGGTCGGGGCTTCGTCAAGCGTAGGAACGCTGGCATCGATGGTGGTGGTCATGCCGGGCGACGTGCCCCAGGTGACTGCCGGAGCCAGCGTGGCCGCGTCGATATGCATCTCGCGGTCGAACGTTGCGCCTTCGTCGGTGGGCAGCGTGCGCCAGTGCGCGACAGCTTCATCCCACGCAGTGCCAGTGGGCGAGAAGCGACGGCCCTTGAGGTAAGCGAAGGTGGTTTCATCGGGAGCGATCATGCCTGCGCGGGCACCGGCCTCGATGCTCATGTTGCAGATGGTCATGCGGCCTTCCATCGAGAGCGCGCGAATGGCCGAACCGGCGTACTCGACGGCGTAGCCGGTGGCCCCGTCGGTGCCGATCTTGCCAATAATGTCGAGGATGATGTCCTTTGCCGTGACGCCGAAGGGAAGCTCGCCATCGATGGTGATGCGGAAGGTCCTGGGCTTGGACTGCGGCAGCGTCTGCGTGGCCATGACGTGCTCGACCTCGCTGGTGCCGATGCCGAAGGCCAGCGCGCCGAAGGCTCCGTGCGTCGAGGTGTGTGAGTCGCCGCAGACGATGGTCATGCCGGGCTTGGTCGCTCCCAGCTCGGGCCCGATCATGTGGACGATGCCCTGCGAGGCGTCCTGCACGTCGAAGAACTCGATACCGAACTCGGCGCAGTTTTTGCGCAGCGCGTTGACCTGCGTGGCCGAGATCTGGTCGACGATATGGAGGCGGTCGTAGGCGCTGGTGGTGGGAACGTTGTGGTCTACCGTGGCGATGGTGCGGTCAGCGCGGCGCAGCTTGCGGCCAGCCATGCGCAGCCCGTCGAAGGCCTGCGGCGACGTGACCTCGTGGACGAGGTGCAGGTCGATATAGAGGATGGTGGGTTCGCCCTCGGGCTCGACGACAAGATGCTGTTGCCAGACTTTTTCGAATAACGTTTTGGGTGTCGCGGTCATGATTTTGCCTTGATTTCAGGTTGCTCGGTGATGGTGTTGGCTCCGATGGCTGCGGGCTTGATCTGGTGCGGCTTGCCGTCGGGATCAACAAGAATTGCGTTGGTGATGATCTGGTGAATCGTGGTGCCGAGTGGTGGCTCGGCGGTCCAGCGGGCGATGCTGTGCGTCAATGCCGCCGGAATGTGGTCGGCATCGATGGTCTTATTGCTGAAGATCCATAAGGTGTACTCGGCACCGGGCTGGTCGGGAGTCTTATTCTGCTGGATCCAGTTGATTGCGGCGAAGACGACGAGCGGCTGCGGGAGACCGAGATCGACAAAGAGCAGGCCACGGTCAGGACAGAAACGAAAGACGCAGCCAGTGACGGTGAGATAGCGGTTCTGATCGGCGAGGACCTTGCCGGGTACCGAGAGATAGTCCAGCGCGGTCTCTGCGAGCGACTTTGGCTTTGGCCCGGTCTGGCTCCAGAAGGTCTGAGGCGTAGTGAGGTATTGCGCCAGAAACGGCTGGAAGTGAGGATCGAGGACGAGAGCGTTTTCGCGGCCATCGGCGGGTGGCGGGCTGTATTGCCACATCCATTCGACGTTTGCCTTGGGCTTCGACTCCTTGTGTTTGAAGAGGTCCGCACGCGTCGCCGCCGTTCCTGTGATGAGGAGGAGAATGGCGGCGAGTTGGAGATGGCGGCGCATTGGATGACTGCATACCCCGGGGCTAAAGCCCCCTAATCATGCTGGTTTAGAAGGCCAAGGCTGAAGCCTTGGCGTACCCAGAAGCAAAAGGAATTGCAAAGAACTCTCGTGTTAGACGGCGTGCATGGACTGGCGGCGGTCGATCGATTCGGTCAGCGCCTGGTGGACTCGCTTGCCCATCTCCTGCGTGGTAACGGTCTGCTGGCTGGAGCTTTGGCCGCGGGCGATATCTGCCGTGCGGTAGCCCTCGTCGAGCACTTTAAGGACGGCCTGTTCGACCGCGCGGGCATCCTGCTCAAGATTTGCGGAGTGGCGAAGGATCATCGCCGCAGTCAGGATTGCGCCGAGCGGATTTGCCTTGCCGGTTCCGGCGATATCGGGAGCGCTGCCGTGGACGGGCTCGAAGAGATTGACTGCGCCGCCGATGGTGGCCGAGGGCAGCATGCCGAGCGAGCCTGTGATGACTCCGGCCTCGTCCGAGAGAATGTCGCCGAAGAGGTTCTCGGTGAGGACCACGTCGAAGTTACGCGGGATGTTCATGATGTGCATCGCCATCGAGTCGACGAGCTGATGCTCGAGGGTGACGTCGGGATATTCCTTCGCAACTTCGGTGACGGTGGCGCGCCAGAGTTGCGAGACCTCGAGGACGTTGGCTTTGTCGACCGAGGTGACCTTCTTGCGGCGTTTGCCCGCAAGTTCGAAGGCGACGCGGGCCACGCGGACGACCTCGTCGCGGGTGTAGCGCATTGTGTTGATGGCTTCGTTGGTCTCTTTATTCCACTCGCGAGGCGCGCCGAAGTAGAGGCCGCCGAGCAACTCGCGGACGAAGAGGATGTCAACGTTCTCTGTGACCTCGGGGCGCAGCGGAGAGCTGGCGCTAAGGGCTTTATAAGCGATAGAGGGGCGCAGATTGGCAAAGCCGCCGAGAGCCTGACGAATCTGCAGGAGGCCAGCCTCGGGGCGCTTGTCTGGAGTGAGCGCATTAAATTTGTTATCGCCTACAGCACCGAGCAGGACGGCATCGGAGTCAAGCGCAGCGTCGAGCGTGGCGGTAGGAAGCGGCGAGCCGGTCTCGGTGATGGCGGTTCCGCCGATCAGGCCTTCGACGAAGGTAAAGTCGTGGCCGCCAAGCTCCGCGACAGCACGCAGAATATTGGTAGCTTCACGGGTGACTTCGGGGCCGATGCCGTCGCCGGGCAGCACTGCAATCTTGAGACGCATGAATGATGTTCCTTTTTTGCTGTGCGGCTAGTGGATGACGGCCGCGGATTTGTCTGGTTGCAGGAGGCCGAGGAGGTCCTGATCGTAGATAGATTTCTTGCGGTCGGCGAGTTCGGTGAAGCGGTGATAGACCTCGTCGAGCTGTTCGCGGGTGAGCGGGTGACCCAGCTTTTCAAAGCGTTCTACAAGGGCACGCCGTCCGCTGTGTTTGCCGAGGACGAGGTTGGTATTGGCGACACCGACCGATGCGGGCGTCATGATCTCGTAGGTCAGCGGATTGGCCATCATGCCGTGCTGGTGGATGCCGGACTCGTGCGCGAAGGCGTTGGCTCCGACGATGGCCTTATTGGGCGAAGCTCCGAAGCTGATGCACTGAGCCAGCATCTGGCTGGTGGGATAGAGCTGCTCCATCTTGATGTTATTGGTGTAAGGGAAGCGGTCGTGGCGCACCATCAGCGCGGCGGCGATCTCTTCGAGAGCAGCATTGCCTGCGCGCTCGCCGATGCCATTAATTGTGCACTCCACCTGACGCGCTCCGCCTTCAACTCCGGCGAGTGTATTTGCCACAGCCATGCCGAGGTCGTCATGGCAATGGGTCGAGAGGATAACCTTCTCGATGCCGGGAACGCGTGCCTTGACCATGCGGAAGATGTTGGCGTACTCCTCCGGCGTGGTGTAGCCGACGGTGTCGGGGATATTGATGGTGGTCGCACCGGCCTGGACGGCGACCGTGATCATCTTGATCAGAAACTCGTGATCGGTGCGGGTGCCGTCTTCGGTCGAGAACTCGACGTCGTCGGTAAAGGCAAGCGCCTGCCGAACAGCTTCGCCAGCCTGATCGAGGGCCTGCTCGCGGGTGATGCGGAGCTTGTATTCGAGATGAAGATCGGATGAAGCCAGGAAGAGGTGGATGCGGTTGCTCGGCGCCGGTGCGATGGCTCGGCCTGCCGCCTTGATGTCCTCGCGCTTACAACGGGCGAGCGATGCGATGCGCGTTCCCTTGACTTCGCGGGCGATGGCCTGAACCGCGTTGAAGTCGCCGTCGGAGGCGATGGCGAATCCGGCTTCGAGGATGTCGACGCCGAGGTTCACCAGTTGATGCGCCATGCGCAGCTTTTCCTCATGGTGCATGGTGCAGCCAGGGGACTGTTCGCCGTCGCGGAGGGTGGTGTCGAAGAAGACGATTTTGTTTGGGTCAACCATATAAAGTTGGCACTCCCGATCTAGACGTCATCATAATGCAGGCTTATGATGACTTCCACGTGTATCAGTAATTCTAATTGATGTATTCAAGCTGGGTAATTCTATTTCTCGCGGGGTAACGGTATGGATCTGGTCCAGATGGAGACATTTCTGGCAGTGGCAGAGGAGCGGAGCTTCTCCCGTGCCGCGACAAGGCTTCATCGCACCCAGCCAGCGGTGAGCCAGGCGATTGCGAAGCTCGAAGGCGAGCTGGGAGAGATCCTTTTTGAGCGGTCGTCGCGGGATGGAACGCTGACCGATGCCGGGGAAGTCCTGCGAGAGTATGCGGCTAAGTTGTTGAATCTAAGGAATGAAGCAGGGGTAGCTTTGACCGAGCTGCGGTCGCTGCACCGAGGGCGGTTGAACCTGGCGGCGAACGAGTACACCTGCCTTTATCTCTTGCCGCTGCTGGATGAATTCCGGCGACAGAATCCGCGGATCAAGCTCGCCGTGCAGCGGTCGTTGGCCAGCCGCATCTCGGACGAGGTGCTGATGCATTCGGTAGAGATTGGCGTGCTGTCCTTCCGGCCGGATGACGCACAGGTGAAGTCGATGGTGGTCTATCGCGATGAGCTGGTGTTTGTCGTGAATCCTCGGCATCCTCTGGCACAGGCGGGGACGGTTTCGATCCGCCAGCTTGGAGCGCAGAACTTTATCGCGCACAATATCTCGTCGCCGCAACGCCTGAAGGTGATTCAGGCGTTCAAGCGGCATAAGACCACGCTGCACATGGGAGTAGAGCTGCCCTCGCTGGAGGCGATCAAGCGCTTCGTAGAGATGGGCAATGGCGTGGCATTGGTGCCCGGGTTGACGGTGCGGACAGAGTTGCAGAGCGGGGCTTTGGTGCGCGTGCAGATTCCCGAATTGCAGATCGAGCGTAAGTTGCGGCTGGTCTATCGGAAACAGGCAAGCTTGTCCCATGTAGCACTCGCTTTTTTGAAGGTGGTAGAGGCCTATGCGGCAGCGCATGGCGATCCCTATTGCTTTCAGCCGGAGCGAGGGATGTAGATTTGTCGTGAAATTTCAGGCTTTGGGAAACCTTTATCCGGAAACAGCGTCTGTACCCGATAGACTTATGCGCCGGAGAAGACCTCTCCGGTGGATGGACACGAGAGAGGTATCCGATGAAGATGAACCTGTTTCATAAACCGATGATGCGAGCGGCTGTGTTGGCGCTCTGTACCGCTACCCTGAGCACGGCGCCGATGCTAATGGCGCAGGATAATACCGCACCTCCTCCACAGCAGCAGGACAACGCGGGGCCACCGCAGGGCGGCCATGGCAGAAGGGGCGGAAATCAGGTCGAGATGCTGACCAAGCGCCTGGACCTGACTCCCGACCAGGTGACGCAGGTGAAGGCCATCGATGCCGATCAGATGAGCCAGATGAAGGCGCTGCACGACGACACCAGCACATCGAGGGAAGACAAGCGCAGCAAGATGGGTGCGATTCGTCAGGCATCGCAGGACAAGATCCGCAATGTGCTGACCGACGAGCAGAAGCCGAAATATGACGCCATGCTGGCAAAGATGCAGGAGCACCGGCAGAACCGTCAGGGCGGCGACGAGGGAGGCGCACCTCCTCCTCCGCCACCACCGCAATAACAGCAGGGAAAATGGGAACAACGAGGCCGGGGGATGCATTGTCCTCCGGCCTTCTTTCGTCCGTGGCCGTTCTGTGGGCCCGTGTGCGGTTACAATGAAGGACAATGACTACGGCGCTCCGTGACTGTTTTCCAAACGCGTTGCCTGTGGGACAGCGTAGAAGGTCATGGACGAATTCGAAGGGATCTAGCGAAGAATGAAGAAGACGATATTGTTGCTGGGCGCACTGATGCTTACAGCAGTTGCCGGTTACGCGCAGGAGAGCCGGCAGGACGTGAGCATAAGCGCTTCAGGAATATTTGCCCCCGAAGTGCACGGAAATGCCATACAGAAGGATACGACCACGACCCTGGGCTTGCTGGCCAGCTACCGCTATATGCTTACGCCGCGCAGCGCGCTCGAGATTAACTACGGGTATGCGCAGAACACGAACAAGTTCATCGTTTCGGGCAAGGCGAACGGAGGCATCCATACTCTGCAGTCGGAGTACAGCGCAGCCTATGTCTATAGCCTGAACTTCGGGAAATTCAATCCTTTCGCGGAAGCTGGCCCGGGCGTGATGGTCTATCACCCGCTGCTGGACAATGGGACCTACCAGATCGACGCGAAGTCGAATACCGAAATCGGCGGTATCTTTGGAGCCGGCGTGGCCTATGAGATCAGTCCCAGCTTCGATATCCGTGCTGAATATCGTGGTTTTGTGGGCAAGACCCCGGATTTCGGCCTTCCGGGCGATATCTTCAAGACCAACCGGTACCAACTTAGCTCGTCGCCCTCAATCGGTATCGCGTATCACTTTTAGTTGAACCCTGAGCTGAATCGGGCTTCGGTATAAAAATAGATAGGGCGAGCTCCCCTCCTTTACGGCACATCGTAAAGGAGGGGAGCTTTGTTCTTTGGCAGGGCTAGGCTTCCTGAAGCTCGACCTCAGCGATGGGTTCTGGAATTACTTCTGGAGTTTGCGATGGGGACATCCAGAACATCGGTAGACCGACGAAGAGTAGTCCGCCGACCAGGTTGCCCAACGTGACGGGAATCTGGTTCCAGAGCCACCACTCGCGATAGCTGACATGGGCGCCCATCCAGATGCCTGCCGGAATGAGAAACATGTTGACGACGGAGTGCTCGTAGCCGAGGGCGAAGAAGGTAAAGACCGGCAGCCAGCAGGCGATAATCTTGCCCAGCGTCGAGCGTGAGGTAAGACCCATGACGACGCCCATGCAGACCATCCAGTTGCACAGAATGGCTTTGAGGAAGGCGAGCGCGATGCCGGAGGTCCCAAGTTTTTCATAACCGAGGGTTTTAGCCTGGGCTGCGGCGACGATCAGCGAGGCTGCACCGGTGGCAGGGACATGATGAAACTGGGTCTGGACCGCGGCATACATCCACGCATAGAGTAGACCGCCGATGAGGTTACCGATGAAGACCCAGAGCAGGTTCGAGCCGACACGAAGGGCGCTGGAGCGTCCAGTGAGCAGCGTGAGCGGGATCATCGAAAAACTGCCCGTGACCAGCTCCAGCCCAAGGACGACGATCATGGCGAAGCTGACGGGAAAGAGGATGGCCCCGACTAGAGGCGCAAGCCCCTGTGAGGTGGCCGTGAAGGCGACCGTGGTGGCGAAGCCGAGCAGCGCTCCGGAGAGAATGCCACGCAGCAGCAGTTGTGGGATAGGCAGCCGGGATTTGGTGGCGGCGGTGGCGAGGAAGGATTCGGCGACTTCCGAGGGCTTGATATAGTCCATGGGATCCTCTTTATGGGGCTGAGAGATGGTTAAGTGCGACCAAAGATGCGGGGGATCGATCCCGGGCATGGAATGGTCGTTGAACTTCAAACTTCAGGATTTGGAGATGGCTCGGCAGGGAGCCTGGAGAAAGACAACTCGTAGGGTGGAGCGAACACGCCGTGGTGTCAGTAGAGTTGTCCCTGTGAAGACAGGGTTACACAAGGCAGTGCGGTTGACAAGCTCGTAGATGCCGGATTCTGCCGCTAATTGAGGCGCTGGAGCCGGGCAATCAGCTTTTCGGCCAGCGGCTCGCCGGACTCCGTCCAGAGCAGACGGCTGCTGATGCCGCAGTGCTTTTCTACCGAGAGAGTGAAGGCCAGCAGCATCTCTACATTTTGCTGGATGCGCTTCTGGGCCAGTTCGTCGAGCTCGGTGTCTTCAAGCGTGTCGTCCATGACCCAGGGGGTATCGAGGCCGAAATCGATGCGGATGTGGCCGTTCTGATCGTAGCTGGCGTCATCGAAGCCGGGGCCGAAGCCGAGGATGCGAACGGTGGAGGGCTGGAGCTTCCAAAGAGTGTCGAGTTCGGCGGCGGGATCACCGGGGGCTCCCGATTCCGGCATCCAGAGCTTCCACTTCATCTCGAACTCGTAGGCCATGTCGTCGTGAAGCTGCTCGGTGGCCTCGGCCACGGCGTTCTCGATGATGGAGGCCTCGGAGTCCTGGGCGCGGTCGTCGTTGACGTAGATGCGCTGGTAGGTCGGAGCTTCGGTGAAGCTGATGGGATAGACGGAGGCGGCGGTGACGCGCTTGCCTTCCGGGCCTCCGCTTCCGCTGATGAGCGCGAACTGGCGCAGGACCGAGACCAGCGCGGCGGGCAGCGCCTCGAAGCGGAAGTTGGGGAACCAGAGGCTTAGGTAGAGCTGATCGGCCATAGATAGAGTTTACAGGGATTAGAAGCTGGAGTGGCTTCCCGGAATGAGAAGATAGGTTGGGCGGTTTGATGCGTATTTCGATGTCTGTCGAGAGGCTTAGAGTTTGGTTGCTGGTGGGCGCGGCCCTGTTGGTGGCGGTGATCGCTGCATTTCTGGGGTATGCGCACTATCGGGCGCACCGGTTTCTGACCGAACTGCCGGCAAAGCTCGGGATCGACATAACGCGGGAGACGAATGGGTTCACCTATTCGCAGTCGGGTGGGCCGAATGGAAAGACCTTGTATACGATCCATGCAGCGAAGGCGATCCAACACAAGGATGGAAAATACACGCTGCACGACGTCGGCATCGTGGTGTATGGGCACGACTCGAACCGGGCCGACCGCATCTACGGCAGCGAGTTCGAGTATGACCTGAAGAATCAGGTAATTCGGGCAGTCGGTGAGGTGCGTATTGATCTGCAGGCCCCGGCCCCGGCGAGCGCCAAGGACAAGCGTGCGTATGCAGCTGGGGGGGAATCGACCGGGACGGAGCCAGTGGGGGGGCAACCGGGGAAGTATGCGCGGATCATCCATGTCAAGACCAGCGGGCTGGTCTTTATGCAGAAGCTGGGGATAGCAGCGACCGACAAAGAGATTGAGTTTGAGTCGGGAGGAATCACCGGCAATGCCGTTGGTGCGGACTACGACTCGGATACGGGCGTGATGGTCTTGCATTCGTCGGTGAGAGTGGTGGGTCTGCAACAGGGGCAACCGGCGACGCTGACGGCGACGCGTGCAGAGCTGGACAGGCCTGCCAAGCTCCTGGTGCTGACGCAGGCGAAGTATGTGCTGGTCGGTGGCGCGAAGGCGGGTGTAGGGCAGACAGTGGAGGCGCAGCGGATGGTCGTGCATCTCCGTGAGGATGGCTCGGCCGAGCGGATGGACGCTGAGGGCGCGGTGACGCTGACCGATGGTGATGGAGGCAGAGTGGTGGCTCCGCGAGGCAATGTGTTGCTGGACGCGCAGAGCAAGCCGCAGTCGGCGGTGCTGTCAGGCGGGCTGCACTATGTCGCGGATGAGTCGTTGCGACAGGCGCAGGGAGAGGCCACTGAGGGAAGGGCTTCGTTCGACAAGGCGGGGCGGTTGCAGCACATGGTGCTGACGGGCGCGGTGAAGCTGCACGAGCGAGTTCGGGCTGCTGACGCAGCCAATGCGCTGTGGAGCGAGCGCGATCTTGGGGGGGGAGTGGTAGAGCTTGCGCTGGTCTCGGATAAGGCAGGGAAGGCGCAGTTGCAGGATGCGAAGGCGAGCGGAGATGCTCGTTTGAAGGTTGTGAGCCCATCGGCTAAGTCGGGACACGCGACGACGACGAGCAGCGATCTGGCCGGGGATGTCTTGACGGCGCATTTCGTGCCTGTGGATGGAGTGCAGCGGATCTCGGTGGTGAATGGAGCGGGGCATACCTCTCTGCGGCAAGTAAATGCCGAGGGCGTGGTGAATACCAGTTCGGGCGATGGGCTTGAGGTGCACTTCAAGCCGGCGGTTGGCCATGCCGGAGGTGCGACGGATGAGATCTCGTCCGCGGTGCAAGAGGGCAATGTGACGATGACGCAGACACCGGTGAAGAAGCCCGGGGATGCGAGCGCGCCGCAGGAAGAGAAGGCTACGGCAGCACGGGCCGTCTATGACGGCGGGACGCAGAAGCTGACGCTCACGGGTAATGTGCAGATGGCGGATGCAGGAAGCATTTTGTGGGCGGATCGCGTTGCTCTGCAGCAGCAGACAGGTGACGCTGAGGCTGACGGGACGGTGAAGGCGAGCTATCAGCTTTCGGGCAAGGAGAGCGAGCCGGTGCATGTGCTGGCAGTGCGGGGTGTGTTCAAGCATGATGCGGGACTGGCGATGTTCTATGGCGGCGCGGGCAAGCCAGCGCGGCTTTGGCAGGGAGCTTCGCAGGTGGAGGCTCCGGTGATTCAGTTTGATCAGAAGAAAAAGGAATTGGTAGCGCATGGAGCCGTGCAGGGCGATGCGATGGCTGTGCATACTGTGCTGGTCAGTGCAGGGAATGCAAAGGCTGGTGCGAAGCCGGGTGCAGCGAAGACTGAGGTCGTACGGGTGGCCAGCCGCGAGCTGAATTATTCCGACGCAAACCGGCAGGCTGAGTTCAACGGTGGCGTACAGGTCGAGAGCGCGGACGGACGTATGCGCGGGCAGGATGCGGTGGTCTACCTGCAGGCGGCCCAGAAGACGGGCGCAGGCGATGCGAATGTGAAGAAGACAGCCTCTGCTCATGCGCTGGCGTCGGCGCCGAGTGGGTTTATGGGCGGCGGGGTGGAACGGATTGTGGCGACCGGGCATATCCAGATCGATCAGCCGGGACGGCGAGCGACGGGTGAGCGCGCAGTCTATACGGCGAGCGATGGAATGTTTGTGATGACAGGCACGGCCGCGGTTCTGCCACAGCTTGTTGACGACATCCAGGGGACCGTGACAGGGACATCGCTGCGATTCCATACGGGAGATGAGAGCGTCATGGTTTCTAATGGAGTTTCCGGCGGAGTGGAAGGCAAACAGAGGGTGCGTACAGAGACGCGGGTGAAAAAGGATCGATGAAGACGTTATCGACGGAGGAGATCGGCAAGTCGTATGGCGGACGCCAGGTAGTGCGTGGCGTGAGCCTACAGATCGAGCAGGGCGAGGTGGTGGGTCTGCTGGGGCCGAACGGCGCAGGCAAGACGACCAGCTTCTACATGATTGTCGGGCTGGTGCGTCCTGATGCGGGACGAGTGTTGATGAACGGCGAGGACATCAGCCGTTTGCCGATGTATCTGCGGGCGAGGAACCACGGCATCAGTTATCTGCCGCAGGAGCCCTCGATCTTTCGCAAGCTGACGGTGCAGGACAATATTCTGGCGGTGCTCGAGGCGCAGCAGTTGAGTTGGGAGAGCCGTCGGATGCGCACCGAGAAGTTGATCGAGCAGTTGAACCTGGGGAACGTTCGCAAGACACGAGGCTATGCGCTGAGCGGTGGCGAGCGCAGGCGGGTGGAGATCGCACGATGTCTCGCGATTGAGCCGGCGTTTATTCTGCTGGACGAGCCGTTCTCGGGAATCGACCCGATTGCCGTGCTGGACTTGCAGGAGATTATCTTCGGGTTGAAGAAGAGCGGGATTGGCGTGCTGATTACAGACCACAACGTGAGGGAGACGTTGTCGGTGACGGACCGTGCCTACATTATCAATGAGGGCAGGATCTTTCGCACGGGAACGCCGGGTGAGTTGGGGAGCGACCCGGAGGTGAGGCGCATCTATCTGGGCGAAAATTTTTCAATGAGTTAGTACGGTACAACTTCTGTTGTAAGGTACGGTTACCTCGGATGCGGCGTGCACAGGGTTTCGCAGGATTAGACTTACAGCGAGAACCGGTCGATGCGTGTAGACTGTGGCCAACTGTGGTTGCCTTGTTCGTTTTCAGCATGATTGAAGTCGATGCCGAGGGGACCGCTGGTACAGAATTTATCGCATGCCAAGTATGAGAGGTTAAGATTTGCTGCTGCAACCCAAGCTGAGTATGAAGGTCTCGCAACGCCAGGTACTGACGCCTGGGCTGGTGCAGATGGTCAGCGTGTTGGCGCTGAACAAGCTTGAGTTGAGGGAGATGATCAACACCGAGATGGTGGAAAACCCGGTGTTGGAAGAGCTTGAGGAGTCGGCGGTCTCGCTCGAAGAGCGGTCAGGGATCGAAGGTGACCGCGAACGTTCTGCCGAAGAGGTAGCGGCGGCGAGCGAGCGGGTGGAGAAAGATCCCTTCGACGAGATCGACTTCGGGAGCTACTTTCAGGACTATCTCGATCCTGGATTTCGGACGGCTTCGAACTTCGAGGAGTATGACAAGCCATCGTTCGAGAACTTTCTTTCTCAGCCGAGTACGCTGAGCGACCATCTGCTGTGGCAGCTTGGCTCGCTAACCTTGCCGCCTGAGGTGCGAGCGGCGGCGGAGCTGGTCGTCGGCAATCTGAATGAGAACGGCTATCTTACCGCCAGCGACGAAGAGCTGATGGAGGGGCTGGCACAGTTCAAAAGTCCGGTTTGGTCGGGCCCGATTCCATTCGAGCGCGGCTTAAAAATGAAGGTAGCTCGTTCGCAGGCAGAGGAAACCGGCAACGACGAAGCGCACGAAGGAGAGATTGAGATTGCCGCGGCAGCCGATGTCGAGAGTGCACGACAAGAGACATTGCTGGCAGTGATTCAGGAGGCGCAATCGATCGTCAATTATCTCGATCCGATCGGAGTGGGCGCCAGGGACCTTCGTGAATGCCTGCTGATCCAGATCTCCGCGCAGCAGGGCGAAGCGGCCATTGTGTTACGTCGAAGGCAGATGGCGATCGATCATCCTGCCGATGGCGATGAGGATTCTGCGGTAACCGAGGAATCCTCGGCACCGGTCGACGATGCCGGGCGCGCCGATGTCTTCAGTATTGCGAACCATATCGTGACGCATTGCCTGGCCCTGTTGCAGAAGAAAGACATGCGCGAGTTGACGCGAAGCTGCAGCCGCACCGCGGAGGAGGTGCAGGCGGCGGTTGAGTTCATCCGCACGCTGGACCCTCGCCCCGGACAGCGCTACAACCAGAGCGAAGCACGGCTGATTGAGCCAGACGTCGCATTTGTGAAGCGCGATGACCAGTACATCGTGCTGATGAACGAAGAGGACATGCCTACGCTTCGGCTGAACCAGAGCTACCGGAAGATGTTGCAGCAGAAACAGACGGAAAAAGAAGTGAAGGAGTACGTGAAGGAGCGGTACAAGTCGGCGATTCAACTGCTGCGAAATATCGAGCAGCGGAAGAATACGATTGTGCGCACCTGCGATGTGATCGTCAGGCGGCAGACGGAGTTTCTGGAACATGGGGTCAATGCGCTCAAGCCGATGATGATCAAAGAGGTAGCCGAAGAGATCGGGGTGCATCCTTCGACGGTGAGCCGCGCGGTCGCAAATAAATATGTGCATACGCCGCAGGGTGTGTTTGAATTACGGTTCTTCTTTTCGGAAGGAGTGAATGGACCTGAAGGTGGAGACCTGCCGCTGGTGCTGTTGAAGCGGAAAGTGAAGAAGCTGATTGAAGACGAAGACGAACGCAAGCCGCTGACGGATGACCAACTGGCGGCTGAGTTGCAGAAGCAGGGAATCCAGGTGACGCGGCGGACGGTGGCGAAGTATCGCGAAGACATGCAGATTCCGAGTACGCACCAACGTCGTGTCCGCTGACCGCATCGAACAGAAGACGAGGTAATCGATATGGATGTTGAGTACACGGGCAGACAGGCAACCATTACGAAGAAGTTGAAATTGCAGACCGAAGCGGGATTGGCCCGGATTGTAAAGATCCTCGGTAATGCAGGCAATGTGCATGTGATTTTGGCGACGGACAAGTATCGGCAGAAGGCCGAGGTGACGATCCAGACGAGAAACCAGAAGCTGGTCTCTGCCTGTGAATCGACCGAGATGGTGCTGGCCCTGCGCGATGCGCTGGTCAAGATCGAGCAGCAGGCGATTCGGCACAAGAAGAAAAAGATGACCATCAAGCGGCATGGAAAATCCGATACCGTGCCCGGCGGCAAGATCGCCGATCAACAGGATGAAGAGATGGTCGCGGCGAAGCCCGCCGCTGCCAAGACAGCAACGAAGAGTAGCTCGGGAAGGAAGGCTGTACCGATGCTGGTGCATTCGTTTCCGTCACACTCGCCTTTGACCGAGCCTCATGTTGCCCGTTCGACAGACGGGGTAGCGTTGCGGCCGATGACGCTGGAGGAAGCGGTGAAAGAGGCGGCGTTTCGCGATCGCGATGTCTTTGTGTTCCGCGATCATGGTGGCCAGGCGATGGTTCTCCACCGCAAGCGCGATGGGAAGATGGAGCTGATAGAGGTTCCGTAACGCAGCTTTTCTGGGAAATTCGTGGTGATGCTAGGATTTGTTCATGCCACGTAAGGTTGCTAAGAAGGCTGCGAAGAAGATATCGGATACGACTGGCAAAGGCGAGTTGGTGATCCTGACAGGATTGTCGGGATCGGGAAAACTCTCTGCGCTCAAGGCGTTTGAGGACCTTGGATATTACTCGGTGGATAATCTGCCGCTTGAACTTGTGCCCCAGTTTGCTGATCTGGTGCGTCAGTCCGCGGAGATTGAGCGAGCTGCGCTGGTGGTGGACGTGCGCGAGGGGATGCGGCTGGACGAGTTTCCTGCGATCCTCAAACGCGTGCGCAGGGCGCTCCCAACACGGGTGATGTTTTTGGAGGCGAACGAGGACGCATTGATCCGGCGCTTCTCGGAGACGCGGCGGCCGCATCCGATGGGGAGGACGAATACGGTGGTCAAGTCGATCCGCGCAGAGCGGAAGCGTCTGGATCCGATTCGTAACGTCGCAGACATTGTGCTCGACACGACGAAGTTCAACGTGCATGAACTTCGCGCACATATTAACGCGCAGTTTCAGCGGGAAGAGAGCGATCAAAATCTGACGATCTCTTCCGCCAGCTTCGGCTTTAAGAATGGCGTGCCTTCAGAGGCTGATCTTGTATTCGACGTGCGTTTTTTGCCAAACCCACATTTCGTGCCGGAGTTTCGCAAGCTGACGGGAAAACACCCCAAGGTGGCAAAGTATGTCCGGCAGTTTCCGCAGACGGCGGAGTTTCTCGATAAGACGATGGACATGCTGAAATTTCTTTTGCCGCACTACATCAAGGAAGGCAAGAGCTATCTCACGGTGGCGTTTGGGTGTACGGGTGGCCAGCACCGGTCGGTGTTTATCGCCGAAGAGATGAAGAAGCGGCTGACCGCTGCGGGCTATCGGGTAAAGACGGCGCATCGGGATATGCCGCGCTAAAAAGAGATCGTCGGTTGGGGATAAAAGAGATAGCCACTCGAAATAAATGAGACAGCCAATAGAATAGTGAGATGCCGAGCACGATGAAGATGACTGGGAGAGTGGCGGCGTGAGGCGCATCTGGCGATTGCTGCTCTATGTACGGCCTTATGCGCTGTACTCGCTGATCTCTGTAGCGCTGATGGCGGTTGTGGGCGCGATGACCGCGTTTCGATTGCTACTGGTTAAGCCGATCTTCGACAACGTATTGAGTCCGCTGGCATCGAGAAGAGTTCTGAACTTTCCCATCCCGCACACGGCCTGGACGCTCGATCTCAATTTTCTTGTTCCCAGCCATTTTCAAAATTCATGGACCATCGTTGCTTATGCGCTGGTCGTCTCTGCGTTGTTGAAGTCAGTCTGTGATTACGCGGGAACGTATCTGGTCAACTACGCCGGGTTCGGCATGATTACCGACCTGCGCAACGATCTCTACGATGCGATTCTGCGGCGCTCGGTCGCGTTCTTTCAGAAGCACAGCACCGGCACACTGCTCTCGACTTTGATCAACGACATTGAGCGTGTGCAGTATGCCATGTCGACGGTGTTGAGCGATTTTCTGCAACAACTCTTCACCTTGCTCTTCACCATTGCCGTAGTAGTTGTAGTCGGCGGCAAGCTGGCCTGGGTCCTGCTGCTGTTTGTCCCGATCGTCATCTCGTCAGCCCGACGCATTGGCCGCGGCGTGCGCCATACCACGCGCAAAGGACAGGATAAGCTGGCGGAAATCCAGAACATTCTTCACGAGACGATTACAGGTAATCGAATTGTGAAGGCCTTCGGAATGGAACTGTGGGAGACCGATCGCTTTCGCAAGGCGGCCACCCGCCTCTTTCAGGCAAACCTGAAATCGGTAAGTGTGCAGGCGATCAGTTCTCCTTTGATGGACGCGCTTGGATCGGTGGGAATCGCGCTCTTGCTGTATATGGGAAGGCAGCGAATTGTTCATGGTGGTATGACGGCCGGATCGTTTGTCACCTTTCTGATCGCAGTGTTTACGCTGTACGATCCGGTGCGAAAGTTCGCGCTCTTTTACAACAGCTTCCAGCAGGCGCTGGGAGCAAGCGAAGACATCTTCAAATTCATGGATGCGCAGGACGATGTGCAGGAGAAGAAACGGGCGCATGTTCTCAAGGGCTTCAGCAAGGAAGTTCGCTTTGAAGAGGTAGGCTTTGCCTATGAAAGCGACGGCGAAAAGACGCAGGTGCTACAGCACATTAACTTCTCGGTACGGCCCGGTGAGGTGCTTGCGTTTGTAGGGCCAAGCGGAGCGGGCAAATCATCCCTGGTGAACCTGATTCCACGCTTCTTCGATGTAAACGAAGGGCGGATATTGCTGGATGGATATGACCTGCGCGATGTGACCATCGTCTCGCTGCGAAAGCAGATTGGCAAGGTGACGCAGGAGACGGTGCTGTTCAACGACACGGTGCGCAATAACATCGCGTACGGCCAGCCGGACGTTCCCATCAGCAAGGTGGAAGAGGCGGCGCGCATGGCGCTGGCGCACGACTTCATCATGAAGATGCCCGAAGGCTACAACACGATGATCGGCGAGAAAGGCGTTCGCCTGAGCGGCGGCGAACGGCAGCGGCTGGCGATTGCACGAGCGATCCTGAAGAATGCGCCGATCTTGATTTTGGATGAGGCTACCTCCGCTTTGGACATGGAGAGCGAGCATCTGGTGCAGGCCGCGCTGGCGAACCTAATGCAAGGGCGGACGGTCTTCGTGATCGCACACAGGCTTTCGACGGTTCGCCGCGCGACGAGAATTGCAGTGATCGAGAATGGCCGCATTACTGAGATGGGGCCGCACGAAGAGCTGCTGCTGCAATCGGGAACGTACCGACGCCTTTATGATCTTCAATTCAGCGGAGATGATGTGAGTGGGCCGGGCAAGAACGAAGTTGTGCCTGCGGCGGATTTGGAAGGGATTGCATGAGCGCTGTGTATTCGATGACGGGGTATGCGAATCTGCGCGGCTCGGTGAGGGAGCAGCTTGGCTTTACGCTGACGATCAAGAGCGTGAACCACAGGTTTCTTGATCTGCAGTTTCGGCTGCCATCGTCCTGCGATGCGCTTGAGATTCAGTTGCGGCGCATGTTGAAGGAGAAGCTGCGGCGCGGTCATGTTGACGTGACCTTGCAACTGGAGCGGAAAGCAAACATTCAGATCCAGTTGAACGCAGGGTTGCTCGACGCTTACGTGAAGGCGTTTCGCGAGGCCTCCGCGTTGCATGGCCTGAGCAGCGAGCCGGACATGAATGCCATCCTGCGCCTTCCAGGCCTGATGAGCGCTGAGAGCAGCAGCGCCAGCGAAGAGGCGACGCAGGGACTCGATGAAGCAGTGCTGTCGCTGCTGGATGAGCTGGTAGGTAAGCTGAATGAGGTTCGCGCACAGGAAGGCGCAGCGCTGGCAGCCGAGTTGCGTGCGTCGATGTCGCGCCTGCTGACGTCTGCGAATGAGGTAGCGGAGTTGCGCAGCGGCGTGCGCGATGCTCTGTTCGAGCGGCTGCGCGCGCGGCTGGCAGAGTTGATGCAGTCCACTTCGGTGAGCGAAGAACGCCTGCTTGCTGAGGCCGCGGTGCTGGCTGAGAAGAGCGATGTTGATGAAGAGATCGTGCGCCTGCGCACTCATGTCGAACACTTTGTCGGGATATTGGACGCGGGTGGAGAGGTGGGCAAGCGGTTGGATTTTCTGTTGCAGGAGTTGAACCGCGAGGCGAATACGATGCTCTCGAAGACCAGCGGAGCGTCAGGTGGAAACAGCCTGCGGATTACCGAACTTGGCCTTGAGATGAAGGCGGAGATCGAGAAGGCGCGGGAGCAGGTTCAGAATCTGGAATAAAGAAACAAGCAGATAGACTGAATAGACATCGCGCAGGCAGGATTTTCAAACGAATGGCAGGCATACTCTTTATTATTTCGGCGCCCTCGGGGTCAGGGAAGTCAACGCTGGTGAGCCAGCTCAGGACGCTGGTTGCGGGTCTCGATTTTTCGATTTCGTATACGACGCGCACGCCTCGCGGATCGGAAGAGGATGGGCGCGAGTATCACTTCACCAGCCGCGAGGAGTTTGAGCGCATGGTTGCGGCGGGAGATTTTCTTGAGTGGGCCGAGGTCTTTGGCAACTACTACGGCACGGCGATGTCGGCGCTCGATCATGCACGCGAGGCGAGCAAAGACCTGTTGCTCGACATCGACGTGCAGGGCGCGGTGCAGGTGATGAAGAAGCTGCCGAAGGCGGTGTCGATCTTTATTCTGCCGCCGAGCCCGGAGGTGCTGGAGATGCGGCTGCGAAATCGTAGCGTGGCCGAGCACGTCACTTCTGAGGCGGTGATCGAAGGCAGGCTGGCCGAGGCGCGCAACGAGTTGAAGCGCATTGGCGACTACAAATATGCGCTGGTGAACGATGTGCTGGAGCAGGCCGTGGCCGAGATGCGGGCCGTTGTTTTGTTTGAACGCGGGGAGCGGAATGGGGTGCAGGCCGTAGCCGAAAGCTGCCGGACAAACGCCGCCTCCCAGCGCCTAAAGAGCGCGTTGCAGACTTTTGGAGCATAATGGTGGCACTATCCGATACAAGTTGTCTGGGACATTCGACCGTTCTGAGGTAAATTCTGTTTACGGGGTGAGACGCATGATGAATCAGAGTGCATTCCACAACAAATACAGCCTGGTCAAAGGCGCGGCACGACGGGCCCGCCAGTTGCAGTCCGGTGCTTCTCCGCTGATTGCCGCGAAGTCCACCAAGGCCTGCCGCGTGGCGCAGGACGAGATCGAACAGGGGCATGTGAAGTTCGTGCTGACGGAGAAACTGGTTGAGCCGACGCTCGATCGCGTAGTTTAGTCGCGCACACGATAGCATAGAGCCATGGCTGGAGATGCAGAGCAGCAACTGCGGGCGTATGTCGAATACTTCCGCGACATGGGGATTCATGACTTCTATCGCCGCGGAGAACCGGTTGCGATAGAGGCGATAGAGCCGGTTGCGGTTATCGCTGCTGCAGCAGAAACCTTGCCGGCGGTTTCGGAGCAGACGGTTGCCGCCGCCCCTGCTGCCGCGCCTTCGAGCCATGGTCTTCAGGAGCCGGTCATTCCCAAATTAATCAGCTTTGATGAACTTGCGCCGTTGCCTCAGAGTCCGATTCCGGTGGCAGGGCGAGAGGCCGCATTGCAGGCCATTCGCGACGAGATCGGCGATTGCACACGCTGCCCTCTGGCCTATGCCGGGCGACGCAATATTGTTTTTGGCGATGGCAATCCCGGCGCGCGGCTGATGTTTGTGGGCGAAGGACCGGGTGCGGATGAAGATGCCTCCGGTCTTCCTTTCGTGGGTAAGGCAGGGCAGTTGTTGAACAACATGATCGGAGCGATGGGGCTGAAACGCGAAGAGGTCTACATCGCCAACATCGTGAAGTGCAGGCCGCCAGCGAACCGCGTTCCCGAGCCGGCAGAGGCCAATACCTGCACGCAGTTTCTGGTGAGGCAGATCGATGTGGTACGGCCTGAGGTGATTGTGGCGCTGGGGGCGACGGCTGCGACCTATCTACTGGGCGTGAAGCAGTCGCTGGCCTCGCTGCGTGGAACGTGGCATAGCTGCCGTGGCGCAAAGGTGGCCGTGACTTATCATCCGGCGTTTCTGCTGCGCGATCCTCGGCAGAAGGGCGAGGCGTGGAAGGATTTGCAGAGGGTGATGGTGGAGATGGGGCTGAAGGCTCCAGCGAAGACATAGCCGAGCTGGAAGCCTGCTAATTGGCAGCCCCGCTTTGTGGAGGTACGATGCGCACAGAGTTGGCTCGGCAGCTTCGGATGGGGCCGCAGGCTATGGGCTGAAGAGTTTTGCTCATGCAGACTTCAATGGCGGTGAGGTAGTTATTGCCGCAGCTCAGCGCGAGACTCTCGCGTGGGAAAGACGGGTTGGCACTGGCGAAGAGGTCAAGGATTTGGTTCGGCGTCATGCTGATCTGGCGATCCAGCGTGGTGAGTTCCGTGGGGATGGCAATGCTCTGCACAGCTTGGCGGGCGAGGTTGAAGAAGGCATCAGGAGCGAGGCCGGAGCAGGTGCCGTGTGTCTTCCACTCGTGGCGCAGCAAGCCCGTGTCAGGGTAGATGTCGCTATAGACGGAGGGATCTCTTGGGCCGGATGCGTTGGAGCAGTTCTCGATGAAGGGGCCGGTGTTGTTCTGCGGCCAGAGACCGTGCAGGGTGAAGGCGCGGTGTTGCGTGCACTCGGCTGCGTTAGGGTGGCTGTAGCAAAACTCGGGTGACCACGACAAGTTGAGGAGGTAGTAGTCGAAGGGCTGGTTGGCGGATGTGGCTTGAGTGACCGATGCTTGCCGCGAGGACGATGCTCGTTGTATGTCAGACGAACGGGTTGGCGTCTGGGATGAGTTGCAGCCGAGCGAGAGAAAGAGCAGAAGGCAGATTGCGATGGACAGGTTCTTCATGGGCTTCGCCTCGGGTGCTGAACTGCATTGAGCTAAAGCTATCGATCGAATGCTAACGGTACACAAGGCAGCCGCGCGCTTCAAGAGTCGCGGTTCTTTTTCAGAGATTGCGAGAGGCATTGATTGACCTCGTATTGTGAGCGCGCGCGATCGATCAATAGAGAAATTGCTGTATATTTCAATGATGTTATCGCTAACATATTTTTGCAAATCACTGGACATCAGCGCCAGGATGACATAAGTTTTTTGTGTCCATCGAAAGACAAATCCTGTGTCGTGAAAAGAGATAGAAACCTGCTATGACGAGTCTGGACCGTAGAGCTTTTCTGAAGGCCGCTGGCGCTGGTATTGCCGCGGCTGGATCCGGGATGCACATGCTTGCACAAGCGCCGCGTGAAGCGGGTCAAACTGTATCTGCCAACGACCACATCCAGCTCGCGCTGATTGGCGCAGGGATTCAAGGCCAGGGCGATACGGGATGGGCGGTGCAAGTGCCGGGCGTGAAGCTGGTGGCGGTGGCGGATTGCTATGATGGCCGGCTGGCGCACTGCAAAGAGCTTTGGGGCAACGATTTATTTACGACGCGGGATTATCGCGAAATCCTGGTGCGCAAAGACATTGATGCCGTATTGATCGCCACTCCGGACCACTGGCATAAGCAGGCTGCGGTCGATGCGATGAACGCAGGCAAAGACGTCTATTGCGAAAAGCCGATGATTCACCTCTATTCAGATGGCCCCGAGATCATCGAGACAGCGCGGACGACCAAGCGGATCATTCAGATCGGCAGCCAGCGCGTCAGCTCCATCATTTATGCGAAGGCGAAGGAGCTGCTTGCCTCGGGCGCGATCGGCCAGTTGAACATGGTGACGGCGCGGTGGGACAGAAACTCCGCTATCGGCGCGTGGGACTATTCCGTTCCGCTCGATGCCAGCACGCAGACCTGCGACTGGCCGCGCTTTCAGGGAACGGCGGCCAAGATTCCCTGGAACCCGGAACACTTCTTCCAGTGGCGCAAGTGGAAGGCCTATGGCAGCGGCGTAGCTGGCGACCTGTTTGTCCATCTCTTCAGCGGGACGCACTTCATTACAGGCAGCCATGGACCGACGCGGGCGATGGCTACCGGAGGCATACGCTACTGGAAGGATGGGCGTGACGCGCCCGATGTGATGCTGGCGCTGTTTGACTATGCCGAAGGCTTCAACTTGAGCCTGCGCGTCAACTTCGTCGATGGCGGCGAGGAGAGCGAAGGTCTGCTTTTCACCGGCTCGGAAGGCACCATCGAGATTGCGGGCAACTCCGTCATCCTGAATCGCGTGCCGCGTGAGAAGGAGCCGGGCTATACCGTCAGCACCTTTACCAACGCGATGCAGAAGGAGTACATCGCGCAGTACCGGCAGAAGTATCCGCTGGAGCCCCTGACGACGATGCATCAGGTGGGAACGGAGCGGTTTGTTGCGCCGAGTGGATACAGCGACAGCTACGACCACTTCCACAACTTCTTCGACTCGGTGCGCACGCGCAAGCCGGTGGTGGAAGATGCGGTGTTCGGATTCCGCGCTGCCGGAGCGGCACTTCTCAGCAACCTGAGCATGGAGAAGGGCAACGTCGTTCATTGGAATCCCACCACCATGAAAATCGTAAACGCAGCTTCGTAAAGAAAGCCCCGGTACAGAATTATGAGAATCACTGCTCTTTCGCTCGCTGTTCTTCTTGTCATGGGTGCCGGCGTTGCTGCCCAGGCGCAGGACCCGGCTCACGCCACCGAATTTCGCAAGCCGACTCCGGGCAACGGACCGGACGGCAAGCCGCGGCTTGCGTTTCTGGCGCATCGGCTCGGCAACGATCATGCCGAGGGCATCAGCACGCTCGACATGAACGGCGACGGCTTCGACGATCTGTTGAGTGGAGCCTACTGGTATGAGAATCCCGGCCCGCATGGCGGCGATTGGAAGCAGCACCAGTACCGCACGGTAGGAACTCACAATGAGTTCGTCTCCGACTGCGGAGAGTGGACGATTGATGTGAACCATGACGGCGCGCCCGACGTGGTAACCACCGGATGGATCTCGAACGGCCTCTGGTGGTACGAGAACCCGAAGAAGCTGGGCGCAACGTGGCAGAAGCACTTCATCACCGACAGCTACGACACCGAAGGCGGCGCGTTTGCCGACATCAACGGCGACGGCAAGCCCGATGTCGCGCTCGCGCACTACAACCATTCAGGCGTCATCTGGGTCGACTTCTCCGGAGCAACACCGAAGGTGCATCACGTCGGCGGCAAGGAGCAGGACGGCCACGGCATCGGCATTGCCGATGTAAACGGAGACGGCAAAGCGGACATCCTCACGCCAACCGGATGGTTTCAGAACGTGGACGCCGACCATGACAAGTGGATTTGGCATCAGGACTGGCGTCTTGGCGATGCCGGGTTTCCGATTCTGGTCTACGACGTCAACAACGATGGCAAGCCCGACGTAATCTACGGGCAAGGACACAGCTATGGCGTCTATTGGCTTGAGCAAGGCGGCACGCCTGCACACCGGACGTGGACGCGGCACACCATCGACGAATCCTTCTCGCAGTCTCATGCACTGAAGCTGGTCGATCTCGATGGCAACGGCGTGCCGGTGTTGATTACGGGCAAGCGATATCGCGGGCACTCGGGCAACGATCCGGGGTCGTATGATCCCGTCGTCATCTATGCGTACAGAATCGATCGCAAGACCGGAACCTTTACGCGGACGGCCATTTCAGTCAATGGCACGGCGGGAATTGGAACGCAGATCATCGCGGAAGATCTGGATCACGATGGCGATATCGATCTTGCGACTGCGGGCAAGCTGGGCGTGCACTTCTTGGAAAATCTGAAGATTGCCACGAATGTTCCCAAGGCGACTCGCGAAGCGCAGCAGCCTATTGAGCGCAAATGGCCGTTCCCAGGCGAGGGCCAGGAAGTTCCGCAGGAGGAAAGCCCACGCTGATTTTGACAATGTAACCAGTAATAAACCCTCTCACCGGTTACAAGGATGCCCCTTGTAACCGGTGAAACGCGTTTAGGCGGTTACATGCTGGCGTGACAGCGTTGGATATGATTCACTTTTTGGCATGGCTAATGTACAAACTCGCCGCAACTTCCTCTGGACGGCCCCCCTCGCCGCCGCTGCTCTTCCTTTAACCGACACGCTGCTTCATGCGCAAGCGCCTGAGGCTGGAGAGGCTGCGACCTTCAAGGTGTTTCCGGCTGCGACGCTCGAAGGCATGGTGAAGAGCCTTGAAGAAGCACCCGCGGCGAAGGATCTGATTACAGCGAAGGTAGGCGTCTCCATCACGATCAGCGCGGAAGAAAAGAAGGCGGCGAAGGAGTTCGAGTATCACCAGCACCGCGACCACGTCTTCCAGGTGCTCGACGGCTCGACGCAGTACGAGCTTGGCGGTACACCGAAGAATGCGCGGCAGACCAAGCCGGGTGAGTGGCTTGCGCCCGAGTCCGAAGGACATACGACGATCACGCTGAATAAGGGCGACATGCTGGTGGTGCCAAGGATGACGCCACACAAGCGGACGACCGAGGGATCGGTGAGCTTGTTGCTGATCAACGCCACTTCGCCAGCGTAGTCCCTGCTAGCACAGCAAAATACAGGGGTCTCTCCGCTGCGGCGGCAAAAGCGCCGCCTTCGGTCGAGATGACGTGAGTCCTATTGCTTGGCGAGAACAGGCAACGGCAAAATCGTTGCCGCCGCAGAGTCTTCCCGCGTCCGCTAAGCTGGAGGGATGCCCTTGTTTTGCGATGTCGCTCTTCCGGTTCCGCTGGACCAGACCTTTACCTATGCGGTGAATGGTGTGACTCCCGTGGTGGGGGCACGGGTGCTGGTGCCGTTCAGCGGGCAACGGTTGATGGGGGTCGTGCTGCGGGTGCATGAGGATGCGCCTGCGGATGGATTTGAGATCAAGCCGGTGCAGCAGGTGCTGGATGACGCGGCCCTGCTGCCGGATGAGTTGATGAAGCTGGCGCAGTGGATTGCCTCGTACTATGTCGCTCCGCTGGGGGAGGTGCTGCGGGGCATGCTGCCGCTGGCCGCCGAGGTGAAGCGGCACTTTTTCTACAGGATCGCCGAGCAGGGGCGCAAGGTGCTCTACGAGGGCGCGGCGAAGGGATCTTCGCGGCGGTCGAAGCTGTCGCCCGAGGAGCAGAACCGCGAGTATGCGGTGCTGAACTATCTGGAGAGCGGCGAGCAGGCGAAGATGTCCGCGCTGCGGTCAGCTACGAGCGCGAATAAGGCGCTGCTCGAGGGAATGGTTCGCAAGAAGTGGCTGACCCGCGAGGCGGTGGCAGAGGAGCGCGATGCGCGGCGTCTGGAGAAGGTCGCGGTGCTGGTGACGGATGCGCGGCTGCCAAAGCTCAATGAGAATCAGACGGCGATTCTGGCGGAGCTGGCTGCGGTGGGTGGGCGGATGCCGGTGCGGGACCTGCGACAGACGCTGCCTGTGGTGCCGGACTCTACGCTGGCGACGCTGGTGAAGCGTGGGCTGGTGACGGTGGAAGAGGTCGCGGAAGATTTTCATATGGGTGGCGTTGGAGCGCATGGAAAGAAGCACGCGCATGAGCACGCCCTGAATGAAGCACAGATGGAGGCGCTGGGGACGATTGCGGCGGCGATGACGAAGGGCGGGTTTGCGCCGCATCTGCTGTATGGCGTGACCGGCTCGGGCAAGACGACTGTTTATTTTGCGGCGATGCAGCGTGCGCTCGATGCGGGAAAGTCCGCGTTGCTACTGGTGCCGGAGATTGGCTTGACGCCTGCGATGACGGGGCAGATGGTGGCAGCGTTCGGCAGCGAGGTGGCGCTATTGCACTCTCAGTTGACGCCCGATGAGCGTGCCGAGCAGTGGCACAGGATTCGGCGGGGCGAGGCGCGGATCGTGGTGGGAACGCGGTCGGCGGTGTTTGCGCCGATGGTGAATCTCGGCCTGATCATCGTCGATGAGGAGCACGACTCCAGCTACAAGCAGGAGGAGACACCACGCTACCATGGCCGCGATGTCGCCGTGATGCGAGCGAAGTTCAACGACGCGACGGTGGTGTTGGGATCGGCTACGCCATCGCTTGAGAGCTGGGCGAATGCGGAGAAGGGGCGCTATGTGCGCGTGGAGATGCGGCAGCGCGTCGCTGATCGCCCATTGCCTGCGGTGGAGCTGGTGGACATGCGCACAGAGTTCAAAGAGACGGGGCAGGAGCAGATTTTTTCGCGCCGATTGATTGAAGAGACGCAGGCGACGCTCGACCGCGGCGAGCAGGCGATTATTCTGCTGAACCGGCGCGGCTACTCGTTCGTGGTGATGTGCCGAAGCTGCGGCGACAAGGTGGAGTGCGAGAATTGCGCGATCTCGATGACGTATCACAAGCCGGTATCTGGCAATGATGCCATTGCGCAGCCGGGGCAGCGACTGGAGTGCCACTACTGCGGGTTTCGGCGGTCGGTGCCGAAGGTTTGTCCCAAGTGCGGGAGCGAGCACCTTTATTTTCTGGGTGCGGGATCGCAGCAGGGTGAGGAACGGTTGCAGGAGATCTTTCCGGCGGCGCGAATAGGCCGCATGGACCGCGATACGGTCCGAGGACGCAGCGATATGGAGCGGCTGCTATCACGGCTTCATGCGGGCGAGATCAACCTGCTGGTGGGCACGCAGATGATCGCCAAGGGGCATGACATTCATGGCGTGACGCTGGTTGGCGTGGTGGGTGCGGACTTTGCGCTGGGGCTGCCGGACTTTCGCGCGGCAGAGCGTGTGTTCCAGTTGCTGACGCAGGTCTCAGGAAGGGCGGGGCGCGGCGATCTGCGCGGCAAGGTGCTGGTGCAGACCTATCATCCGGACCACTATGCGATTCAGTTCGCGTCGCAGCATGACTATCCAGGGTTTGTGGCCAAGGAGATGAACTATCGGCGGTGGATGCACTATCCGCCCAACGCGGTGCTGGCCAATGTGGTGATCCAGAGCGAAAAGCTCGAAGAGGCGACGGGGTGGTCGTCTGCGCTGGGGCGGTGGTTCGAACAGACGCGGCTGGACAAGGTCCGCGTACTGGGACCTGCCGCCGCGCCGATCGTGCGGTTGAAGAGGATTTACCGGTACCACTTCGTGCTGAAGGCGGAGCAGCGAGGAACGCTGGGCGCGACCCTGCGGGCCATGCTGGCATTTGCCGAGACACAGGGGATTGCGCGCCGGAACCTGGTTGTCGACGTGGATGCCGTGCATCTGATGTGATGAGTCGGGGCCCTGTGCTACTCGAGCAGGTGAAGCTCTTTGCCGGGCTTGAAGCGGACGGCTTTTCCAGGGGCGATGGTGACTTCAGCGCCTGTTCTGGGATTGCGACCGATACCGGTTTTACGTGGTTTGACGGTGAAGACGCCGAAACCGCGCAGTTCGATGCGGTCGCCGGCAATCAGGTTTTGTTTCATGCTATCGAAGATGGCGTCGACGGCAGCCTCAGCTTTGGTCCGCGGGAGGCCGGTACGTTCAACAACCCTTTGTATAAGATCCTGCTTAATCATTTGGGGCCGCCGTCCTTTGGCTGTAATTTTTTATCAACACATTTTCTTTTAAAAATGACCGGGTTTAGTACCGTGATGTTAGAAAGTCGAAACGAGATTGTCAATGTAAGAACGCTACCGTAAGATGAAGAATCTAATGAGGCAACGGAAAGAGGGGCGTTTTTGGCCCTCGGTTTGCCGTACCTTAGGTTAAGAGACTCGAATCGGAAGACGAAGGGAAGCAGATTAGCGTGGCCATTAAAAGCGACCGCTGGATTCGCCAACAGGCGACCGAGCACGGCATGATTTCTCCGTTCAGCGAAAAACAGGTCCGCGAAGGCGTGATTTCGTATGGACTCTCGTCCTATGGGTACGACCTGCGGGTTTCGGACGAATTCAAGATATTCACCAACGTCAACAGTGCGATTATTGACCCTAAAGCGTTTGATGAACGGTCTTTTGTGACCGTCCAGTCCGACAGCGTCATCGTGCCGCCAAACTCGTTCGCGCTGGCCCGTTCGATTGAATATTTCAAGATCCCACGGGACGTTCTGACGATCTGCGTGGGCAAATCGACCTATGCGCGATGCGGAATCATCGTGAATGTGACCCCCTTCGAGCCGGAGTGGGAGGGGTATGTGACGCTGGAGATCTCGAACACGACTCCCCTGCCTGCGCGAATCTACGCCAATGAAGGGCTTTGCCAGATCCTCTTCTTCCAGTCCGACGAGGTCTGCGAGGTCAGCTACGCGGACCGCAAAGGAAAGTACCAGCATCAGCAGGGAATCGTTCTGCCGAAGCTGTAGATTGAGGCGATGGCTGAATTTTTCCCTGATGGCAACACCCACTGCCTGCCTGTAAACGTTGAGAAGTAGAGGCTTCAAGGGCGATGAAAGAGACAGCATCGGACGGACATCTGCGTATTGGATTGATCGCGACCGACCCATTGCGGATTATTGGCTTGCAGTCGATGTTTTCCGAGAGGGGGTTCGAGGTGATCGCCCTGTCGGTGCCGGGCGCGCTGGACGCATCCGGAGTGTCGCTGATTTTGATCGACGCTGCCTGCACGGACCACCTCTTTGAGCTGTTGGCCACGTTTCATCGGCGTCGCCCTCGCCTGCGGTTGATCGTGATTGGAGTGCAGGAGGACCACGAATATATCCAGCAGGTGATCGGCGCGGGGGCCAAGGGGTATTTGACCCATATGTCCAAAGAGAGCGAGATCCGGCTGGCAATCGAGATCGTACAGGACGATTCGCTGTGGGCTCCGAGGAAGGTGCTGGCACGGCTGCTGGAGTCGTCGGCGGCAGAGACGGCAAACACCGCGATCGGCAGCGCGCCGAAGTTTACTCAGCGCGAGGTGCAGGTGCTCCGCCTGCTGGTGACGGGCAGCCCGAACCGGGAGATTGCCCGCGTCCTGGGGATCGATGCCGTGACGGTCAAGGCCCACGTTGGCCGGATTATGCGGAAGGTCGGGGTGGCCAACCGGATCGCGCTTACGATTGAGACACTGAACAGAAATCTTTTGGAGAAGTAATTTATCTATTAACTAAATAGTTAACAATAACCGCTCAAAGGTATATAGACCTTCGTACCGTTGTGATGCCCGGGGATGTGATGCAGAGTGTCATAAGCAACACAGACCTGGGAGAGGGGTTGTAGAGAGCGTGTCAGGGGTGACCTTGGCGCTATCTCTACAACCCCCATTTTTTTTGTGTTGGTGCGGGCAACTCTGGTAAGGTACAACTCGGCTTTGGTTCTACCCATCTCACCGAACGTGGGCCACTAAAAAAAGTTTTGGAAAGTGAAAGGCAAAAAATTATGAAGCGGATTACAGCGATTGCATGTGGATTGGCCATGGTGGCAAGTTCTGTCTCGGCGTTTGCAGCGTCGGATAAGGCGAAGCTGGCGGAGCGGCTGACGGATGCACAGAACGTCGTACGGCAGATTATGGCGACCCCGGACAAGGGCATACCGCAGAGCATTCTCGCGGGCGCATCCTGCGTGGTGGTGGTCCCCAGCTATAAGAAGGCGGCTTTCGTCGTCGGCGGCCAGTACGGTCAGGGTGTAGCTACCTGCCGCACGCCGCGCGGCTGGAGCGCTCCGGTATTTGTGCAGCTTGCCGGCGGCAGCTTCGGATTCCAGATCGGCGGACAGTCGACCGACCTCGTTCTGGTGGCGATGAACCAGCAGGGTCTTCAGGACATGCTGAAGAACAAGTTCAAGATCGGTGGCGATGCTGCTGCTTCGGCTGGCCCGGTTGGAAGAAATGCCCAGGCCGGAACGGACTGGAAGCTGAACGCTGAGTTCCTCACCTATTCGCGTAGCAAGGGACTCTTCGCCGGTATCAACCTGGATGGCACAGTGCTCTCGCAGAACCAGGACGACACCCGGACGATCTATGGCACGGACATTCCGTTCCAGACGATTCTGAAGGGCAACCAGGCAACGCCTCCCGAGGCGCGTCCGTTCGTGCGGACCGTGGCTCATTACTTCGTCGTCTCCAAGGCGAACCAGTAAGTTGTAAGCAGAGTTTTTCGAAGGGCGGCCAGATGGCCGCCCTTTGTTTTTGTGGGAACAAGAGTGCGACACGCTAGTAGACTGAATGCTTGAGCGAGGCTACACAGCGACAGTCACGACGGGAAGGAACGGCTCGGGAGTGGGCTGAGTTTTGCGTCGTCAGAGTATTTGTCGCGGTTTTAGGAATTCCTCCGCGATGGTTGGCGCGAAGGATGGGCGCGGGCATTGGATGGCTGGCGTTTAGCCTTTTAGGCCGGTTGCGCAAGGTGGGCCTGCGTAATCTTGAGCTGGCGTTTCCGGAGAAGAGCGCTTCGGAGCGCGAGACGGTTCTAAGGGCGGTCTATCGGAACCTGGGCTGTCTGCTGGCGGAGTTCTGCCAGATGCCGGATTACACCCCGGAGCGGGCGAGTGAGTTTATTCGCTATGACGGGTTGGAGAATTATTTAGCAGCGCGCGAGCGGGGTAAGGGCGTGCTGGTGCTGACCGGGCATCTCGGCGCGTGGGAGCTGTCGAGTTTCTATCATTCGCTGATGGGATATCCCATGGGGATGGTGATCCGGCGGCTGGACAATCCGTTGGTCGATGAGTTTGTGAATCGCATTCGCTGCCTGCATGGAAATCGGGTGATGCATAAGGATGACTTTGCGCGGGGGCTGATTGCTTCCATGCGCGCAGGGCAGACGGTCGGGATTTTGATGGATACGAATATGACGCCGCCGCAGGGTGTCTTTGTGCCGTTTTTCGGGGTTGAGGCCTGCACGGCTTCGGGAATGGCGCGGATTGCGTTGAAGACGGGCGCGGCGGTGGTGCCGGGATTCCTTCTGTGGGAGCCTCGGGAAAAGAAATATATCCTGCGGTTCGGAGCGGAGTTGAATCTGATTCGTACTGCGGACACGGAAGCGGATGCCGTGGCCAATACAGCGCTCTTTACCAGTGTGATTGAACAATATGTGCGGCAGTATCCGGAGCAGTGGTTGTGGATGCACCGGCGATGGAAGACGCGGCCTGCGGGCGAGGCGGGGATCTATTGATGGCGAAGATGAGCGAAGTTGCCGGTTGGGTCGGGGCTGATGCTCCTTCTGCGGATGGAGAGATCGTTGCGGTTTCGAGCGTCGAAGCGGCTGATGAGCGTACGGTGGTGTTTGCCGTCGATGCTGCGGCGCTGAAGGCCGCGCTGGGGTCGAAGGCCGGTGTGATTCTTGCTGGAAAAGCATTGAAGCTAGATGAGGCAGATGCAAGGGTTTGGCGGGTGGCTGATCCTAGATACGCATTTGCGATGATCGCTAAAAATTTGAAAGGGAAGGGCTTTGAGGCTGGGGTTCATGTTTCGGCTGTGGTGGGTGAGGGCGTTGAGATCGGCGATGGAACCAGCATCGGACCTCGGGTTGTGATTGGGGATGGAGTACAGATCGGCAGGGATTGCAATATTCTGGCCGGGGTTACGCTCTATCCAAAGACGGTGCTGGGAGATCGCGTCGTGGTGCAGGCGGGGGCAGTGCTGGGGGCTACCGGTTTTGGGTATGTGCGCCATGCGGAGACCAGCGAGTATGTGGTCTTTCCGCAACAGGGAAGTTTGTATGTGGAAGACGACGTTGAGATTGGGGCGAACACGACTATCGACCGGGGAGCGTTGGGGGAGACGCGGATCGGGCGCGGGACGAAGATCGACAACCTTGTACACATCGGGCATAACTGCGTGATCGGCAAGAACGTGATCATCGCAGCGCAGACGGGAATTTCGGGCTCGAGCGTGGTGGAGGATGGTGCGATTCTGGGCGGGCAGGTTGGGATTGGCGAACACGCCACGGTGGGCGCTGGGGTGATTCTGGGCGGAGGGGCTGGAGTGCTGAGCGGGAAGAAGATGCATGGCGCCGGCCAGGTCTTCTGGGGACGTCCGGCGCGGCCACTGAAGGAGTATCTTCGAGATCTGGCGCGGTTGCGGAAGGGCTGATTGGAGCAACCGGCGAAATACAAGGGCTTCTCCACTGCGCTCCGCTTGCACCCCAACGAGCAGGTGCGCTCGCCGGGGACCCCGCAGCTTCGGTCGAGATGACGTGGTTTTGTGGTGAGGGAGACAGTTGGAAGCCCATGGCGATTCTGGTTGTAGGCGGGCATAGCCGCAATATTGGCAAGACGAGCGTGGTCGCCGGATTGATCGCGGCGATGCCGGAGATGCACTGGACGGCGTTCAAGGTGACGCAGTTTGGGCATGGAGTGTGCTCGGCCAATGGAGAGCCTTGCGATTGCGAGACGGGCGACCATGCCGTCGCGGTGAGCGAGGAGCGGGATGGAGCCAGTGGGACCGATTCTGCGCGGTATCTGGCCGCGGGTGCGGTGCGTTCGTTCTGGGTGCGGACAAGGCAGGGGCAGTTGTCAGAGGCGATGCCTCGGATTCGCAAGGAGCTTGAGCGGGTTGAGAATGCGGTGATCGAGTCGAATAGCATTCTGCGGTTTCTTCGGCCGGATATTTACCTGAGCGTGCTTGATCCGACGGTTGCGGATTTCAAGGATTCGGCGCGGCTCTATCTTGATCGGGCGGACGCTGTGCTGGTTCCAGAGGGAGTGCTGGGGCGACCGGAGTGGAAGGGTGTTTCGCTGAAGCTGGTGGAGGGGACTCCAGTGTTGGCGATGCGGCCTCCGGTATATGTAACCGAGGAAGTGGTGCGGTTTGTCGCGGATCGGCTGAAGGCAGAAGTCAGGCATTAGGCAGTGTCTGACGAATCCATTGGCTGCTGATGCTACCAGTAAAGAGGACATACCCCAGGGGCTGAAGCCCCGTTTTTTGTTGACTTTGAGAGACCCAAGGCTGAAGCCTTGGGCTACCCAGAAGCAATACGGATTCGTCAGACACTACCTAGTGCTTGTTACATCGCTGATGGCGATAGCACCAGCGAAGCGATACTGAATGCGATGTTGTAAGGGGGGAGCTTGATATCGAAAAGCATCGTACCTAATGGAGGCAAGCTTCTGCTGCTTGCGGGATGCATGTGTGTTTTTGTACCGATGATATCGTGCCAGGTATCCACGATGTCAGCGGAGACTGGCTCACAACCTGCGACCATGAAGATGCCTGCATTTGATGTCGCTACCATCAAGCCATCAGACCCGAACAGTGGAGGGGTGAGCGGGTTTTTATCCTACCCGGGCGGCCGGGTAGTCGTTGGGTTCACTACGTTGAAGACGCTGATTTCTTATGCGTTTGACGTTCAAAGTTTCCAGATCGCGGGCGGCCCACCGTGGATTGAGAAGAACCGGTACGATGTGGTGGCCTTGCCGCCGGCCTCTTCTGAATCGAGCAACCTGAAGCAGCCTCCGGAGAAAGCGACTCCTAGTGAAGAGCAGCGGAGGATGCTGCAAACGCTTCTGGTTCAACGATTCGACTTGAAGTTTCATCGAGAGACCAGAGAGGGCCGAGTCTATCTTCTGGTCAGGGGTAATAGAAAGCTCCAGATGGAAGATGCGAAAGATAAGGATAAGGATCCGCGGGGCGGAGTCTTTACGAAGCCGGGAGGAATCGCCGATGGCGAAGCGTTCGGCATCAATGTCTCGATGCCTTTCCTGGCGAGACAGTTGGCCTACGATCTGCAACGTCCTGTGGTGGATGAGACGGCCTTGAAAGGTTCATTCGATTTCTATCTCGAACCTTCCGATCCATCGAATCAAGACATTGCTTCGGCAATCTTCAACGCGATGCTGCGACTTGGACTCAAACTCAAAGCAGGCAAAGGCCCTGTTGAAACCATCGTAATTGACAGTGCGGCCATGCCGACGGAGAACTAGGCAGAAGCAAAAGCCTGCAAGATCAAATTAGAAAAGTGCGGGTTTGTTCGGTACAACTCGAGCGGCTCAACTTGTGGCGTGCAAAGTTTTGCACTTTAAATTGATTTAGAGTGATTCGTTGAGCTACGGTGCTAAGATTCGACTGGCAAATTCAAACGTTTGAAGATATATTCGCCATTCGCCAATGAAAACGATTGGCGAACGTGGTGAAGACAATCGATTTCTAACGTATTGCAACATTTGAGTTGGTTTCCAGGGCTAAACAATGGACACGCACACACTCGTTGTGATGAACGTGCTTTTGTATGTGCTGTATGCGGGCGTGATTGCGCTGAATGCCCGTATGCTTGGATCGGCTAAGGGTGCGGCGTGGTTTGCGGGGGCGAATCTCAGCCGCGGTGGAGCGCTGCTGTTGATACTGCTGGGCGGGATCGTTCCCGTCACTGAGGCGTTGAGCGGCCTGCTGGCAGTGTTGGGCATGATGATGCTGCACTTCAGCTTCGACGAGCTGCTGGAGCGTGGGCCGCTGATGCGGTCGTTACAGTATGTGCTGGTGGGTGGGATGGCGGTGGGCACGATCTACCTGCTGATTGAGCCATCGCATTATCCGGCGGCGCTGTTGCTGTCGTTCGCGACGGAGAGTGTACAGGTGGCGGCGACCGCTGCGGTGGTGTTCCTGTTCGTGGGCGAGGACATTGGTCTGGCCGCGAGCCTCACCGGCGTTTCGCTCGCGATCTATGCGGTCCTGCTGCTGCTTCGCGTGATGGCGAGCTTGAAGTTCGGCACGCCGGACTATCCTGCGCTGGCCAGCGAGATGCGGCGGTTCTGGCTGGTAGGAACGCTGGTGACCAACAGCGCCATCGTTTTTGGCTTCATGTTTCTTTCGGCGGCGAAGCTGCGGGTAGAGCTGCTTTGGCATGCACAGGTGGATGAGTTGACGGGGCTGCTGAACCGGTGGGCGCTTACGCGGATTGCGATGCGAGAGATAGCGCGGTGCGGGCGGACGAAGGGAACGATTGCCGTCGTGATGATGGATCTCGATGGCTTGAAGCAGGTGAACGACTCGCTGGGACATGCCTGTGGCGATGCTGTTCTGCAGGCGGTGGGCAGGGCGTTGCAGGAGACGGTGCGAGGCCAGGATGCGGTGGCGCGGATGGGCGGCGACGAGTTCTGCATTCTGCTGCCGGATACGGGTTCGGTAGAGGCCGGTATGGCGGCGGAGCGGATGCGGTCACGCGTGGATGATCTGTGTGTGCAATATCGCGGAGAGACGGTTCGGGTACGGGCGAGCCTGGGCGTGGCTTCGTCGGAGGGGTGCGGCCAATCGTGGCAGAGTCTTGTGGAACAGAGCGATGCCGCGCTGTATCGGGCCAAGCGAGGAGGGCGCAACCGTGTCGTGGCAGCCGAACAGTTGGAAGAGCTGGGGAACGAGGGTGCTTTTTGAAGGGAAGGCTGGCCGCTGGTTGGCGGACAGCCTCCTCTTTCTTACGCGTTGAGATTTATTTGATATTTCCGTTGAGGCCGGAGGGAAAGAAGACTCCCTTGTGGCTGGTGGCGCTGGGATCGGTGCCGGTGACGATGGCGAGGACCTGGGAGGTGGTGCGGCCCCAGCCGATTGAGTTCGAATCGCAATCGACGATGGTGGATGAGGAGAGCGACGCCGAGGTGCCGTTAAGGCTGACCATGGTGGTGGTCAAGCCGATGTCGTCCGCCATGCTTCCGGTATAGGTGGTTGTCGATGCGCCGGAAGGGTTCGCCAGCATGGAGCGAGCTGCCGAGATCTTCTGCGTGAGCGTGTTGAGGGTTCCGGTTCCGGCATCGAGAGCGTTGATGCTGGTGCGGATGAGACCTGCGTGGTAAGCCTCGACTGCGTGAATCCCTACGGCTGCGGGCAGGATCACTTTTTTGTCTTGAATCAGGCCTGCTGCTCCGTGGTAGGCGCTGACGCCGACGTCCTCGAAGATGTAAGCACCGATGAGGAAGTTGGCGTCGCTGGCGAAGGGATCGAAGGCAGAGCCGATCCCGGCCACGCTGGCAAGTGCGTTGAAGGAGTTGAAGAGGTCGATGTCCGGCATGGACACCGCCGCTGTGCTGAGCGCTCCCTGAAGAAAGCTGACGTGCTTGCCTTCTTCGAGTGCAGTCTCCGTCGCATAGGCTGCGATGGTCGGCAGGGCGAAGGGAACCTTAGCGAAGCTGGGCTTGAGGGTTACCGTTCCTGCAGTCCCACCGTTGACGCTGACCGGGATGGGCGTAGGAAGTTTGTCGATGGTGACGCCTGAGGCGGCGAGGTTATAGAACTGGGCCTCGAGGTACTCCAGGTTGAGGGCGAAGTTGAGGATGTCGGTGTCGGTGATGGCTGCCTGGGCTTCTGCCTTTGGTGCAAAGGCAAGGCCCGCGAGTGCTGCGCCGCCAATGGCCAGCAACGCACGGCGACTGGAGATGATGGAATCTAGCTGTTTGGTCTCTGTATTTGCCATGGTGATCTGTCCTTAGGATGCAGTCGTTGAGATAGAGCCGTTGAGTCCGTTGGGGAAGAAGCCGCCGCTTTTTACACCTGCGCCGGGCGCCGTTGCATAGACGATGTGAAGAACCTGGTCGGTGGTGCGGGAGAAGGCGATGGCGTTGGTGGTGTCGGCTGCGACGATGGTGCTGATGCTGAGCATGGTCTCGTTGCCGCCGCCAAGCTTGCCTCGCAGAGCGGAGACCTGGTTGGCATAGTTGACATAGGTCTGATCGTTATTGGCTGCGGCCATGCCAACGAGCAGGGTACGGATCTCAGCGGCGTGGTAGGCTTCGACGGCCTGAATTCCAGCAGCCGCGGAGAGGATGTCGGTGTTGGTGATGGCGGGAGCAGCACCGGTGTATGCGGTGACGCCGACGTCTTCAAATACGAAAGCGCCTACAAGGAAGGCGCTGGGGCTGGAGAAGGGATTGAAGCTGGATCCGATTCCGGCAGCCGCGGCGAGGGCGTTGAAGGCGTTGGTGAAGTCGATGGCGGGACGCGCTACCGGGGTTCCACTGTTCTTTGTGATGGTGGCCTGAATGGCGCGGACATGGTTGAGCTCGTCCTGTGCGATTTCGACGGCATACTGCTGCATCGCAGTCGAGAATCCCGGGACGGCAGCCCCACCGTTAACGGCACCGGCACCGGAGAGAGCGTCGGCAGAAGAAAGACCGCTGCCGGTGGCGGCGCGGAGGTAAAACTCGGCTTCGAGGTATTCAAGGTTGAGCGCGAAGTTGAGGATGTCGTTATCGGGAACGTCTGTAGGGGGAGGAGTGGTGCCACCGCCGCCTGTGGTCGGAGGTGCGGATGAATTGTTGCATCCGGCCAGAAATGCAGCCGCTGCTGTGGTTCCTGCCCCGGCCATGAATGTTCGGCGGGAGACTGCTCTCTTAATAAGTTCGTTTACTTTTTCCACGATGGACCTCTCCAGAATGCAGGTTGAGTTGCGCGTTCATTCGGAGTACGGTCCCGCTGGAGCGGTGGATGTAAGAGGATTCAAAAAAATCTAAATAGATTTGGCTAGATAGCTAGATAGATTGAACAGGGAGGAGCATCAGGTCTTCGACGAGGCCGACTTCTTTTTGGACGAAAGGCTCGGCGTAGCGCACACCTGCGAGCAGGCCGTAGTGGCGCGCGGTGGCGAAGGTGCGCTCTCGGATGTCGTCTTCGCGCACGAAGATGGAGTCGCCTGTCGATTGGGATGCGTATTGCGAGCGATAGGCTGCCAGCGCCTGGTAGCGCTGCTCGATGTGCGGGGTGATATCGACAACGAAGGAAGGGCGCACGTCGGCGTAGAGCGAGGCGTAGAGGATCTTGTAGGGGCGGTGAGGCTCGCCGGGGATATCGAGCTTTGCCAGGCCGCTGATGAAACAGGATTCGTAACCGAGGGTCGCGGTGGTGTAGTGGTCAGGATGACGGCCCTGCCAGTAAGGCAGGATCACCACGCGGGGACGGAGGCGGCGGAGGACTTCCGCTACTTTGAGGCGATTGGGAAGCGTGTTTTCGACGTTGCCGTCGGGCAGGTCGAGGGCTTCGCGGTGGGCGACGTTGAGGATGCCTGCAGCGGCGATGGCTTCTGCCTCGCGTTCGGCTGCGGTTCCGCGCGTGCCTGACTCGCCACGGGTGAGATCGAGGATGCCGGTGCTCCAGCCGCGGGCGTGCATGGCGAGCAGAGTGCCGCCGCAGGTCTGCTCCACGTCGTCACGGTGCGCGGCTATGGCAAGAATGTCGATGGAGGGCATGGTGGTTATGGTAGCAGCGGGCATGGTTAAAGAGTGAGGCCCTGTTCTTCGCGGTGAACTGTGAAGGACAGGGCCTGATTTGCTTCGAGGCGAAGCTCTAGTTATCGGCGTCGGTGACGGCATCCATGTAGGCGACATCGAGGGCCGTACCCTGTACGGTGACGAACTCGTTGTCGATCTCAGAGCCATCGACGGTGCTGAAGACGTGGACCTGTCCACCGTAGGCGGTGTAGATCTTATTGAAGCCCTGAACCCAGCAGAGGCCGGTGAGATCGCCGTAGTAGTAGAGGTTCTGATTGGTATTGGGATAGCCGACGGTGGAACCAGCCGTTGTGCTGCCCGGGGTGACGTTGGGCACGATCTGGGCAGTCTTGGCTCCGAGGTCGAAGCGGGTGAGGCAGTTGTAGTTCGTGTTGAGCTTCTGACGCTCGCCGGTGGCGCAGAATTGCGAACCGATCCAGAGGGTATTGTTGTCGGCGAAGAGCAGCTTGGTGTGGGTGCCGTCGGAGATGCCGTACTTGCCGGTGACCGCGGTGGAGGGGCTGCTGGCAGCGGCGGCGAGATTGACAGTGGTGAGATAGCCGGTGAAGAGGCCGTCGGGCATCTGCTGCTGGCCCGCCACGTAGAGCGTGGTGGCATCTGAGAGCGCGGTGGTGGCTCCGCCGGGAATGGGCACGTTCGAGACGAAGGCCGAATTGTCGGGAACCATGTTGGGAATGGTGTTGACGTTGAGGGTGCTCTGGTTGAGCAGCGTCAGGCTGGAGGTGGTTCCACCGCACTCGGGGCCGCAGTTGAGGATGAAGGCCGTGGTGCCGTCCAGCGAGAAGTAGGCCCCGGTGGGGCGGTCGAAAGTATTGGCGCCACCCGCACCCGCGCCCGTGGAGTTGACCGGAACGACGCAGTAGACGGGCAGGTTGAGGGGCTGGCAGTCAGCGGCGCCGGTGGTCTGGATGGCCAGTTGCGAGGTCGGGAACTGGTTGGCGTTGAGCTTGACCAGGCGGTAGATGGTGTTGGAGTTGCGCACCATCGCAAGGACGACGGTGTCACCCGCATTCACGGCTACCTTGTCGACGTTGGGGAGATTGAGGCTGTAGGAATTGCCGGTAGTGTTGTCGACGATAGCGAGCACGCCATAAGTCTCTTCGGCGGAGTAGTAGTGCAGGAAGCCGGGCGGAATGGCGATGGACGCGGACCCGGGGAACTTGCCCGCCGAGCCGGAAGAGGCTTCCTTGCTGTAGTCGACGATGCCCAGGCTGCCGTCCGTATTGGAGTAGACGTAGCCGTGGACCTCAGCAGGGAAGTTGAAGATCATGCTGGGGTAGCCGGAGTTATAGCCGGAGATGGCGAAGGTGGGGATAGTGTTCTCAATATTGCTGCGGATGTCGCGCTTGGCGTCGACGATGGCCAGGGCTCCTGAGGCGCTGATCGATGTCGAAGAACCATTGAGCGTATAGGCGATCATGACCCGCTGGGCGAGCTTGCTGGGCGGAACCGGCCGGTCGGCAAAGGTATATTGCGGGAACTTGTAGTAGTAATACTGGGCGCTGTGGCAGGAGCTGAGGGTGAGGCACGCGACGGCGATCAGCAGGCCGCAGTAGATCTGGGCGCTGAGGGACTGGGCAAAGAGACTTCGATTCTTCAACGTGGACAAACTCCAACCTGAGCGCTGCGGCGTATTTATGCGGGCCACGGCTATCCGCTGAGTATAACAAAGGAGGCAGGGGTGTTGGGTTGAGAGGTCTCCCTGGGGGAACCCCGGCGTCCGGGTTTGGAGCGCATCCGGCCGGTGGCTTAGGATGATGAGATATCCGGAGAAGATTGATGAGCGATGGCGCTGGCGGTATTGGCATACGGTATTTGGCGGAACCTACCGCGGTAGACAGGCTGTTTGCGGGCGGAACGGTGTTGTGCGATGGGGCAATGGGGACGATGCTTTACGCGCGCGGCGTGTTCATTAACCGCAGCTACGATGAGCTGAACCTGTCGCAGCCGGAGTTGGTGCACGAGGTCCACGCCGAATATCTGCAGGCAGGCGCGGAGGTGGTGGAGACCAATACCTTTGGGGCGAACCGATTTCGGCTGGAGCACTTCGGAATACAGGATAAAGTCCATGAGATCAATGTCGCCGGGGTAAAGCTGGCGCGGGAGTGCGTGGACCAGATTCGCGAGAAACAGGCCAGCGAGGCGTTTGTGGCGGGCTCGATTGGGCCGCTGGGAGTTCGGCTGGAGCCGCTGGGCAAGGTGGGGCTGGATGAGGCGCGGGATGCGTTTGCGGAACAGATTCGGGCGATGGCCGAGGGCGGGCCGGGAGTCGGCGTTGACCTGTTGATGATCGAGACGATGACCTCGCTATCAGAGGCGAAGCAGGCTATTCGCGCGGCGCGGAGTGAAGCTCCGTGGCTTCCGGTGGTGGTGATGGTGACTGTCGACGAGGAGGGGAACTGCCTCGATGGCGCATCCGCCGAGACTGCCGCTAAAAAGCTGACGGAGTGGGGCGCGGATGCCATCGGATGTAACTGTAGTGCCGGGCCAGCGACGGTACTGAGCGTGATCGAACGGATGCGGAAGGTAAGCTCGTTGCCATTGGCGGCGATGCCGAATGCGGGGATTCCGCGAGCGGTCGAGGGGCGGACGCTCTACCTGACTTCGCCTGAGTATATGGCGAGCTTTACCCGCAAGCTGGTCAAGGCGGGCGCGACCTTTGTGGGCGGCTGTTGCGGCACCACTCCGAGCTATACGCGGGCGATGAAGAGCGCGTTGCGTGCTCTGGGCGCAATGGAGACGGGCGCTCAGGTGATGGAGAGCAGCGATTCCGGGGCAACCGCTGTTGTGAAGAACAAGGTAGAGCCGCCACCGTTGGCGCAGCGGTCGAAGATCGGATCGATGGTGGCTGCGGGCGAGTTCGTCACCATGGTGGAGATTGTGCCGCCCAAGGGGATCGATTGCAGCAAAGAGGTCAACGGCGCGGCCGAGATGCACCGTCTGGGAGTGGACGCGATCAATGTGCCGGATTCGCCGCGGGCCAGCGCGAGGATGAGCGCACAGAGCCTGTGCGTGCAGATCCAGCAGAACGTCGGCATCGAGACGATTCTGCACTACACCTGCCGCGACCGGAACGTGCTGAGCATTCAGAGCGATCTGCTGGGGGCATCGTCGATTGGTTTGAAAAATGTTCTTTGCCTGACCGGCGATCCGCCGAAGCTGGGGAACTATCCCGATGCGACGGCGGTCTTCGATGTGGACGCGATCGGGCTAGTGAACATCGTTCGCAACCTTAACTGCGGTCTCGATATCGGCAAGAACTCGATTGGCGAATCCACTGGGTTTACGGTTGCGGTCGCAGCGAATCCGGGGGTACCGGACATCGATCAGGAGGTCCGGCGGTTTGCCTATAAGGTGGAGGCGGGCGCGGAGTATGCGATTACGCAGCCGGTCTTTGATCTGCGATTGCTGGAGGCTTTCCTGAAGCGGATTGAGGGCTTCCGCATCCCGGTGATTGCGGGGATCTGGCCGCTGACGAACCTGCGCAACGCGGAGTTTATGAAGAACGATCTGCGAGTAAGTATGCCGGAGGAGATCATGGCGCGGATGGCTGCGGCAACTTCGCCCGAGGCGGCGCGGGCTGAGGGCGTGAAGATCGCCCAGGAGATGCTGGCCGAGGCACGGCCCATGGTGCAAGGGGTCCAGGTAAGCGCGCCGTTCGGCAAGTATGCGGCAGCGGCGCAGGTGTTGGGGCTGGTGGAAGTGGGGGTGGCCTGATGGCGGACTTTGAGCAGAAGCTGACAGCGCTGGAGGCAGTGGTCGAGAAGCTTGAGCGCGGAGACCTGTCGCTCGATGAGTCGGTGCGGCTGTTTGAAGAGGGCGTCAAACTATCGGACGCCTGCAAAAAAGAGCTGGAGGCCGCTGAGGGCAGGATTCAGGTGCTGGTCGACCGGGGAAGCCGCATGGTGGCGACCGATCTGGATGTTGAAGTGGAAGAGGATGACGAGTAGCGCTAGTGCGCTGCCGTATGCAATGCACTAGCAGCGGAAGAGAGTTTGACCTCGCGCATTCCGCGCAGAGAGTTGCAGAGATAGATGGCATCTGCTGATTCCAGATCTTTGAGCGTCAAGACTTTTTCTTTCGCGGTGGCATCGGTTTCGAGGATGTGGCGGCGGAAGACTCCGGGGAGTACGCCAGCGCGAAGCGGAGGAGTGAACAGCTCGCCTGCTCTGCGTATGAAGATGTTGCTGATGGCTCCCTCGGTAACCTCGTCTCTTTCGTTGAGAAAAATAACTTCGTCAAATCCATCGTCGCGGCACTTCGCGTATTGCGAATCGTATAACTTGCGCAGCGTCGTTTTATGACGAAGAAATACATCTGCCGATGAAGTGTGTTCCGAGGAAAGACAGATATGTCCCGTCTGCGAAGCTGAGTTTGCGGTATGCTTCGCGTGGCTAATCGTTAGTTCTCCATCTTCGGCGAGCAGCAGGCGCACACGATACAAAACTTCAGGTTCAAATGATAGTGATTCGACAATTAGTCTCTGCGTGATTTCGGTGCGGTCAAAGGTATAGCCGAAGTAGCTGGCAGAGGACTCCATGCGATCAAGGTGCATGGAGAGCAGGCGAAATTCTTCGTTCCAGAGCATCGTCTCGATCAACTGAAAGTCGCGGCGCGGGCGGATGAGGAACTCCGCCTTTAGCAGGCATTCGCTGTACTCGTCCTCGGGGTCGGAGTCGGCGACGATTCCGCCACCTACTCCCATCTGCGCTTTGCCTGTGTGCAGATCGAGTGTGCGAATGGCCACATTGAAAGCAGCGCTTCCGTCGGGAGCCATGTAGCCGATGGAGCCGGTGTAGATTCCGCGGGGAGATGCTTCTAGTTCGTGAATGATCTCCATGGTGCGAATTTTGGGAGCGCCGGTGATGGAGCCGCTGGGGAACACGCTTTTGAAGATGTCGTAGTACCTGAGCCCATGGCGAAGCGTGCCCGAGACTGTTGAGGTCATCTGTAACAGTGTCTGATACGTTTCGACGGAGAAGATATCGTCGACCTGCACGCTGCCCATCTCGCAGATGCGGCCAATGTCGTTGCGCAGAAGGTCAACGATCATCACATGCTCGCAGCGATTTTTTTCATCGTCCTGCAAGCGGATGGCGGCCCGCTCATCTTCAACAGAGTCGAGGCCGCGAGGCATGGTGCCCTTCATGGGGCGAGTGATGATTTTGCCTTGTTCGATCCTGAAAAACAGCTCTGGTGAAAGAGAGAGAATCTGATGCCCGGCTACGTTGAGCAATGCGCTGTAAGCTACGGGCTGCTGATGCAGCAGGGTCGCAAATGCCGCGTCGGAGCTGATTTCAGCAGGCACGGAGACCTTACTGGTGAAGTTGACCTGGTAGGTCTCCCCAGCGGCGATGTATTCCTTGATGCGCTCAATCTTCGCGGTGTAGTCCTCTTGCGAGATCGCCAGCGTAACGCTCTCGGCAAATGTGGACGCAGGTTTTTTTATTGGCTCATCGGTCAGAGGTAGTGGCGGGTCGTCATCGAAGCGGCCGGTTTCGTGATCGAAGATGAGTGGCTTTCGATAGATTCCGAACCATGCTAACGGCAGACTCTGCTCAGTGAGAATGACATCCTTGAAACGTTCGAAGTGGTATCCACATTCGTAACTGAGAAAGCCCGCTGTGTAGAAGCCCTCGGCAAGCGCCTGCTCGATGCGCCGAAAGATATCGGGGACTTCTTCAAGGGTATGGGCCGCTATTATTTGAACAGGGTCGAGGAAGAGAAGGCTTCGCTGGTTGGATGGATCGAACCGTGCAGTCTGGAGCAGGACAGAACCTGGACTACAGGCAACCAGGGTATGCAACTGCTGCGGAAGCTGGTGCCATCGAGTCAAGCTGTCTCCATTGATGCGGCGCGTGGAATTCGATCATCGCCTGTTGCCGCGTTGCCTCCGATCATTTTAAGTCAGGATTGATCTTTGCGGTTTTTGCGCGAGAACAGTTATCTCGTAGCATTCGCTACGGCCACAGCAAAGGGTGCGAGTACCATCGTTTGCTGTGGCCATAGCTTCGCTATGCTGCGTCTGTCGGTGAAATGCCTATTTGCTGCCAAGCGTGTAGTGGCCGGGCGAATCGAGCGTAACGATCAAGCGCGTTCCGTTTTCTGCGGCGACAGCTTTTTGCGCCTTTCCATTCACCAGAACGTGTGCGCTGGCAGAGATTACGGGTACGGCTACCTTGGCGACGACGCCTTCAGGCACATCGATCGCAAGCGCCACCTTGGTGGCGTCGCGGCGGACGTCAACCTTCAGCAAGCCGTGCGGTGTCGGCTCTGCGCCCTTCGCCCAACTGAGATCGGCGAGGTCGGGACGAATGTTCACGGTGCTGAAGCCGGGGCCGGTCGGTTCGATGCCAAGGATCTGTTCCATCAGCCACGCCGTCGGTCCGCTCGACCACCCATGCGCGAGGCTTACAAAGTAGCCCGAGCCGTCGTCGGCCTGCAACGCGGCGTGGAAGTTGCCCTTGTACCAGCTTGGGTCGTAGCCTTCCCAGAAGCTGGTAGCGCCCTCGTCGATCATGCCGCCCCAGTACTGGCGAATCCATGCGAGTGCATCCTTGCGATGGTTCATCTCCGCCATCGCGCTGATGACGTAGTAGTTGTAATACGGCGTGATGATGAGTGCGTTGTACTTGATGTGGCCGACGTTCGAGAGCACATGGTTCCAGATCGCCGGATACTGCTGCGGCCCCGCTGTGCCGCTGATGATTGCCGCAGCATTGGTCTGCCAGCGTGGGCCGTAGGTTTCGGTTGCGGGATCGAGAAGATACTTCTGCGTGCCGGCCTCGATGGCCGCGGCGCGTGCCTGATATTTATCTGCGTTGGCGTTATCGCCAAGCTGGCGCAGCAGCCATACTGCTTCGCGATAGGCACGGTAGAACTCAAGCGTAGTTGCGCGGCGCGTCTCCGGCGTGTCGCCGTTCAGATCAGGAGACCAGTCCACGTAGAGCCACTGCTTCCGCGTATTCGCAAAGACTCCGCGTGCATCGAATTCGCCATCGACGTAGTTCAGTAACTGCAGCAGCCGCGCGTGCTCGCTCTCGAGAAATTCTTTGGAGCCGGTGTGCCTGTAGTAGTCGGCGACCTCGGTAAACCAGAACGAGCTGTATCCAGGAATGCCGTTGACGTGATTTTCGATCGGCGCGGGCCCCATCAGGCGATCCAGCGTGTCTTCCATCAGCGGCTTGTCGCCGAAGACGTCTTCGATGACGCGACCGCTGACATCGGTGTCGCCCATCCAGCGCGCGCGGTCACGCTTGGAGGCGTCCCAGATGTCGTCCTGCATGCACAGGTGCGCGGTATAGGCCCCGGTCTCCCAAATCTTGTTGAGCATGGGATCGGACGACTCGAACGAGCCTGCATACTTCACCGGGTAGTAGATGTCGTCTACATGGATGGCCTTGAAGCGCAGGCTGGGACCGCCGCCGACGAACCGCAGCTTCACATAGCGAAACGCCGACTTCGGTCCATACGCTGTGCCATGTGCGGGAATGGTGAGCTGGTCAACTCCAAGGTATGGCTCATGCAGCGCCTCGGCCTCGGACTCTCCCATCTGAACCGTTACCGTGGCGGGCGAGTCGCTGTCGGAGACGATCTCCACGTGGCCAACAAGCTCTTTGCCGAAGTCGAGAAAGAGGCTAGGTGCTTCTTCATTGGTCAGCGTGGTTGCGGGCAGCTTCACCTCCAACTCGTCCTGTCCGACCTCCGAGGTGATTGCGTTGAGATGGATGAACTGTCCCTGCCCCGGATATTGATCGATGATCTTTTGTGCGGGAACCTTGAGGTGCGCGAGAAAGTTGGAGATGCCATCGTAGCCAGGCCAGTTGTAGAGTCCGGCGTCGGAGTTGCGCTGGAAGAATTCGATCGAGCTTTCGATGCCGCCGAAGCTATGGGCTGGCTGCCAGTCAGCTTCTTTGAAGTCCGGGCTCTGCCAGTCTGTCGCGACCTCGGTGGAAGCCTTCCAACTGCCATCGCTCATCATCAGCGGTGTTGTGTTGCTCTCGTTCACCCATGGTGTGAGCGGCAGAAGCTTCACGACAAGCGCCTGCCCCGTGCCACTCACTCCATCTCCGCGTGTAGCTTCGATGGCAATGGTGTTCTCGCCGGAGCGTAGAAATTTCTTTATCGGCATGGCGAACACATGCGTACTCAGGGGTGACGATGCGTCGCGTTCCGCGTGTCCAGCCATCTTTCCGTTGAGCCATACCTTTACGTTGTGCGGCCCCGCGAGATAGAGCGTCGCCTCAGAAGGTATCGTCGTGACGGAAAATTGATGGCGGAAGAAATATGGCTTGGCTGCGTCGGTTTTCGGAGTTTCAGCATCCGCAGCAACCCAGATGTACTCCTCCGGCAGCGGTTTGTGCAGGCTCGATTCCAACACCGGATCTGTGATGCCTCGCGTCGGATCCAATGACGATTGCCCATTCTGTGCGGACCCTGTTGTTGGTGGAAGGTCCTGCGCCATCGCGCCTATGCCAAATATCGAAGCTGCCAGAACCCCACACGCGAAACGCACACCTATCCTATTTTTCACGAAACCGCCCAATCACTTCAGTATGGAAACAGTTTCAGGTTATACCGTGATGGGGTGCAGTTGGCAATGTTGAAGAGGACTGACCACCCGTGCCGATGCGCATGCCGAGGTCATCGGCAATGGAGTCGAACAGGCCGCGGTAGCAGGCGCAGCCCTCTTTACCAGTCACGTCCGATATGAGGGATTCGTGCGCAGTCGCCCTCGGTGAGATAGCAGCGCAGAAGGCCGCACACGACCGCCATTCCCACGCCGATGATCATGAACCATATGCCCGAGCTGGTCATCATCTTGCCCCTGAAGTAAGGAAGGAGGAAGACAACAACCCCACTGTACATAAGGATCGTCAGCACTATGCGCCATGTACTCCTCGTCATCTTTCAACCTCCTTTGGGAGCGTGTCTTTCATTGCTTCTTCACCAGATGGCATTCGGCCTTGGGATGTCCGTCGACACCTTCGGCATAGAGGGTCACGCCATGAGCTCCGGCGTCCCACCAGATATAGCGACCGGCGGCATAGCGCGCGCCCGAACCGGAGATCACATTCGAAAAGATCAGCGCCTGGCCGTGAACAGGAAGGATTGCCAGATGGTTCTTTCCGGCATTCAGGTATTCGACCGTGAAAGGCCCTGCAGGCAGTCCCAGCGCAACGCCGTCGGCACCGCATTCGAAGCTGGCTTGAATTCGCGTGACCGGAACGCCGGGCAATTGCACGGAGAGGTTCTCCGCAGCGGCGGACGCACCTGTCGCCGCTATCAACATCACACCGGCAATCACAGCCATGGGTTGCATGTGCAATCTCCCGCGCGCACCATGCTATGCCGAAATCGTCCGCCTCGCCACAAATAACAGCGGCCTGGCATCGGTGCTGACTCTCCACCGCGATCCATCAACGCTCTCCGTTTTAGACGATTGGCGCTCTCGTTCGTCTCTTCGCCTGCCAAGATATCGTTTTCCGCGACTTTCAGGTTCCGCTTCGCGGAAAATCCCGGAGTTGAGGGTTCAACTCGAATCATCGACTACGCTATGCTTGTTTCAATCGTTGAGGCATAAGCCCAGCCGCTGCTGCACGAAGGAGATGTATCTTGTCGACCAAGACCTCGAACCACCTCTACCTCATCCCTATCCTGTCCGCCTCGCTCGACGTTCTCGAGTATCTCCAGCGCGAGAACCGCTCCCTGCCTCTGGAGCAGATCTATCGCAACACAGGCCACTCCAAGACCAGCGTCTACCGCATCCTCAAGACCTTCGTCCATCGCGGCTATGTGTCGCAGTCGCCCGACGGCCACTATCGCAGCGCCAGCCGCCCGCGCAAGATGCGCTTCGGCTTTGCCGGCCAAAGCGGCGACCAGCCTTTTTCGCAGGCCGTCACCGAGAGCCTGCGTTCCGCTGCGGCGGCCTCGGGCGTCGATCTGCTCGTCCTCGACAACCGTTACGATGCCTCTACCGCCCTCGCCAATGCCGAGGAGTTCATCCGCGAGCGCGTCGAGCTGGTCATCGAGTTTCAGGTGGAAGACCACGCGGCACCGATCATCGCCGCTCGGCTCGCAGCAGCCGGCATCCCATTGATGGCCATCGACATCCCCCATCCCAACGCGACTTACTTTGGCGTCGACAACTATCGCATCGGCTTTCAGGGTGGCGAATTTCTCGCCAACTACGCCATCGACCATTGGGGCGGACAGGCAGACTGGGTGCTCGGCCTCGACATCGAAGAGGCAGGCACGCTCGTCCAGAGCCGCACCACCGGCGCCTTCGAAGCCGTCCGCACTCTGCTGCCGTCGCTTCCTATCGAGTCTCTCGTCCGCATGGATGGCCGTGGCCTCCGCGACGAGAGCCATCGCCTGATCAGCGACTTTCTGCATCGTCATCCAAACGACAAGCGCATCCTCATCGCGGCGGCCAACGACTCCAGTGCTCTCGGCTCGCTCGACGCCATCCGCGAGCTTAACCGGCAGCACGACACCGTCATCATCGGTCACGACGGTATCCCCGAGATGCTCGCCGAACTCGAAGATCCCACCAGCCCGGTGCTGGCCTCGATCGCTCCCGACGTTCAGCAGTATGGCCCCGGCCTCATTCATCTCGGCGTGCTGCTCGTAACCGGCAACACGGTGCCGCCCTATAACTACATCGACCACAAGATCTTCAGCCGCGCTACCGTCGCAGCCTCTGCCGAAGTCGTATCAAGATAGAACGGCAGGCATGAAGAACACGCGCCGTCAGTTTCTCCGCAACTCTGCCATCGCCGCCACTGCCGCTGCGGCGCCTCATCTTTCGTTCGCATCGAAGGATGAGGTTGCGCCCTTCCGCACGCCGTACAAGTACCCAAATCTCATTCTCAAAGCTACCGGCAAAAAAGGTGATTTCGATGAGCGCAGCGTAGACGACCCCATCGTCTTCCGAGCCAACGACGCTTTCTACATGCTTTACATCGGATGGGACGGCATCGGCTACCAGACCGGCCTCGCCACCTCGACCGATCTTCTCCACTGGGAGCGTGTTGCGCTGGTGGCTCCGCGCGATCCGTCGTCAAAGTTCACAAAGTACAACCTCGCGCTCAGTTCCATTCTTCGCAACAAGCAGCTTCGCTCCGACGGCGAGGCGATCAAGATCAACGGACGCTATCTCGGCGCATGGAATGCCTATCCCGGCGCTGGCTATGAAGAGGGTGCGGCAGTTATCGGTCTTGCATGGTCAGACGATCTCCTGCACTGGCAACTTACCGACCCCATCCTCTATCCGCAGGAGGGCGCGCCGTGGGAGCATGGCGGTCTCTATCGTCCCGATCTCATGCTCGACCGCGGAACCTACTACCTCTACTACAACGCCAAGACCGACACGCTGCCTGAATCCGTCGGCGGAGGCTGGCACGAGCAGACCGGAGTAGCGACCTCCACCGATCTCAAGACGTGGAAGCGTTACGAAGGAAATCCCGTGCTTCGCAATGGCTCCCGGGGCAGCGCAACTTATCCGGCTTCGAATCCCATCCACGCCACGCAGCCTCCCACTCCGGACGCGCGCGACAGCCGCTTTGCCTCGAACCCCTTCGTCGTGCAAAACGGCTGCGACTTCGCCATGTTCTACTTCGGCTTTAACTATGAGCGCCCCGGCCGCGCCTGCGAGCTGCTGGCGCTCAGCGTCGATCCTTACACCTTCGTCAAAGTGCCGGAGGTGCTGATCGACACCGGAGCGCCGGGCACGATCGACGAGACGTTCGCGCACAAGCCGTCCGTCATTACTCACGATGGCGTGCTGTATCACTTCTACTGCGTGGTCTCCGGCAAGTATCCGAACGAGACCCGAGCCATCGCCGTGGGCCGCTCCAAGCCCTGGTAGCGATTACTTCACGGTAAAGTGATAGCTGCCCGACGCCACGCGATACTCCGCCGCGCCATTTTCTCGACGCACGAACACAACTCCCGCAGTCTTCTCTGCTGACGTCGCGCCTTCCATCACTGCAGCACCATTGGTGGCCGGAACCCAGACCGTGCCGGTCTCTCCCACCGGAATAGTCACGTCCATTGCAAGCGTGCCGCCCTCTTTCTTCCAGCCGCTGTCAATCTTTCCCAGCTTCGAATCGTACGAGCACCGCACCCAGTCCACGCCATCGACGACCGCCGGACGAATCGTGATTCGCTCTGCCTTCTCAGGCCGCGAGAGATCGAAATCGATCCCGCCCAGCCCGCGATAGAACCACTCCTCCGCGCCGCCCAGCATGAAGTGGTCCTGCGAGCTATGCGGATTGGCGTCCCATGCCTCCGTCAATGAAGTCGCTCCTGCCTCAAGCTGCGAGCCGTAGCTCGGCGGATCTTTCCGCATCATCATCGCCATCTCCACATCGCTGCGACCAGCCGCCATCAATGCCCGCAACATGTATGGATAGCCGATCTCTCCCGTCGTCACATGGTCGTTGTGTGCGTGGATATCGGCCACGATATGCTCCAGCACCGCTGCGTGTTGCGCCTCCGGCACCAACCCAAGCGATAGCGGCATCGCATTCGCCGTCTGGCTGCCCTTGTCGTACTGTTGCGTCGCTGCATTCCAGAACCGCGCATTGAATGCCGCACCCACACGCGAAGCCAGCGCGTCATAGCCTGCCGCATCCTGCGGCTTGTCGAGCAGCTTGGCAATCTTCGCCATCGTCACCGCGTCCTGATAGAGCATTAGCGTCGCAGTCACGCCCAGCGTCGTCTGCTTGCCAAGCCCCGGGCCGCCGGGGCCGATGTCGTACCAGTCGCCAAGTCCATAGGCGACGATGCCGTCCTTCGCCTTGCTCTCAAGAAACTTCACATACCGCTGCATCACAGGGTAAGACTGCTGTAACTCGCCGATATCGCCATAGGCACGATAGGCCGACCACTCCGCCAGCACACTGGCCGATCCCCACTCGGGTGAGTCGTCAAATACTCCATAGCCGTGCTCCCCAAACACGGTGTACTCCGGCGCAATCGTCGGAACCATCCCATCTGCCTTCTGCGCGTCCGCCATATTTTTTTCAGTCGCGGCGAACAGCCCTTGCAGGTTGCTGTTGAAGATCAGCCCCGGAGCCACCAGATGCGTCTCCTCCAGCCAGCCCAGTTTCTCGCGATGCGGACAATCGGTGAACAGGCTGACCGAGTTGTTCTGCATCGCCATCACGATGAGGTGATGGATGCGGTTCAGTTGTTCATTCGAGCTTGCGAACTCTCCTACCACCTGCGAAGAGGTATGAACCGCATCGCCGGTCAGCGAAGCCACCTCACCTTTTCCCGAGGTCCACTCCACCTGCACATAGCGAAAGCCGTAGTAGCTGAATCGCGGATGCCACTCCTCGATTCCATCGCCCTTCAGCGTGTAGCTGAACCATTGCGGGCTCCCCGAACTCCGCTGCGAGACCGTCCCATCCTCATTCAGCAATTCGCCGGGGACCATCTTCACCACAGCGCCCTTCGCACCGCGAACTTTTATATCGGGCCATCCGGCAAAGTTCTGGCCGAGGTCATAGACCGTCACTCCCGGCTTTACCTCCGTCGTCTTCACCGGCGGATACGTCTTCATCACTTCAATCGGCGGAGCTACCTCCGACTCCAGCTTGCCTCCCGGCCCATCCACCACGCTGACCGCCTGCCATCCCTTGTCTTTAAAGTTGGCCGAGTCCCACCCAGCCTGTTCCTGCGTCGCGTCGTAGTCCTCCCCGCCGTAGGTCGAAGAAAAAGTGATCGGCCCCGCTGCCGCCTTCCATGAGCCATCGCTGGCGATGGTCTCCGTCTTCCCATCGGCGTAGGTCAAGCGTATCTGCAACATCACCATGGGCTGCCCAAAGCTGTTCACCAGCTTCGTGTAGCGCTTCGGAGTCTTCACCACGTTGAACATCCCATTGCCCACCATCACGCCGACGGCATTCTTGCCCTGCCGCAGCATCGAGGTCACGTCATAAGCCTCGTACCGAACCGTCTTGCGATAGTCCGTCCACGACGGAGCCAGTTCGGCATCGCCCACCTTGCTGCCGTTCAGATGCACTTCGCCCTGCCCCAGTGCGGAGACATACAACATCGCCCGCGCCAGCTTGCGCTTCACCGCGAACTGTTGCCGAAACAGCGGCATCTCTGCTGTCTCGTTGGTTGCGCCAGCCTGTGCAATCCATTTGCCCGTCCACTCTGTCGGAGCCATCGTCCAACGCGCCACCGCGCTCCACGGCGCAGCATCCCCGTGTTCGTCCCAGACCATCACCTTCCAGAGATAAGTCTTCTCTGCCGCCAACGGCTTTCCCCCGTAGACGACTCCAAAGCTGTCGCCCGATGCTACCCGTCCGCTGTCCCACATATCGCCTTGTCCCGCGTCCAGTGCCTTCTGCGAAGAAGCCACCAGCACGCGGTAGGCACTTTGCCCAACGCCGCGCATATTGTTGCTTGACGCCGCCAGCCTCCACTCCAACTGCGGTGCAACCTCTTCCACGGCCAGCGGTTGCGTCGTCGCATCGCATTGCAATTTCGCTGCCGCCAGCAGCCGTCCCTCGGCGTGTCCTGCACTACATTGCAGCCCTGCGAACAACGCACACACCACCACCCGCAACCAGAATCCACGCATCCAAAGCTCCTTCCAATATTCCGCGTTACAAAATTACGCGTCCTTTCTCGTTGTGTCTCTGTAAATTCTTCCTTTGGTGAAATTTCAGGGTTCTTTCACAGGTGGCCACCCACTATCCATTGCTCCCTTAAAAGGCGCATACTACGTCAAATGAAGTGTTGAGTTGCGTCTCCCTGCAGGGAGGCAACCCATCAGGAGACCCCCCCATGCGACCCGTCATGCAACTTGCCCTGGCCGCCCTTCTCGTCGTCGCCCCAGCAGCTTTTGCCCAGGTTCAAACCCAGACACCGTCGCCGTCCTCGAAGATGCCGACCGAGTCACCCATCCCCGGCAAGCCCACTGCGACTCCTGAAGAGAGCAAGGCCGCTGCGGCAAAAGCTGCCGCCAAGACCGACTCCCTGCCATCGCCCGGTGAAGACCTCGATCCCCACATTAAAAAGGGCAGCGAAGACGATGTCAGCGCTGTAGGCGACCGCAACATCGGCGGCCGCGGCATGGGCAACTGGTACTCCACCGACTGGGAGATCCGCACCGGCAAGCAGTACTCCATGGAGATCGAGAAGTCGGCCCACATGGTCACCGATCCCGTCATCAACGAGTACGTCAACCGCATCGGTCAGAACATCGTCAAAAACTCTGACTGCAAGGTTCCCTTCACCATCAAGGTCATCGACTCCGACGAGATCAACGCCATGGCGCTTCCCGGCGGTTTCTTCTACGTCAACAGCGGCCTCATCCTCGCCGCCGACGAAGAGGCCGAGCTTGCGGGTGTGATGGCCCACGAGACCGCCCACGTCTGCGCCCACCATGCCGCCCGCGAAATGACGCGGCTGAACTACATGCAAATCGGCTCGGTCCCGCTCATCATCTTCACCCAGGGTTCGTGGACGGGCTACGGCATCTACGAGGCCTCGCAGCTCGCCATCCCCGTCACCTTCCTCCAGTTCTCCCGCAACTTCGAGGCAGAGGCCGACTGGCTCGGCCTTCAGTACATGTACAAGGCCGGCTACGATCCGCAGGCCTTCATCCAGTTCTTTGAAAAGCTCGACGCTCTCGAGAAGCACAAGCCCGGCACGCTGGCCAAGGTCTTCTCCGACCATCCGCAGACGCCCGACCGCATCGGCCGCTCCGAAGACGAGATTGCCACCATCATGCCGCCGCGGCTCGACTACATCGTCACTACAAGCGAGTTCGACGACGTCAAGGCCCGCCTCGCGCGCCTCGAAAACAAACGCAAGCTCAACGACAAGAATGGCGGCAGCAAGCCGACCCTGCGTCGCGTAGGCGGCACCAACAACGATCCCAATAGCCCCAATAACCCAGCCAACTCCGGCGACGACCGTCCAACCCTCAGCCGCCGCGATTAGCCTGAACACAAGGTATAAACCCACACGAAACGCCGCTCTCTCAGGAGACCGGCGTTTCCTGCATGGACTCCGTCATCATCTCCTTCACTCGCACCGGCCGATAGAGATCTTCAGAGATCTCCGCCAGCCGTGAACGATGCACCTGCTCTCCCAGCCCATAGAACTCGCAGAAGCTCATAATCAACGGCCGCCACTTGTTTGGGTCGATGCGATTTCCATCTACCCCCATTAAAATCTCCGGATGCGCATGCACGCGCAGGATGCGAACTTCAAGCGCAATCAGGCTCCCGTTCGTCTCCGGAGCGAAGGGATGGGCCGCCGTCAACTCCGCCTCCATCTGCAACGGGCATTCGCGGACCAGCGGCGCATCGACAAGCTCGGCATTCTCCGGCGTAAATCCCGATGCACCAAACTTGTCTGCACAGAAGGTATATCCGCGAGCCTGTTTGTGCGGAGGCACCGGATCGGAACCCGTAAGCCGCGCCAGCCCATTCACCTGCGACACCTCTGCCACCGACGGAAGATTAATGGTGCACTGTCGTGTGCGTTGCAGATTCTGTGGCGTTTTGGAATTCGCTCCAAAGCCGAGCATGCAGTTCCATCCCAGCCACCATGCCGAAGAGATGGGCGCAAGGTTCGGCGAGCCGTCCTCATTCAACGTGCCGATAAGAACAACGGGAGTGCCAACATAAAGAATCGAAGGGTGAACGGTACGGTGCATTGTGTGATTTCCTTTGCGAGATGAGATTCTCTCGACCATAAGAAAATCCGCGCAACACAACACTCCGAATTTTGCATTCAAACTCGATGCAGCGCCCGGCAAGGGGCGCCGCGATAAAATAGATGCATGACCACCAAGAAGACCACGGGCTACACCGACGACCACGCCGCATCCGGCCTCGACATTAAATTTCCCGCCATCGAGACATGGAAGAACCAGTTCAAGGCCTACGAGATCCTCGTCGACGATCCCGAGTTCACCAGCGTCTGCCCCAAGACCGGCCTGCCCGACTTCGGCCGCATCACCATCCGCTACATGCCCCGCAAGACCTGCCTCGAGCTCAAGTCGCTGAAGGAATATCTTTTCACCTACCGCAACCTCGGCATCTTTCAGGAGAACATCGTCAACCAGGTGCTCGACGATGTGGTCAAAGCCTGCGATCCGGTATGGGCCAAGGTAGTCGGCGACTTCCGCCCGCGCGGCGGCATCTCCACCGTCGTCGAAGCCTTCTACCCACGCCCCAAAAACTCTAAAGGCCCGATGTAATCGCGGAGTGGTTCGTGCGAGTTCAGATGCGCAGGAAAAGACTTCTGCGGTACATCCAGAACAGGATCGACCAGTAGAGCAGCAGCGCTACGATGCCGAACATCAGCGGCTCCAGCGCCGTTCCAAATAACTGGAAGATGCGGTAGCCCAGGTGGATATGCAGGTTGCGCTCGATGGACTCTCCGAACAGATCGGCGATCAGGTACGCTGCAATCGAGTTCATGCCGACCACCACCAGCGGAAACGCCCATCGGCGATACGCCTTCACGTCGATCACCCAAGAGAACACTGCAAGGAAGTAGAAGCAAAGGCCGCCGCTGAACAGCGTCCAGGCCGGTGTCCAGACGCGCTTCACGATAGGGCACACTCCCGTCAGATGCAGCAGCAGCGCCGCCGCGACAAGCAGCGTCCCTGCAATCAAAAACCGCTTCACCGGAATCTTCGGCGCAGCCGCGCGAAACCACTCGCCCGCCCGCAGCCCAAGCAGCATCGTGCCCAGCGTTGGAATGAAGCTCAACGTAAGATAGCCGCCCTCGTTGAAGACGAAGCGTGATGCGCGAGGCAAGAGATTCAGGAACCAGACGTCGAAGGCCTGCCCGAGGTTGCTGTTCTTGTTCCAGTGCGAGGCGAACCCGCTGAAGTTGTGCTGCCAGTCCGCGGGAACGCCAACCGCCGCATAGTTGAAGTTCGCTCCGGGAGCAGGATAGAGCGCCCACGCCAGCCAGTATCCGAAGAGAACCGTGGCCAGCGCAATCCACTGCCACTTCGGTCGGCAACGCGCCAGCAGGAACGCAAACGTGTATCCCATGCCAATCTGCGTCAGCGTGTCTTCAAAAGTGAAGTTGGTCTGCGTGCTATGGGTGGAGCGCAGAAAGATCCCCAGCGCAATCAGGACCAGACTTCGCCACAGCGTATGCGCCAGTTGCTTTTGAAAGCTCTGTCCTTTGCGAATGCGGCTATGGATGGAGTAGGGAAGCGCAACGCCAACCAGAAACGTAAACGACGGCTGGATCATGTCATGAAGACCCACGCCTGCCCACTCCACATGTGTCTGGTTGTAGGCCAATACATGCCAGAAGAGGCTGTGCGGAAACGCCCGCGCGACGACGGCGAAGCTCAACACCTCGCCCATCATCAGCAGCATCACCAGGCCGCGATAGGCATCGACGGCAACGTTGCGCGGAGGCGTCGCGGTCCGCAGTGCTGTCGGCTGGGCTAAGTTGGCCTGTGGGTTAGTGTGTACTTCGCTGACCGTCGCTTGCATGGCATTTCGCTCCGATGGCTTATCTCGTGCCTGTCTCAAAATAGGCGTTACGACTTGAATCTGTAGAGCTTTAGGGTCTCCGTAAGGTAGCACATGGAATCTGGATATGCCTACGAAATCTCAACAGTACGAAATAAAAATGAGTTATAACGAAGCAAAAGCGTATCGCATAAAAGTAAAAACGTAGTATAACGAAACGATCGACAAAGTGCCGTCTGAGACTGCTGCAAGCTAACTCTGTATATCGAATGCATCGAGATTCAAGGGGGAAGAGAAGAGATGAGCGACGAATTGCGTGGCGTATTGGATGATCTTTCAAGAAGGAACTTCCTTCGCCTTGGCGGCATCACCGCTGTAGGCATGAGCGTTCCGCAGCTTCACGCCGAGGCCGCAAAGCCGCAGGGGTCCAGCGTGATCGGCATGAAGTTTGCGGCGAAAAATCCAAAGATCGGCATCATTGGAGTTGGCGGCAGAGGTACCAGCCTGCTTGGCAACCTGCTCGCCGCCGATGCGCAGATCCTCGCCGTCTGCGACATCGCGCAAGAGCACGCCGAGCACGCACAGTCACTCGTCGTGAAGGCCGGTCAGCCCTCTCCAGAGCTCTACACCAAGGGCGATCACGCCTTCGAATCGCTCGTCGCCCGCGACGATCTCGACCTCGTCATCATCGCGACCCCCTGGGACTGGCATGTACCGATGGCCGTCGCTGCCATGACGCACGGCAAGCACGTCGCCGTCGAAGTGCCGGCTGCGGCCACTATCGAGGATTGCTGGAAGCTCGTCAACACCTCCGAGCGCACCCAGCGTCACTGCATGATGCTCGAAAACTGTTGCTACGGCTATAACGAAACCCTCATCCTGCGCATGACCCACGAAGGTCTCTTTGGCGACCTGCTCTACGGTGAAGGTGCCTATCTTCACGACCTTCGCGAAGAGCTCTTCTCCAATAAGGGCGAGGGCCTGTGGCGCCGCACCGTTCACACCGAACGCAATGGCAATCTTTATCCGACGCATGGGCTGGGTCCGGTGGCGAACTACATGGGCATCCAGCGCGGCGACCGGTTCGACTACATCGTCTCCATGAGCACGCCGCAACTCGGGCTCGACGCCTATCGCAAGGCGCACCTGCCGTCTTCCGATCCCCGCTGGTCCGAGCGCTACATCACCGGAGACATGAGCACGTCGCTCATCAAGACCGCGAACGGCCGCACGATCACCCTCCAGAACGGCACCGTCAATCCCCACCCCTACAGCCGCACCAATCTGATCGCCGGCACCAAGGGCCTCTTCGCCGACTATCCGCCGCGCATCTATCTTGATGGACAGGCAGGCGGCGAAGAGTGGGCCACGATCGACTCGTGGAAAGATCACCAGCATCCGCTATGGAAACGCGAAGGCGAGATCGCGCAGAAGCTCGGAGGCCACGGCGGCATGGATTACATCATGCTGTATCGTCTGCTCGAGTGCATGCGCAATGGTCTGGCACCGGACATGGATGTCTACGACGCCGCTACCTGGTCGGCACCCGGGCCACTCAGCAGGCTCTCGGTAGCCGACGGCAGTGCACCGGCCAAATTTCCCGACTTCACCCGCGACCGCTGGAAGGAACGCTCCGTATCGCAGATCGCCACGCAAACCTAGAGTCATCAAAAATGCATGTCATTCTGCCCCTGAGCTTGTCGAAGGGGCAGAACCCCCGCATTTTGCTTTTGCTGTTATTTGTTCTTCGCCCTCTGCATCATCTCTGTGAGTAGCGGTACGCTACTCACAGAGGACTTACTTGTGATTCGCGGCATCAACCACCTCACACTCTCCGTTCGAAACCTGGAAGCGTCTTTCGACTTCTATACAAATGTCCTTGGTCTGCGGCCAGTCGCAAAATGGTACAAGGGCGCCTATCTCGAAGCGGGCAACATCTGGGTATGCCTCAGCCTCGATACTGAAACCCGTTCCGCCAGTCTCCCTGAATACACGCACACAGCCTTCACCGTCTCCGCAGAAGATTTCTCTGCCGCAGTCGAGCGGCTTCGTGACGCGAACGCAATCAGTTGGCAGGAGAACCACAGTCCCGGCGACTCCTTTTATTTTCTCGATCCTGACGGTCACAAGCTGGAGATCCACACCGAGACTCTGCAGGATCGGATTCGGACCATGAAGGCAAGGCCGCCCAAAGATCTTGTCCTCTTCTCCAACTCAGGCAATTAATCTCGCTGCAGCCTTGCGGGGTAGGGGTACCTGCAAATGCGTTGACCAAACAACCACCATCCGCTGCTATCCTTCCCCACATGGCCTCCGCGACTAAACCGAATCCCTCTGCTGCCTCCGTCGTCGGAGCCACCACAGCGCTCGTTCTGCTCACCGCGCTCAACTTCGTCAACTACATCGACCGCTACATCCTGCCCGGCGTGCAGGAGCAGATCAAGGGAGAGTTTCACACCACCGACGCGCAGATCGGCTCGCTCACCCTCTGGTTCATGCTCGCCTACATGCTCACGTCGCCGATCACCGGCTGGCTGGGCGACCGCTTTCCACGCAAGCCCATGATCGTCATCGCCGCTCTCTTTTGGAGCGGCATCAACTTTCTCACTGCAACCGTTCACTCCTACGACTCGCTCAACATCCGCCACGCCGCACTCGGAGTCGGTGAAGCCAGCTTCGGCATCTTTGCTCCCGCGATCCTTGCCGACTTCTACCCCGAAGACCAGCGCAACCGCGTCCTGACCATCTTCAACATCGCCATCCCTGTAGGCGCGGCGCTCGGCTATCTCATTGGGGGCACCGTAGGCGAGCATCACGGCTGGCGCATGTCCTTCATCGTCTCCGCCGTTCCCGGCGTCATCATTGCGCTGCTCATCGCCTTCTTCATGAAGGAGCCAGCCCGCGGAGCCAGCCAGCAGGACAAGGCCAAGCTGAAGAAGGATACGGTCCTTACGCTGCTCAAGAACAAGGCTTACCTCGCTTCCATCCTTGGCTATGCCGCTGTCACCTTCTCGCTCGGTGGCATCTCGTGGTGGATGCCCTCGTTCCTCCAGCGCGTCGATGGCCGCAGCGAATCTTCCGCAGCATTTCTTATGGGAGCTATCACAGTCGTCACCGGTCTCGGTGGCACGATCGTCGGCGGCACCATCGCGCAGAAGTGGTCTTATCGCACTCCGAAGGCCCTCTATTACATTCCGGCCATCGGCTCCATCCTTGCCGTACCTCCCGCGCTGGTCTGCTTCTTCGGCCCCAAGGCGTTCACGCTGCCCGCCCTCGCCGTTGCGATCTTTCTCATCTTCCTCGGCACCGGCCCGGTGAATGCGGCCACGGTCAACGCCGTGCGCCCGGAGATTCGCGCCACTGCGCTCGCTGGACAGCTCTTCATCATTCACGCGCTCGGCGACGCCATCTCGCCGCGCATCATCGGCAGCATCAGTGACCGCAGCAATCTCAACACCGGCCTCGGAGCTACGCTCATTACCCTTGTCCTCGCGGCCATCATCTTCTTCGTCGGATCAAGATATGCTCCAGAGCTGCACTCGTCCGAAGTCCAAACAGCATGAGCCTCTCGCATCTTCTTTCTTATCTGGCGTGGCTCATCGCTGTTTTCTGGGTATGGAAGGCCATCGCCGCCGCGCGCGGCCTTCCCGGTATTCCAGATATCACCTTGCCGCAGTATGACGTTGCTCCTGAAGGCAATCCATCCCTCACCGTCATCGTCCCCGCTCGCAACGAAGCTGCCGATGTCGCGGCCTGCCTGCAATCGCTGCTCGAACAGGACTACGCAAACCTCCAGATCATCGCCGTCGACGACCGCTCCACCGACCAAACCGGAGCGATCATGGAAGCCCTCGCCGCCAAACATCCAGATAAGCTTCACGTCTTGCACATCACCGAACTTCCATCAAACTGGCTGGGCAAGCCGCACGCCATGGCCTTTGCCGCACTCCACGCAAGCTCGGATTATCTCCTCTTCACTGACGCCGACATTCTCTTCCGCCCCGACGCCATTCGCCGCTGCCTCGCGCAAGCCGTTGCCACCAACGCTGACCACTTCGTCACACTGCCTACTCCCATCATCAAGACTCACGGCGAAGGAATGCTGCTCGGCTTCCTTCAGGTCCTCGGTCTCTGGGCCACGCGACCATGGCGAGCCGACAATCCTCGTGCTACGCGTGACTTCGTAGGCATCGGCGCCTTCTGCTTGCTTCGCTCCTCCGCCTATCAGGAGCTTGGCGGCTTCGAGGCCTTTCGCATGGAGATCCTCGAAGACCTGACCCTCGCCCGCCGCGTCAAGTTGATGGAGCTGCGCCAACGTGTCGCTGTCTCCCCCGGCCTCGTGCGGGTGCACTGGGCACCCGGAGCGATGGGCGTAGTCGGCGTCATGACGAAAAACCTCTTCGCCGTCTTCCAGTTTCACATCTCATTTTTACTGATTGCCTGCGGTTGGCTGACTCTCTTCTACCTCGCGCCCGTCGCATTTCTGGCATCGCCCGCGACACGCATTGCAGCCATCGTCACCATCGCAGCCATCGCGTTGTTGTATCGCGTTGCGGGACGACTCAGCGGAATCTCCGCGTGGTACGCCGCTCTTTTTCCTATCAGCGCGATGCTCTTTATCTACAGCCTGCTGTGCTCCATGTTCGTCACGCTCAGGCAAGGCGGAGTCACCTGGCGAGGCACCTTCTATCCTCTCGCCGAACTTCGCAACAATAAATCTACGTCTCTTCGCTAAATCTAAATAGAGTCTTCTGTGCTCGTATGCTGCTTGGAGATATACCCGCATCTGTGCAATCGAGTTTTACACTTTTCTATTTCTTCGGGTGTGAACAGTTGATGCCATTTCTCATTTTCGAGTACCACAGCTTCGACCGTTAGATCGAGTCTTTTCTTGAGCCAGAGAGCCGTGTACCCGTCAGATTCTTTTGGTGCGTTGATTAACTTTCGTGCGGTCATCAATCCGCGTTCGGCATTGAGCATTCCAAGAAATATGGTTGCGGTGTAATGTGCTTCTGATTTTGCTCGACGGTAAATGTCAAACATGGCTTCGTCAAATTGTTCAGAAAGTCGACTTATATCGGTCATCGAAGTCTAAACCTCCACCAGCACCTTGCCGTACCGTTTCTCGACATACTCATCGAGGATCACCTGGAACTCCTCGACGATCCTGTCGCCCTTCAGCGTGGTGAATAGTTTTCCATCGACATAAACCGGAGCTTTAGGCTCCTCGAAAGTTCCCGGCAGGGAGATGCCGATGTTGGCGTGCTTGCTCTCGCCGGGACCATTAACAATGCAGCCCATCACCGCGAGCTTCAGCTCCTCGACCCCCGGATACTGCTTCTTCCACTCCGGCATCGAAGCCACCAGATAGCTCTGAATCCGCTCCGCCAGCTCCTGGAAATAGGTCGAAGTCGTGCGCCCGCAGCCGGGGCAACTAGTCACCTGCGGCATAAAGCTCCGAATCCCCAGCGACTGCAGAATCTGCTGGCCGCAGCGGACCTCTTCGCTGCGATCGCCTCCCGGAGTCGGCGTCAGGCTTACCCGAATGGTGTCTCCGATCCCCGACAGCAGCAGGGGAGACAAGCCAGCCGTCGAAGCGACCACGCCCTTCATTCCCATCCCGGCCTCGGTCAGCCCAAGGTGCAGCGCATAGTCGCAGCGTCCAGCCAGCTCGGTATAAACGTCGATCAGGTCGCGCACGCCCGAGACTTTGGCGCTGAGGATGATCTGGTCGCGCCGCAGGCCGTATCGTTCTGCCGCCGCTCCATTGTCGAGGGCCGACACCACCATCGCCTCCATCATCACGTCGCGCGCGGGCAGGGGATCGGCGGTCTTCGAGTTCTCGTCCATCATCTTGGTCAGCAGTGCCTGGTCGAGCGAGCCCCAGTTCACCCCGATCCGCACCGGCTTCTGGTGCTTGACCGCGACTTCGACCATGGTCCTGAAGTTGTCGTCGTCCTTGCGCCCGATCGAACAGTTGCCCGGATTGATCCTGTACTTCGCCAGTGCCTGCGCCGTGTCGGGATACTTGGTCAGCAACTGGTGGCCGTTGTAGTGGAAGTCGCCGATGATGGGCGTCGTCCAGCCCTTCTTGGCGATGCCTTCGACAATATAAGGAACAGCCTTGGCGGCCTCGTCATTATTAACGGTGACGCGCACCATCTCCGAGCCTGCCCGTGCCAGCGCCGCGACCTGCTGTACCGTCGATTCCACATCCGCAGTGTCCGTATTGGTCATCGACTGCACAACAACCGGCGCATCCGAACCCACGCGAACCCCACCCACATTCACCGTTACCGCACGTCGACGCTGTATCTCAGGCATAAAGTCTCCACCCCCAAGTTTATCACCGCGCCGGACTGGAACCTCACGGTACACTGTCATCTAAAGCCGTCTAAACACCTATCTTGATATCTATTTATCTTGATCTTGCTCTTTTTATTTTGGCCCGGTAGCTCAGTTGCATAGAGCAGCGCACTCCTAACGCGAAGGTCGCAGGTTGGACTCCTGCCCGGGCCACCACCCTCCCCCAAATCTCCCGAAAATGATCTTCTGTCGCAACTACCTCAGGCAAACTGTGTTCAACTCATTCTGCTGCACTCAGGGACGACGATGACAAGAAAGTTTTACCTCTCCAGGCGTAGTTTGTTAGGGCTGACAGCATCCGCTTCGCTCATTTTCGGGTCCACGATCTCCTCACTCGCGCAGAAGCCTCAGTCACGGATCGCCGGAGAGATCACCTCCGAGCGCGTCGAGATGCCCAAATCCCAGCCTCCGCTCGCCAAATTTGCCGAAGACAAGGGAAGCCTCGCGCCCCAGACCCGGCTCGGCAGCATGAGCCTCGTCTTCAGCCGCTCCGCCGCGCAGGAGGCCGACCTTCAGGCCCTGATCGCCGCCCAGCAGAGCCCTGCCTCGCCGCAATATCACGCCTGGCTCACCCCAGACCAGTTCGCCACCCGCTTCGGCATGTCCGACGCCGATATCGCCAAGGCCGAGGCCTGGCTCGAGCAGCAGGGCTTTGCCGTCGAAGCAGTGTCGCGCAGCAAGAACAGCATCACCTTCTCGGGAACGGCGGCGCAAGCCGAAGCCGCCTTTGGCGTCGAGTTGCATAACTATCAGACCGACGGCACCACCCACTTCGCTCCTGCCGGCGACATCAGCCTTCCCGCTGCCCTCTCTCCCGTCGTCCAGGCGGTCACCAATCTTTCGAACTTCCGTCCTCACTCGCACATGCGGGTCCAGCGACCCCAGGTCGTCCCCACCGCCAAATTCACCTCCAGCCAGACCGGCAGCTACTTTCTGACCCCTGCCGATATCGAGACCATCTACGACATCAAAGCCGCCCAGAGCACAGGCCTCAACGGCGCTGGCCAGTCGATTGCCATCATGGGGCAGTCCGCCATCGTCCTCTCTGATATCGAGAACTTCCAGAGCGCAGCAGGTCTCCCCAAAAAAGATCCCACCCTCGTCCTCGTGCCGAACTCCGGCAGCACCGCCGTCTTTACGGGAGACGAATCAGAGTCTGACCTCGACCTCGAATACTCGGGTGCCATCGCACCTGGTGCGACCATCTACTTCGTCTACACCGGCGACAACACCAACGCCAGTGTGACCGACGCGATTGCATACGCCGTCACCAACGACATCGCGCCCATCATCAGCACCAGCTACGGCGGTTGCGAGACCGAGTACTCGACGACTGAATATAACGCCGAGAATAGTGTGCTCGCGCAGGCGGCGGCCCAGGGCCAGACTGTGATCGCGGCCAGCGGAGACGACGGCTCGACTGACTGCTATGGGGTCAGCGGTCTTACGACTGCCCAGCAGCAGGCTCTCTCTGTAGACTTTCCTGCCAGCAGCCAATATGTCACCGGGATGGGGGGCACTGAATTCCCCGCCGCTAACGTCGCCGCTGGCAGCAGCTATTGGGCTGCGGCCAGTGGCAGTGACGTTATCAGCTCCGCGCAGTCCTACATCCCTGAGCAGGTCTGGAACGACGATTCGTCGACTGCCGGTATCTCAGCAGGCGGCGGCGGCGCCAGCGTCCTCACTACCACGCGGCCCACCTGGCAGACCGGCGTGCCCAACATTCCCTCCGGCACCACCCGTCTTGTGCCCGACATCTCTCTCGATGCTTCGCCCAACAACGCAGGCTATCTCTATTGCTCCAGCGACTTTGATGGAACCGGCATCACCGGTAGTTGCTCGAACGGCTTCCGCGACAGCAGCAACACCAACCTGACCGTCGCTGGAGGCACCAGCTTTACTGTTCCCATCTTCGCGGGCATGGTGGCCATGATCAATCAGGCGACCGGTTCGGCAGGGCAGGGCGTCGTCAACCCAACGCTTTACGCGCTCGCTACCAATCCCACAACCTACGCCTCGGCCTTTCATGACATCACCACCGGCAACAACGCCTGCACCGCCGGAACAGCCTATTGCACCACCGCAGCGGCAAACCCATCGCTCTACGCGGCGACCACTGGATACGACGAAGCCACCGGTCTCGGTTCGCTTGACTTCAACAATCTGCTCACCGCATGGAAGGCAGCCGCCGCTCCCGGTACCTCATCGCTGCTCGCCACCATCACAACCGTCACGGCGGCCAGCACTGCTCCTGCCTCGGGCGCTGCGGACGTAATCAGCATCGCCGTCGCTCCTGCGACTGGTGCGGGAACGCCTACGGGTACGGTTACGGTTCTGGTCGATGGCGCGCCGGTATCGCCTGCCCCGGTTCTGTCGAGCGGAACTGCCAGCTATAGCTTCTCTTCCACCACCGACGGCTCACATGTCGTCCGCGTAACCTATTCGGGCGATGGAACTTATGCGCCATCGACCAATACGGTGACCATCAACATCGGGCCTAACTTCTCCATCGCTGCCGCCCCCGCCACCGTTAGCGTCGCCGCCGGTGGTACTGGTACGTCGACGATCAACGTGACCCCGGTGAATGGCTACACGGGAACCGTCGACTGGTCACTCAGTGGCCCCACGGCGCTGTCCACCACCTCCTCCTTCTGCTACGCCATCGGCACCGGTACGAACAGCACCACCACGGTCACGGGCACGGCTCCCGTGCCCGTAACGCTGACCCTCTATACCTCTACCTCACAGTGCTCCGGCGCCAATCTGGCGGCTTCAGGAAGTGGAGCAAAGCGGAGACTTGGCACTTCCACTCCCCAGGCTAGCCGTGGGAAGGCTCCAGCCACGCCCTTCTCTCCGGGGACAGGAGCGGGCGTCGCTTTGGCCGGTCTCCTTTTCTGCGGTCTTCTGGGAGGCCGTTCCCGCAAGCTGCGCCTCTTCCTCGCGCTCGGCGTCATCTCGGTGGCGACGCTCTCGACCTTTGGTTGCGGCAGCAGCAGCTCCACTACCACCGGCGGTTCCACTACAACCAGCAATCTGGCAGCAGGAACCTACGTCCTCACCTTAAGCGGGGCGGACAGCGCATCGTCCATTTCGTCTCAGCCCGTGAACATCACGCTAACCGTTCAATAGTGCAAGGCAACTCTGATTGAAAGGGCGGGGCTTCGGTCCCGCCTTTGTTCTGTAAAATAGACGTAGGTTCAGTCGTCGGGGGCTTTGCCGCTTTTCCTGCCTCAGAAACCTCAATTTTGCCCCTATCAATAAAATTCCTTACCATCTAAAAAATCTGCAACCCCTTCCCCTTCGAATATGTCTAAACAACACAGTCTGCTGCACCTCGGGAGTATCATTAACCTCGTGTCGAAATATTCCATCGTCGTCCCTTTTCATAACGAAGAAGAGAATGTCACCACTCTCTACGACCGCCTGAAGGCCGTCATGGAGCATGTCGGCGACACCTTCGAACTGGTCTTCGTCGACGACGGCTCCCGCGACCGTACCTACCGCCTGCTCGAAGAGATCGCCGCTGTCGACAGCCGCGTTCTGGTCGTCAAGCTGCGCCGCAACTTCGGCCAGACCTCGGCGCTCGCCGCCGGTTTCGATCATGCTACCGGCGACTTCATCCTCGCCATGGACGGCGACCTGCAGCACAATCCCGACGAGATTCCCAACTTCCTCGCCAAGCTCGAAGAGGGCTACGACGTGGTCAGCGGCTGGCGTTCCCATCGCGGCGACAACTTCATCATGCGCCGCATCCCCTCGCGCGCGGCCAACTGGCTGATGGCGACCCTCAGCGGCGTCAACATCCACGACTTCGGCACCACCTTCAAGGCCTATCGCCGCGAGGTCATCCAGAACATCCCCCTCTACGGCGAGATGCACCGCTTCATCCCGGCGCTTGCCTCTTGGTACGGGGCGAGCATCTGTGAGATTCCCATTACCAACCCGGCGCGCGAGTTCGGCAAGAGCCACTACGGCATCTCGCGGACCTTCCGCGTCTTCTTCGACCTGCTGACCATCCGCTTCCTGTTGAAGTACATGACCCGCCCGCTGCACTTCTTCGGCACCATCGGCGCGCTGGGCATGGCCACCGGCTCGGGCCTGGCCATCTGGCTTTTTATCCTGAAGCTTCTTAGCGGCCAGCCCGTCATGGACCAGCATGGCCCCATCTTCGTCATCGCGGGCATTCTCATCCTCGCCGGCATCCAGATGATGGGGATCGGCCTGCTCGGCGAACTACAGGTCCGCCATTTCTTCACCGCAGCCCATCGCGCTCCCTACGCTGTAGACCGGGTCATCCGTCTGCGCTCGGAAGAGAGCCTTCTTCAGTAAGCAGTAAAGCCGCAAAGCCAGTGCAGGCGTTAACTCTTACCGGGAATCTTTCTCTTCCTGCGCCTCGATCTCCTGCTGGGCCTCTTTCTCGGCGTCCTTAAAGGCGAGCAGGTCTTCCTGGCTCTGGTTCTTTGCCTCCGCCACCAGCGGATCGGTCAACTCTTTCAGGTGATCGGCAAAATCCTTCATGCACTGCGCCTGCGCCTCAGGACGCCCGGCAGCCGCTGCTCCCCTCCGCAGTGTCGTCTCCAGCCTCACTGTCGTCGCCAGCCGATAGGGAACGACCGTATACGACACCGGGTCGCGCATCTCGAACACGTCCTCGCTCAGCCTCGTCTCGCCCGCGATCAGTCCCACCTTTGCCGTCGCGAACGACTGTCGGGAACAGACCGCCGCAATCGCGGCTGCCCCCCGGTCGGCCAGCGCCGCTGACTGCTCCACGGGGACACCGGCGATGGATGGCTCCTTCTGCCCATGGCATCCCACGAGTGCTACCGCCAGCCCGACAGCCACCAATCCGGCCCACAGCCCGTGTGCCTGACTACAACTCAGCCCATACCGCATCCGTACACCTCAAAAAAGACCATTCCTGTTATGCGCAAATCCACAAATAAAGTTCAAAACTCCACGAGCCACTCTCTGGCACCTGGAAAACGTAATGCTGCAGTTTACGAGTACCATGCAAACTATCATTCGCGAAGAGCAAAAGCCACGTAAAGCTCAAAAAAATCCCTCGAATAAATCGTACTGTCAGCCGTCGCCATCGTCCTCAAAAAAGACACGGCAAATCGCTCCCCACTCGCATCCAATCCAGAATGCAAGCCATTCAGATTCTCGCTCCCGGCGGCCCCGACGCTCTCCTCCTCCGCGATCTCCCCACGCCAACTCCCGGCCCCGGTGAAGCTCTCGTCCGGCTCGAAGCCTCCGGTGTCAACTTCATCGACGTTTACTTTCGGGAAGGGCGCTATCCGGCCAAACTTCCTTACACTCTCGGTCAGGAGGCTGCGGGGACCGTTGTGGCCATTGGAGATAACGTCACCACTGTAGACGTTGGCGACCGCGTCGCCTGGTGTTCTATTCCGGGAACCTACGCTCAGTTGGCCGTAGCCCCCGCCGATCGCCTGGTTAAAATTCCCGAAGCTATCAGTTTTCAGCAGGCCGCCGGAGCCATGCTGCAGGGCATGACCGCCCACTACCTCGCGCACTCTACCTATCCCATCCGCAGCGGCGACGAGGTCCTTATCCATGCCGGAGCCGGTGGTGTCGGTCTTCTCTTTATCCAGATGGCCAAGTCGCTCGGAGCTCGCGTCTATACCACCGTCTCCAGCGACGAGAAAGCAGATCTCGCCCGTGCCGCCGGGGCCGATGAGGTGATCCTCTACACCAGGGAGGACTTTGCCGCGAAGATCAAAAAATCGAGCCCCTCCGGTCTGCACGCCGTCTACGATTCGGTAGGCAAATCCACCTTCGACAAATCGCTCGAAGTGCTTCGTCCGCGCGGAACCATGGTTCTCTTCGGCGGTTCCAGCGGTCCCGTCCCGCCCTTTGACCTGATCAAGCTCTCCGGCCTCGGCTCGCTCTACATCACCCGGCCCACGCTCAAGGACTACATCGCCACCCGCGCAGAGCTTGAACTTCGAGCCAACGCCGTCCTCAATGCCGTCGCCGACGGCACGCTCAAGCTACGCCTCGAGCACACCTATCCTCTTGCCGATGCTGCCCACGCTCACCGTGACCTCGAAGCCCGCATCACCACCGGCAAGCTCCTCCTCATCCCATAAGAATCGCGCACCGATCTGGTTCGCGCTAAAATTCCACTCATGGCTCCCAAAGTCCCCACGCTCTTTGAATGGCTAGGCGGCTCAGAACCCATCGACCGCCTTATCGACCGTTTCTACCAGAAGGTTCCTTCCGACCCTATTCTTGAGCCTCTCTTTGCTCAGATGCCGAAGGAGCACTTCCAGCATGTGGCCCAGTTCATCGCTGAAGTGCTGGGTGGCCCCGATGATTACTCCAAACTTCATGGCGGACACGCTGCTATGATCCGTCATCACCTCGGTCGAGGCATCACCGAGCAGCAACGCCAACGTTGGGTTGTTCTTCTCCTTGAAACCGCAGACGAACTGGAACTGCCCTCCGATCCCGAGTTCCGCTCTGCCCTCGTAGCCTACCTCGAGTGGGGCTCTCGTCTTGCCGTCATCAACTCAGCGCTCCCCGCTGATACCCCTATCGCCGATGCGCCCATGCCCGCCTGGAACTGGGGTGTTCCTGGCGGCCCCTATCAGCCCGATACCCCTGAATCCTGAAGGCCGCAAACAACAGGGCCTTGTCAGTCCACATTCGATCTACGCATTGATCTACGCATTCATTTTTGACTTCCATCAACCCATGCCTCAAACTTAAGCCTCACCCTTTTTCCCCTGCGGCCTGGCATCGTACCTCCGGCCGTTCCACTTAAACCCTTTGTCCCGATTCGGAATGCTCGGGAAGCGCGGTGAGACTCCGCCACTGCCCCGCAACTGTGATTCGCGCACGCAGCCGCACCACCGCTGCGTGAATGCCAGCCAGCCGCTCCCACTGATGCCAACGCATTGGGAAGGGAAGCAGCCAAGTCCTACGGCCATCATGCATCGCGTCAGTCAGGAGACCGGTTCCGTCTGCGTACATCAACCACATTCCCGAGGGGGGAATGGAGGAGCTTCACTCATGCCTGCACCTCTGCACCGTTCCGCGGTCGCGTCATCTCTTCGAACGCTCGCCGCACTCGCCGCTATCTCATTTCTTGCCGCACCCTGCGCCCGCGCCGTCATCGTTCGCGGCACCGTCACCGACCCGCTCGGCGCAGCTGTCGCCGGAGCCCGCGTCCAGCTCGTCCAGGGCAAGAGCGCCATCGCCGCCTCGCTCACCGGCCCCGACGGCTCCTTCGAGATCCGCAGCACCGCGCCCGGACGCTTCATCCTGCTCACCTCCGCGCGTACCTTCACGCCCAACATCGGCCAGGACTTCTACGGCGGCCGCACCGACGTCGTCACCCGCAACGTCACCCTTGAAGTCGCCTCCGTTACCTCCGCCATCACCGTCACGGCCACCGGAATCCCTACGCCCATCCAGCAGATCAGCTCACCAGTTACTGTCATCCCTCAATCCGATTTCGTCACCCAGGTTGGCATCGTCGACGACCTGCGCCAGTCGCCAGGCGCCGTCGCTGTGCAGACCGGCCAGTACGGCGGAGTCGCCTCGCTCTTTGTCCGTGGCGGCAACTCCGACGCCAACAAGGTCCTCATCGACGGCATTCCCGCCGAAGACGTCGGCGGAGTCTTCGACTTCGGCAACGTCTCCACCACCGCACTCAATGGCCTCGAGTTCTACCGTGGCCCCGACAGTGTCCTCTACGGCTCCGACGCCGGGGCTTCGGTCATCAATCTCTCGACTCCTCGTGGCAGCTCCCTTCGCCCCGTGCTCAACTACTCCGGGGACGCCGGCAACTTCCACACCTATCGCAACGAGGCCATCCTCAGCGGGGCCTACAACCGCTTCGACTACTACGGAGCCTTCTCTCGCTTCGACAGCTCCAACGCGCTTCCCCTCGACCGGTACCACTCCTCCACCAGCGCCGCCAATATCGGCTATAACATCACCGCCAACACTCAGGCGCGCTTCACCCTTCGCAACGCTGTCTCGGCCAGCGGCGTTCCCAACGCGCACGACTTCTTCGGCATCTCCGCCGCAGGCAAGCAGGGCAATCAGGACCTCTACTCCGGAGCCACCGTCGAAAACCGCATCAAGAAGTGGCATAACCTCGTCCGCTACGGCATCGCCCGCAAGCGTGAACAGCTCGTCCAGTTCTATCCCGTCGGCCAGCCTATCGTTTACGACCAATACGGCGACATCGCTTACTTCGGCAACAACGTCACCATCCGCGGAGCCAACGGGTACACCGCCACCGGCCGGGCCGCCATCAATTATCCCGGCACCTATCCCGCAGCCAATGATCAGGACTCCAACCGCGACGAGCTTTACTTCCAGTCCGACTACACCTTCTCCCCGCACATCATCGCTCTCTTCGGCTTCCGTTACGAGAACGAGCGCGGTTCCTTCAACAACCCATCCTATTTCGAGTTTGAGAAGATCGACCGCAACAACTTCGAGTACACTCTCCAGTTCCAGGGCGACATCAAAAATCGCCTCTTCTACTCCGCTGGCGGAGCCGTCGAAAAAAACCACCTCTATGGCGTAGCCGGAACTCCGCGCATCGGTCTCTCCTACGTTCCCGTCCGTCCCCGCGCCGGGTGGTTCCGAGGCACCAAGCTCCGCGCGAACGTCGCGACCGGCGTGCAGGAGCCATCGCTCAGCGTGCAGTTCACCTCGCTCTACCAGCAGCTTCTCGATGCCGGTGACACCGCCGACATCGAGGCCTACAACGTCAAGCCAGCCCAGGCGCTGCGCTCGCGCACCTATGACCTTGGCATCGACCAGAACATCTTCAGCCAGAAGCTCATCTTCAAGGCTGGCTACTTCCACAACCAGTTCAATCACCAGATCGACTACATCGACTCCGGCACGCTGCTCAATGTCTTCGGCATCAATACCAGCACCGCCCAACTCTACGGAGCCGAGTTGAACACCCTAGCCTTCCGTGCTCAGGGCCTCGAGACCGAGCTGCAGTACGAGCCCACCCGCCACATCTTCCTCCGTGGTGGCTACACCTACCTCGCCACGTTGGTGGAGCAGTCCTTCTCCACCGACGCTGCCTATAACGGCACCTCGGCCGAGAACCCCAACCTCCCCGGCATTCCCATCGGCTCCAGCTACCCGCTCGTCGGGGCACATCCGTTCCGTCGTCCCCCCCATACCGGCTTCATGACCGCCCAGTACACCACGTCCCATTTCAGCGCGGCGCTCAAAGGGGCATTCTCAGGCCGTTCCGACGATTCAACCTTCCTCTCCTACTCCGACATCAACGGAGACAACACGCTCCTGCTTCCCAACCACAACCTCGACTATGGCTACGCCAAGCTCGACGCCAACTTTCTCTACGCTGTTACGAACCACGTCACGGTCTTCACCCAGTTGGACAACCTCCTCAGCCAGCAGCACATTGGGCCGATCGGTTATCCAAGCCTGCCCTTCACCTTCCGCAGCGGCCTCAAGATCAGGATCGGCGGCAACTAACCGTCGCGAACAAGCAAAAATAAACGGCCTTTGGGTGACTGAACCCAAAGGCCGTTTATTGCAGGGAAGAAGCTCACCCGGCGACTGGTTCGAGCCGTTGCACCCAGCGAAAGCCCTGGGCCGGGTCTGTTTCGTCGGCGCTCGGTCCCCAGCTTGCCGGAACCGCAACGTTGAGCATACGAAGATAAACGCTGAACTGGCCGCGATGCTGATACCAGTGATTCAGCATGATCTCCCGCAGGAATTGTGCTCTGGGCATAGCGATAAGTTCCTGATCGCCGTGCATCAGACGCCACGTCTCTCTCATGCTGTCATCGTCGAACTGCAGCAATACACTTTGGACCGTGACGATGCTCTGCTCGAATGCCTGGAGGATCTCCTGAAGGTCGCGTGGCTCTGGCACGGTGTTGAAATCGGGAGCCTGCGCCGGGTTCTGCTGAACGCCCCGGACAACGCCTTCCGGCACACGCGCGAGATGCAGGGCGAGTTGCCCGGCCGTCATGGACCGCTCATGCGGCTTCCAGGTCAACTTGTTCTCCGGTAAACGCTCAAGAAACATACGGGTGATCGGTGCCTGTGTTTCAAATTCAGTAAAGAGGGATTCCGCGAGTGACATTGCTTCTTTCTCCTTTTGGGTGACGGCTGAGCCATAACGCTGAAGACATCGTTGTGGTTCAGCTTGTGGCACGAATTCAATATATACCTATATAAGAATATATTGAATTCGCCGAACGAAAATAAAATGATTTGGCTGTTGGAAATTTCTCGCAGATCGCTATAACTCTAATTTATTCAGTATGTTAGATTGGGCAAAGCCGCGCCGCGTGGTTGCAGCGAGATATTGAGGAGGAGATGCCACGCGGGATATTCCAAAAAACGGAACATTCGCATCACAGAAAGAGCGCTGAAGCCTCTAAGATAAGTCGTTCGACCTAGTTGCAATATCCTCAGCTCACCCGTCTAACGATTGGAAGGGAAACACAAATGAACCGCTATCTTCTGGCCCTGACTCTCCTGACTGCCACTACCTTTGCAGTACAAGCCCAGCAGGAAGGTCCCACCCCGACGCAGGCTCTGATAGCTGTCGATTCGAAAAGTCCCGTCACCCCGACCATCCCCGATGTCACCATCAAGGTCAATAATCGCACGACTGAGCTCACCAATCTCACGCCGGTCGAAGCTTCCGGAGCTCAGGTCGCCATCCTCATCGATGACGGTCTTCGTATGAGCATGAGCCGCGAACTTCCTGCGCTGCGCGACTTCATCAAAGGCCTCCGTCCCGGAACCGAAGCCTTTGTGGGATACATGCAGAACGGCCGGGTTATTACCGGCCAGGGTTTCACGACCAATCTCGATGCCGCCGCCAAAGATCTGCGCATTCCCATGGGCTCTCCCGGCCTCAGCGCCAGCCCTTACTTCTGCCTCTCCGACTTCGTGAAGAGATGGCCTGAGAACACAAGCTCCGGTTCAGCTCCGAAGGCCCGGTTCGTGCTCATGATTACCAACGGCGTCGATCCCTACAACGGCAGCACCAGCATCATGAACCAGAACAGCCCCTACGTCGACTCCGCCGTTAAGGATGCCCAGCGCGCCGGCGTTGCCGTCTACTCCATGTACTACTCTGACGCAGGCATGCGTGGAGGCCGCGCCAGCTTCAGTGGTCAAAGCTACCTCGCCCAGATAGCGGAGGGCACGGGAGGGACGGCCTACTACCAGGGCAACGGCAATCCCGTCTCCATGGAGCCGTACCTCAAGCAGTTCCAGCAGGCTATCTCTGAGACTTACATCGCGAGCTTCGTGGCTCCTGGTGGCAAAGGTCTGGTGCAGCTCAAGGTCTCCACCAAGCTGCCCAAGACGAAACTTCACGCACCTGCGTATGTGAATCCCGGCACACAGATACAACAATAGAAAATTTTCCGTTTGAAGAGTCTTACTGCCCGGAATTGGAAGTAATCGTGCCAGCCTGCAACTTCACCAGTTCAGGCTGGTCGAACTTGCTTGGCCCAAGCACGGCGATCTTCGGCAGCGAGCCGCGAACCATCGCCACTTCGTCGCAGGCGTACAGGCGTGGGCAGTTCTGGCAGTCTTTGTAGATCTTGTCCGGCAGAGCGGTGCGGTCCACTACTCTGAACCCGAAGTGAAAGAAGAAGTCCGGGATTCGCGTGAACAGGCTGACGCCGCTTACGCCCTGGCTCTCCGCCTCTTCGAGCAGCGCGCGCAGCAGCTTGCCGCCGGCGCCCTGTCCCTTGGCCTCGGGCTTCACCACGATGGAACGAACCTCGGCCAGATGCGGCCCATAGAGATGCAGCGCACCGCAGCCCAGGAAGACGCCGCTCTCGGATTCAGCGACTTTGAAGTCCCTGACGTTCTCGCAGATCTCGGAGTAGTTCCGGCGCAGCAGCGTGCCGTCGCCGGAGAGAGAGTTGACCAGATCGAAGATGTTCACGGCGTCCTGCAACTTCGCCGTCCGCACGGTAGCGCCGCCCACGCGAGGGCGCGACGATGCAGTCGATTCACTTACTGGCGACAGTGAGCTAAACACTGACATAACAGCCGTCTTAAACCTTTCCAGCCTCGGTTTCAAGCCGCTTGCGAGCTTCCACAAGAGCTTGTTTGACTTGGTGCCGGGCTGTGCCGCCAACGACATCGTGGCAGTCCAGCGTTGCTTCTAGAGTAATTGATGCGTAGAAATCTTCGCTGAACTCTGGTCCGAACTGCCTCAGTTCTTCGAGCGTAAGCTCGCCAAGCTCACGGCCTGTCTCGAGGCCCAGGCGGACGGCGTTGCCGATCTTCTCGTGGGCCTTGCGGAAGGGAACTCCCTTGTTCGAGAGATAGGTGGCGGCGGCCATCGCGTTGAGGTAGCCGGTGGTTGCCGCCGCTTTCATGCGGTCTTGGCGGAACTTGAGTGAGCTGGTAAAGGCAGGAAGTACCTGGAGGATTCCAAGCGCCGTGTCCGCTGCGTCGAAGACCGGCTCCTGCCCCTCCTGAAGGTCCTTGTTATAGGCGAGCGGCAGGCCCTTGATGAGCATGGACAGCGTCGCAGCCGCGCCGAAGAGACGGCCGGATTTGCCGCGGACCAGCTCGGTGAGGTCGGGGTTCTTCTTCTGCGGCATGGCGCTCGATCCAGTCGAAAAGGCTTCAGGAAGGTCGAGAAAGCCGAACTCCGCAGTGGAGAAAAGCGTAAGCTCCTCGGCGAAGCGGGAGGCGTGCAGGCCAAAGATGGAGAGCGCTTGCGTGAACTCGAGGGCGAAGTCGCGGTCGCTTGTGGCGTCCATGCTGTTCGGAGTGGGGGCGTCGAAACCCAGTGCCTTTGCGGCGATGGTGCGGTCGAGCGCAAGGGTGGCTCCGGCGATGGCCCCGGAGCCGAGGGGGCAGAGATTCATGCGCTTGCGAGCGTCGACGAGGCGGCTGGAGTCGCGCTCGAGTTGGCTGACATAGGTGAGCAGCCAGTGGGCGACGAGGACCGGCTCGGCGCGCTGGAGGTGGGTGTAGCTGGGCATGACGTGCTCGTCTGCGGCTTCGGCGAGGGTGATGAGAGCTTCGCGCCAGTTGCGGAGGCCGAGGAGGGTGGCGTCGATGGCGTCGCGCACGAAGAGGCGCATGTCGGTGGCGATCTGCTCGTTGCGGCTGCGGCCGGTGTGGAGCTTGAGGGCGAGATTGCCGATGATCTTGGTTAGTTGCAGCTCGGTGAAGTGGTGGATGTCCTCGGCTTCGGGCGCGGAGGCGACAACGGCGGGGATGAGGGTGGTTTGGGCGAGGACTTGGTCGAGGCCGTCGAGCATGGTGGCCAGTTCGGCGTCGGTGAGGATGCCGGCGGCGGCGATGGCGCGGGCGTGCGCCTTCGAGGCGGCGACCTCTTGCGGGAGGAGACGCCAGTCGAAAGGGAAGCTGCGCTGCCACTCTTCGAAGGTCTTGTTGAGGGGCTCGCGGAAGCGGCCGGACCACATCTTTGCGGGTTGCTGGGTATTAGCCATCTTTCCTCGGTTCTATAGATCCAAAAGCAAAGGCTTTCGCGGACAGATAGAAATTCCTTACTTGTTAGGCTTGCTGACTTCCGTTTCAGACAAGATAGTAAAAAGAGCTCGATATGGTGGTGGAGTGTATTTTTCGGCAGGCCAGAAGCTAATCGAATCGCTAAATATTTTTGCAGCATAGTCATCATTTGCATGGACTCTGGCGCAAGCCATAGCAACGTGCGGAGTGGGTTTGTATGCCACTGTTTCGTCGCAGGTCAACACATATGAGACTCGACTATTTTTGTGCGCACCGTCTGTATAACCCTCAATCGTAAATTTTTTCGTACTGCATTTGTCCGGATCACAATTGGTGGAGTCTTCTTGGCGAACCGATGTGGCATGGAAGGTGATGGGAATTCCTTTTGTTCCGTCGGGCGCAGGAGCTTGTCCGAAACTGAGGATAGTGGCAGACAGGAAGAAAAGGACGGCAAGATAATTCACGGTATTCCCCTTTCAGCAATGCATTCCCAAGACAATCTAGATATTGACTTTCTTTCCACTGTTTTGAAAATGTAAGGCTTGTTCATTAGAGAGGCCTTCCCGGCCTGCTATTTGTTCTAATATTTGACATATGAGATGTAGGGTTGTGTGGGCCTTGTCGAGTATGGGTTGAATTTCTTTTAGTTCAGCAAGCATCAGTTTTCGGCCATCTTCGCTGAATAATGCGAAATTATGTGTTCGAAAAAAGTGGTGAGTAAGGTAGTTCCTCTGTTTAAGTGCTTCATCTATGACGTTTGTGATACTGTCGTCGAAATTTAGTCGTGTCTTTAGGTGCTTCAGGAGTGCCCCTAGTGTCTTTCGATTCACGTCATCATTAACGCTGCGAAATATCTCCGTCAATTCAGGCGTGATTTCATCGGTGTTTACGAAAAGCGTGACGTATGAGAGAGCCACATTTCCGGCCTCAGTCTCCAATACCTGTGCCTTTTCGGCGGTTATACCGAATTCAGCATAGAGAGCGTATTGATCTTCTGGCATATCCATTGTTAAGTTCGATCCGCTACTACTCCTTGTCGTTGCTGCTGTTTAGTTGCGGCATCTCCGATCCTTTGCTTAGGGTGATGAGGCCGCTCTTGGCGTAGGTCATCAGCTTGGCGCGGGTGTCGGTGATGTCGAGGTTGCGCATGGTGAGCTGGCCGATGCGGTCGCGCGGGGAGAAGGTGGATTCTGTCTTCTCCATGCTGAGGCGCTCGGGGTGGAAGGTGAGGTTGGGCGAGTCGGTGTTCAGGATCGAGTAGTCGTTGCCGCGGCGCAGTTCGAGCGTGACCTCGCCGGTGACGGGCTTGGCGACCCAGCGCTGGGCGGCCTCGCGCAGCATGATGGCCTGGGGATCGAACCAGCGGCCCTGGTAGAGCAGGCGACCAAGTTTGCGGCCGTTGTCGCGGTACTGCTCGATAGTGTCCTCGTTGTGGATGCCGGTGATGAGGCGCTCGTAGGCGATGAAGAGCAGGGCGAGGCCGGGGGCTTCGTAGATGCCGCGGCTCTTGGCCTCGATGATGCGGTTCTCGATCTGATCGCTCATGCCGAGGCCGTGGCGGCCGCCGATGGCGTTGGCTTCGAGCATCAGGGCAACGGGGTCTGTATAGTCCTTGCCGTTGAGGGCGACGGGGAAGCCTTCTTCAAAGCGGACAGTAATCTCTTCGCGCTTGATCTCGACATCGTCGCGCCAGAAGGCGACGCCCATGATGGGGGCGACGATCTTCATGCTGGTCGAGAGGTGTTCGAGGTCCTTGGCTTCGTGCGTGCCGCCGAGGATGTTGGAGTCGGTGGAGTAGGCCTTCTCGGACGACATCTTGTAGGCGAAGCCGGACTTCTGCATGAAGGCCGACATCTCAGCGCGGCCACCCAACTCGTCGATGAAGGCTGCATCGAGCCAGGGCTTGTAGACCTTGAGGTCGGGGTTGACGAGCAGGCCGTAACGATAGAAGCGCTCGATGTCGTTGCCTTTGAAGGTAGAGCCGTCGCCCCAGATGTTGACGTCGTTTTCCTTCATCGCCGTCACCAACATGGTGCCGGTGACGGCCCGGCCGATGGGGGTAGTGTTGAAGTAGGTGACGCCCGCCGTGGTGATGTGAAACGCGCCGGACTGGAGCGCGGCGATGCCTTCGCGCACGAGCGGGCCGCGGCAGTCGATGAGGCGAGCCTTCTCCGCGCCGTACTCGAGCGCCTTGCGCGGGATCTCGTCGTAGTCGGCTTCGTCGGGCTGGCCGAGGTTGGCGGTGTAGGCGTAAGGCAGAGCGCCCTTCTGTTTCATCCAGTGGAGCGCGGCGCTGGTGTCCAGGCCGCCGGAGAAGGCGATACCCACCTTCTGGCCGACGGGCAGGGATTCGAGAATTACGGACATATTGATGCGGACCTCAATGGGTGAGCGTGAATGATTAAGAGCGTTTGCGAGGCTGAGTCGAACGGTTGCGGCTGCTGGCAGTCCGCTTGGCTCCGCCGAGCAACATCAGCAGAAGCGCTTTTTGCGCGTGCATGCGGTTCTCCGCCTGATCGAAGACGACCGACTGTGGGCCGTCGAGCACGGCATCCGTTACTTCGGCGTTGCGATGCGCTGGCAGGCAGTGCATGAAGACCGCATCGGGCTGCGCGTGGGACATTAGCTCTTCGTTGACTTGATAGGGCTTGAAGATCGGGGCGCGCTTGGTGGCTTCGTGCTCGAAGCCCATGCTGGTGCAGACATCGGTATAGATTGCATCGGCACCAGTGGCCGCCTTGATGGGATCGTGCATCAGCGTAATGCTCCCGCCGGTCGATTCGCTGATCTCGATGGCCTTGTGAATGATCTCGAGCTTGGGTGCAAAGCCCTTTGGCGATGCCACGATGCAGTGTGCGCCGAGTTGGGCCGCGGTGAGCATCAGTGAGTGGCAGACATTGTTGCCGTCGCCAACGTAGGCAAAACGAAGTCCCTGTGCCGAGCCGAAGCGCTCTTCGAGCGTGAAGAAATCGGCGATGGCCTGACAGGGGTGCTCGAGGTCGGACAGCGCATTGATGACGGGGACCTTGGAGCAGGCGGCCATCTCGGTGATAGTGTCGTGCGCGTAGGTGCGGAGCACGATGATGTTCATCCAGCGCTCGAGGTTGCGGGCCATGTCTGAGAGAGACTCACGCTCGCCGAGAGGGGACTGCGTCTGATCGACGAAGATGGCGTTTCCGCCAAGGGTATTGATTGCGGCCTCAAAGGTCACGCGTGTCCGCAGAGAGGCCTTCTCAAAGAACATCACCATCTGACGGGCGTCGAGCGCGTGCCGGAAGTCTTCGGGATTGGCCTTGACTGCGTGGGCAAGCTCCATGATGGCTGCCATCTCCTGCACGGTCAGGTCGGCGATGGAGCAGAGATCGCGTCCGCTGAGCCGCTTACTTGCTTCACCGAAAGCAGTGTCGGACTGGATGCCTAGAGTTGCTGTCGGCTTGCGCGGGGAAATCTCTTCGCCCTCTGCGGGCTTTGGGTTCATGACGACGGTTTTGCTACCCATGGGCTTTTTCTCCTGCCGGTGCGGTCCCGGCGTATGCTGCTGCAAGATCTTTCAGGATTTCGTCGAGCGCGTTGACGGCAATCTCAACATGCTTCCGCTCCAGAATGAACGGTGGCAGGAAGCGAAGCACGGTCTCGCTGGTGCGGTTGATGATGATGCGGCGCTCCATCATCTGTGCGGCCACCTGCTTGGCCAACTCGGCGGAATTCAATTCGATGCCAAGCATCAAGCCCATGCCGCGAACGTCGATGATGCAGTCGTGGTGCGTCGCCAACTCCTGAAGTTTCGATTTGAAGAAGTCTCCGGTGTCCTGAATATGCTTCAGTATGTTTTCGCGCTGCATCGTGTCGAGAACGGCAATGGCGACTGCGCATGCGAGAGGACCACCACCGAAGGTTGTGCCATGCTGGCCGGGGGTGAAGCCGAGAGCGGCTTCGTCGGTGCAGAGCATGGCTCCCATGGGAATTCCGTTGGCAATGGGCTTGGCGACGGTGGTGATGTCGGGCAGGATGCCGTAGTGCTGGTAGGCAAACCATTTGCCGGTACGGCCAAGGCCGCTCTGGATCTCGTCGGCGAGCAGCAAGGCTCCGGTAGAATCGCACAGCTCGCGTGCGGCGGCGAAGAACTCCTGCGAGACGGGATGGATGCCGCCTTCTCCTTGAAGCGGTTCGATGCAGATGCCGCAGACATCTTGTGAAAACTTCGCGCGGAGATCGTCGACATCGTTGAAGCGCACAAACTCGACGCCGGGCATGACTGGACCGAATGGCTCGCGGTATTTTTCTTTGTGCGTGGTCGAGACCGAACCCATGGTGCGCCCGTGGAAGCTGTGTTCCATGGCAAGGAACTTCGTGCCGATCTTGCGGCCTTTCTCGCGCAGCAGAAGCGCGTGGGAGCGTGCGAGCTTCAACGCGGCCTCCCAGGCCTCGGTGCCGCTGTTGCAGAAGAAGACGCGATCGAGGCCGCTAATCTCGGTGAGGCGAAGCGCGAGGTTCGCCGTGCCCTCGTGAAAGAAGAGGTTCGAGGTGTGTAGCAGGCGCTTGCTCTGATCCTGAATGGCCGCTTCGATGGCCGGATGAGCGTAGCCGAGGGCGGAGACACCGATGCCGCTCAACAGGTCGAGAAAGTCGTTGCCATTCTCGTCGCGCAGGTAGACGCCCTGTCCGCTGACGAAGAGATAAGGATTGCGCTCATAGGTATGGAGAAGCAGTTTGCTCTCCGCTGCCTGTATGGATGCCAGCTTCATGCGACCATTACCTCCGTTCCATCGTTCACCCGGGTCGAGCAGAGATCGGGCAGCAGCGCTGCAGCCTCCGCAGGCAGAATTCGTACACGCTTGACGCCGTGCGTGAGGGCATTGCGGCAGGCGTTGAGCTTTGGCAACATGCCGCCGGAGACGACCTGCTGCTTTTCGAGCGCCGGAATCTGCGACAGCGTTAGCCATCGCATGACATTTCCGTCCGCGCCTTTGACTCCGGGGACGTCGGTGAGAAAGACAAGGGTGTCTGCCTTGGTGCAGATCGCGCAGGCAGCGGCCATCTCGTCGGCGTTGATGTTGTAGTATTCGCCGTCGAAGCCCAGAGCAATCGACGAGATGACGGGAACCGCGCCCATGGTCCAGATGGCTTCGAGCCAGCGGGGATCAGTTCCGGCGATTTCGCCGACAAAGCCGAGGTCGGGGTTCGTCTTCTTCTTGCGGGCGCGAAAGACGTGACCATCGCCACCAGAGAGGCCAACTGCAGCCTGACCGTGCGAGCCGATGGCAGCGACCAGCGCCTTATTGACGCGGCCCGCCAGAACCATGATCGCGGCATCGCGCGTCTCGGCATCGGTGATACGCAGGCCGGAGACGAACTCGCTCTTCTTGCCCATCAGCGCGAGCGTGCGCGTTAGCTGAACGCCGCCACCGTGGACGACGGCAACCTGGTTTCCGTCGGCGACAAGCTCGGCGATTGCCTTGCCGCAGCCGTGAAGGATCTCCTTGTTTTCAAGGGCCGCACCGCCTAGTTTGACGACAAATCTCACAGCAAGCCCTCCTGTTCATTCCAGCCACACATCAGGTTTAGATTTTGAACTGCCTGGCCGGATGCACCCTTCAACAGGTTGTCCAGGCAGGAGACGATGACCAGCCGCTTTCCATCCGCCGCAAGCTCAAAGCCGATGTCGCAGAAGTTAGTACGAACAATATGCTGAATCTGCGGCAACTGTGGCGTTGGGTAGAGGCGGACCATGGGACTGTCTCGATAAAAGTTTGAGAACACGGCACTGATCGTTGCAGAGTCAGTCGATTGCTTAAGCCGTAGATAGTTGGTCGCGAGAATTCCTCGTGGAATTGGCAGCAGATGAGGCGTGAACTGAATCTGATCTGAACTCAGATGAAGCTGTTCAAGCAGTTCGCCCGTATGCCGATGGCCAAAGACGTTATAGGCCGAAAGATTGTCGGCGGCATACATGAAATGAGTCTTTGTCGTCGCTGCCTTTCCGGCTCCGCTTACTCCCGACTTCGCATCGCAGACGATGCCATGATCAAGATCGACCAGCCCGGCCTGAACCAGAGGAGCGAGCGCCAGAATCATGGACGTGGAATAGCAGCCGGGGTTCGCAACCAGACGAGCGCTCTTGATCGCGTCGCGGTGTAGTTCGGGGCATCCGTAGACTGCCTCGGCCTGCAGCGCTGCCGCGAGTTCGGGGTTGGCATCCTTCAGACGGTAGACGTCCCGATTGCGCGTCTCCTGCAACCGCCACGCGCCACTCAGGTCGATGACCTTGATGCCGCGCTCGATGGCTTCGGGGACCCACTCGCGCGATTGCTCATGCGGTGTGGCCAGAAACAGCACCTCGATTCCTTCGCCCACGATCCGATCCCAGCTAAAGGAAAAGACGGGAGTCGACTCGGCTGCGCCCGGGCCGGTGAGATAAGGATGTAGCGCCTCAAGCGAAGTGGAGGGGCCAACCTCGGCCTCGCCGGCGCGGCCCAGAAAGGTCGGCTTCGTTCCTTCGAGAGCGGGATGGCGCAGCAGCAGACGTGCCAGCTCGCCGCCAGCATAGCCGCTGACGCCTGCTACGGCGATCCGTGGTGGATGGGAGCTGGCGGTCAAAGTTCCAACACTTTCGGTCGATGTTTGCAGTGCTTCGAGATTAGCCAATGTAACCTTCAATTCTCGTTTTTAGTGTCTTTGCCTGTTGCTCGTCAGGGCAGATGATAAGGATGGTGTCGTCTCCGGCGATGGTGCCGACGACCTCCGGCCAGTCTTCGTAATCGATTCCGGCAGCGACTGGCTGGGCTCCGCCGGTGGTTGTGACCAGAACAAGGAGGTTTGCCGCCGGACGCACTTCGAGGCCAAAGCTATGGAGGATGTCGCGGATTCCCGGCAACGCATCTTCGGCTGCGTCCTCTCCGCCGGGCAGGGAATAGCCCGCCGGGCCTTTGGAGAGCCGCAGCTCATGGATGTCCCGTGAGAGGGTAGCCTGAGTGACATGAAAGCCTCGCCCTGCAAGTTTTTGCCGCAATTCGTCCTGGTTGGCAACGGAGGCCGATACCAGCAGCTCTCGAATTACGGTATGGCGTTGTTGTTTCATGCCGGTGATTTACCTATTAAAAGACCGCGATGCATTTTTAATTGAAGTCGCAATGCAGTCTTAATTGAAGTAAAGATTGCATTGCATTCATGGAAAAGGTCGACACTCGATGCCAGCCTCAAGCGTAGCGGTATTACATGTATAAATATACAGCATCGTGTATATTTATACATAGTCCGCTTGTTCTGCTTATGAAGCGTATCAAAAAAAAGGAAGGTACCTCTGGCGACACTTGAGCATCGCCCGACGTATAGTGAAGCATGGAACGGTTTTTTACAAATGCGTTAAACCCCGCTGCCCTGACCCCTGCCTCCCAGTCTGCCCAGAGCTTTATGCGTGTGTCTCCGCGTATTCCGACATCTTTGATTGATGAAAAATTTGAGCATGATTCCTGCGGCGTCGGCTTTGTGGCCGCCGTGGATGCCGTGCCGACCCATAAGATTCTTGACCAGGCTTTGACCGCTCTTGGCCGCCTGGCGCATCGCGGCGCGACCGCCGCCGATGGAAAGAGCAGCGACGGCGTGGGTGTATTGACCGCCGTTCCGCGTGCCTTGTTGTTGCGCGCTACGAATATTGAGCTGGATGCCCAGCAGGCGTTGGGTGTGGGCATGTTGCTGCTGCCGCTCGAAGAGACGCGGGCAGAGGCGCTGCTGGAGCGTTGTCTGCTCTCACATGATTTTAAGGTGCTTTGTTGGCGCGACGTTCCTATCTGTACGGAGTGGCTGGGTGAAGAGGCCCTCGGAACGATGCCGAAGATTCGGCAGGTATTAGTGGTGGATTCAGCGAATGCTGAAGCAGGAACGATGGAGCGGAGGCTCTATCTGGCACGGAAGCAATTTGAGCGGTCGCACGAACGTGGGGATGTGACTGGCTATATCTGTTCGCTGTCGTCGCAGACGATTACCTATAAAGCAATGGTTGCCGGAAGTTTTCTGGCCAATTTCTTTCCCGATCTGGCGTCGGAAGAGTTTGTCACGCCGTTCGCGGTCTTTCATCAGCGGTATGCCACGAACACTCTGCCGACGTGGCATCGTGCGCAGCCGGGCCGCAATCTGGGTCACAACGGCGAGATCAACACCATCTGGGGAAATCGCGCGCGCATGACGGCCCGCGATGCAACGCTTCCGGTGGAATGCAAGCCGGTCCTGACCGAGGGCGGCACCGATTCTACAAGTTTGGATGAGGCGATTGAGTTGCTCTCGCAGAATGGCAGAACGCTGGCCGAGGCGGTTCGAATGCTGCTGCCGCCTGCGTCCGAGGGACATGAGAAATCTTCATTCCTGCGTTACCACATCGATTGTGCGGAGCCGTGGGATGGCCCGGCTGCGCTGGCCTTCAGCGACGGCAAAGTCGTGGGTGCAGCCTTGGACCGCAACGGCCTTCGTCCCTGTCGTTTTGCTGTAACGAAGGATGGTTTAGTAGTTGCCGGATCGGAGATTGGTCTGGTCGATCTCGATCCCGAAGAGGTTGTGCATAGCGGTCGCCTTGGGCCCGGCGAGATGTTCCTGGTCGATCTCGAAAGCCACAAGATCTATGAAAATGAGGAGCTGTTGCAGCTTTTCGATGCCGGAGCGACATACGCGAAGCTCGTCGAAGATACTCCGCTGGACCCTGTGTCGTTCCAGCCGATTGAAGCGGCTATCCTTTCGGCGACACACCGCGGATTTGGCTACACGCGCGAAGACGTGAAGATGATTCTGCAGCCGATGGCAACCGAGGGCAAGGACCCGGTGTGGTCGATGGGCGATGACACTCCGCTGGCTTTTCTGGCTCGCTCTCCCCGGCCTTTGTACGCCTACTTCCGGCAGCGGTTCGCGCAGGTGACCAATCCCGCGATCGATCCTCTGCGCGAGGCCTGCGTGGTCTCGCTGCATACACGCCTCGGCCCATGGGCCCATCTGCTGGACAAAAATTCGCCGTTGCCGGGTCTTTCGTTGGCTTCTCCATTCCTGTCGTTGGGGCAGGTCGAAGCTCTGCGGAGCCGCCAATATCCACACGCGGCGGAGTTGAAGTTTGCGGAACTGCAGTGCGTCTTCAAGCCGGAGACCACCCTGATTCAAGGGCTTGACGATATCTGTATGCAGGCCATCCAACTGGTGCGCAATGGCGCGCGCATTCTGATGCTTTCTGACCGTTCGGCGAGCCCGGAGCGGCTGCCGGTCCCAATGGCGATGGCTACCGGAGCGGTGCATCAGGCGCTGGTCGGAGCTGGTCTGCGTACACTCGCAGGAATCGCTGTCGAAGCTGGCGATTGCCGCGATATCCACCATGCTGCCGTCCTCATCGGCTATGGCGCTGGCGTGGTTTGCCCGTGGCTTGCACTTGAGACTGCTTTGAGCGTAGCTCCTGCCGGTACGGATGCAGAGGTTTACGAGCACAAGATGCTGAAGGCGCTCGATGCCGGACTCGCGAAGGTGATGTCGAAGATGGGCATCTCCGTCGTTCACAGCTATCGCGGCGGACATCTGTTCGATATTCTCGGCCTGCACTCCAGCGTGGTCGACCGCTGTTTTGTCGATACACCGGCACCTCTCTCGGGCATCGGATTTGCCGAGGTGGAGCGTCAGCTTCGGCAGACGTGGCTGGTGGGGGAAGGAGCCGTCCCGGCGACCGCAGACCTGCCGGATTATGGATGGGTTCGTTTCCGCAAGACCAATGTCTCTGAGCCTCACGCCTGGCAGCCTCCCAACGTGAAGGCGTTGCAGTCTGTGGTTGGCACGGCGCGCAATGTTCCGCAGCCGACCGATCCGGCGGGAGCGTTTGCCATCTTTACTCAGGAAGTTCTGGAGCACGATCCGGCGGTGCTGCGCGATCTGTTGAAGATTCGCCCGTCGGGGCCAGAGCTGCCGGTGGGCAGTGTCGAGGCTCCGTCGAGCCTGGTCAAGCGGTTCATTGCCAGCGCAATGTCCCTCGGCTCGTTGAGTCCGGAGGCGCATCAGACGATTACTGCCGGCATGAACATGCTGGGAGCACGTTCGAACACTGGCGAAGGCGGCGAAGACCGAGCAGTTTACAAGCTCAATTCGGTTGACGGCGGCAGGATCCATCAGGACGAAGAGTTGATCATGCGCGCTCGCTCCGGCGGCGGCGCAGCGGTGGCAGAGCCCGTGATCGAAGCTCCGGCGGTGCATACTTCTCTGAACAACAAGATCAAGCAGATCGCCTCCGGACGTTTCGGCGTGACTGCTGAATATCTGGCCCATGCCGAAGAGATTGAGATCAAAGTCGCCCAGGGTGCGAAGCCCGGTGAGGGAGGACAGTTGCCCGGTCACAAGGTAAGCGGGATGATTGCGCGTCTGCGCCATGCTCAGCCGGGCGTTCCGCTGATCTCGCCTCCGCCGCATCACGACATCTACTCCATCGAAGACCTCGCGCAGCTCATCTACGATCTAAAGCGCGTGAATCCGAAGGCTGCGGTGGGCGTGAAGTTGGTCTCCGGCTGTGGCGTCGGCACGGTTGCTGCGGGTGTGGCCAAGGCGTATGCGGACTTCATCGTGATTGCCGGCAACGTCGGTGGAACTGGCGCGGCGGCCCTGTCGAGCATCAAGTATGCGGGCAATCCGTGGGAGCTTGGTTTGGCCGAGGTGCAGCAGGTGCTGATGCAGAATGGAATGCGCGGTCGTGTTCGTCTGCGTACGGACGGTGGTCTGGCGACGGCTCACGACATTCTCATTGCAGCCTTGCTTGGCGCGGATGAGTATGCGTTCGGCACTGCGGTGCTGGTGGTTCTGGGTTGCGATATGGCCCGTCAATGCCACCTGAACACCTGTCCCACGGGAATTGCGACGCAGAGGCCGGAGTTGCGGGCGAAATTCCGCGGCAAGCCGGAGCATGTGGTCCGGTTCTTTGAGGAGCTTTCGGCTGACTTGCAACAGTTGTTGGCGAAGTATGGATTCGCCTCGCTCGATCAAGCGATAGGTCGGACAGACCTGCTCGAACAGGTCAGGTTTGACGGCAATCTCGACCTTCAGCCGATGCTGGCGAAGGTGTCTGAAGGCGCGAGCCGGTGGATGGGCGGTCGCAACGACCAGCCTGTCGTTGGTTTGCCGCTGGATGAGGCGTGGGTTGAACCGGCGCTTGAAGCGAGTGAACAGGGATTGCCCTATGTCGTTGAATCTAAAATTGCTAACTGCGACCGTGCGATCGGATCCCGGCTTGCCGGAGAGCTGGTGCTGCGTCGGGCGCAGGCTGATTTCTCCTCGGATGTGACCTTCAACCTGAATGGCACGGCGGGGCAATCGTTTGGCGCCTTCGCGGTCGATGGCATGAAGCTGGTGCTGGATGGACAGGCTAACGACTTTGTTGGCAAGGGTCTGTCCGGTGGCGAGATCGTGATCCGCGCCTGTGGCCTGGCGGCGAAGGACAGCGGACAGCATGTGATTCTGGGCAATGTGGCCTTGTACGGCGCGACGTCTGGAAAGCTGTTTGCCGCAGGTCGGGCGGGAGAACGCTTCGCTGTTCGTAATTCCGGCGCAACTTCTGTGGTTGAAGGAGTTGGCGACCATGGTTGCGAGTACATGACCGGCGGCGTGGTGGCCGTTCTGGGTCGGGTCGGCATGAACTTCGGAGCAGGCATGACGGGCGGTCTGGCGTGGGTTTACGATGCTGACGGCTCCTTCGTATCAGGCCAAAGATACCACCCTGAATTCATTGCAGCGGAAGGGTTTAGCTCGGTCGAGCCGGAGTCGCAGGAGGCTCTGAGGGCGATGATCGTAGCTCACGCGGAGGAGTCTGCCAGCGGATTGGCGAAGGCCATGCTGGCGGATTGGTCGAAGCAGGCTGCGGCCTTCGTTCGGCTCACCCCGGTTCCGCAGGCGTAGATTTTTGCTGCGTTTTTGACGCTCTATGGGTCAGTTTTCCTTTCTGGGAGAACTGGCCTCTCACCCTTTGGAACCTTAATCTGTGGAAAAGTGGAAAATGCATAAAAATGCATTTTGAATGCTGGATGAATTTGCCTGTTGGCAAGTCAGTACAGGTTCATTAGAGTTGCAAGACTAAACCTTTTGCCGAAATTCACGTTACGAAGCGCGGACCAAAGTGGGAGAGGGCTTGAAGAAGACGGAAGAAGAGCTGGCCACCTGTAAAAAGTATCAGCGCATCCTTGACGCGGCGGTGGAGGTCATCGCCGAGCGGGGATACTTCAAATCGCCTGTAAGCGAGATCGCGAAACGCGCCGGGGTGGCGGACGGGACGGTCTATCTCTACTTCAAGAGCAAAGACGATGTCCTGCGCACGGCGATCGACCGCAGATTCGAGACGTTCTATCAGCAGATTGCCGAAGCGTTTTTGACCATTGAGGGACCGCGGGAGCAGCTTGAGTACATTGCGCAGGTGCATCTGGAAAGCTACCAGGTGAACCGGAGCATGGCTGTGTTGCTGCAGACCGAGATGCGGCAGAGCGCGAAGTTCATTGCAGAGTTCTCGCATCGCCATCTGGCAAGGTACATCCAGACGGTTCGCGAGGTGGTTCGGCGGGGGCAGGAAGCGGGGATCTTTCGGCGCGACCTCTCCGATGGCGTGGTGGCGCACTGTATGTTCGGGACGATTGACGAGCTGGTGAGTTCGGCAGTCTTTACCGGGCGAGTTTATGACGCGAAGGCCACGGCGGCGCAGGTGATGGATGTGCTGCTGAATGGGATTACGGAAGCCAGGGAATAGGGCTCAGAAACAGCAAGACGATGTAGCTGGCACCGGCAACTGCTATCAGCCCGGCGGGCCGGAGCAAATACAATTGCGACGTGAGTAAAAACCGTCTGAACGCCTATCTCAAGCATGGCCAATTTCAAGTAAAAGGGTGGCTCTTACCGGGAGCGGCGGAGGCCGTTGTCCTCTTGTCCGAGGAGCAGCGCAGCGCCAACGTGCGGGGAGCAGTGGCCGAGATTGGCGTGCATCACGGAAGGCTCTTCATCCTGCTGTATCTGCTTGGCGCGGTGGATGAACCAGCGGTGGCAATCGACCTGTTCTCCCATCAGGATTTGAACGTGGATCACTCCGGCGCAGGCGATCTTGAGTGCTTTAAGCAAAACCTTCGCAAGCACGCAGATGCCGACCGGCTCATCGTTCATGAAGGTGACTCGACGCAACTCACGTCAGGAGACCTGCTCCAGTTTGGCCGAGGCCCGTTGCGCATGATCAGCATCGATGGCGGACATACGGCCGACATTACCGCGCATGATCTTGCCGTCGGCGAAGGTGCGTTGGCCGAGGGGGGCATCATTATTCTTGACGACTGCTTCAACGAGACCTGGCCCGGCGTGATCGATGGCGTTCATCGACATTTTTCTCAGGCGCGGGCAATCGTCCCGTTTGGGATTGGCGCGAATAAGACGTTCTTTTGTCATCCCTCATTCGCCAGGAAGTATGCCGATGTGCTGCGGAAGATGGATCGGCGTTCGGTCGAGCAGGAGTTTCTTGGACAACCTGTTGTCTGTTTCCACTTTGTCCACCGGTCGTTCTCCCAGTGGTATCGGAGAGTCGATCCGTGGCGATCGCTTCGGCGCACCTACCATGATGCGTTGTCGCGGCTTTCTCGGTAATTGAGCAAACCGGTCAGGGACAAGAGACAGCAGTATTTCTGTCGGAGCCATCAAAACAGCAGGTGGTTTATCGTGGGGTGTGACTTTTTAGCGGCCGAGGTGGCGAGATGTTCGACCTGAAGACTTTGAACGATGTTCTGGTGAAGGTTACGGGGCGGGGCGACCGGGCCGTGATGCGGTGGCAGGATGCGGCGGGAGAGTGGAAGCCTATCTCTGCGGTCGAGCTTTATGGGCGGGTGCGGGCACTCGCCGACGTGCTGCGCGGATGGGGCGTGGGGAAAGGTGACCGGGTTGTGATTCTGTCGGAGAACCGCTGGGAGTGGGCGGTGACGGACTTTGCCACGCTGGCGATTGGCGGGGCCGATGTGCCGCTTTATCCGACGCTGACGGCGGAACATATCGGCTACATGGTGCGCGATTCCGGGGCCAAGGTGGCGGTGGTCTCCTCGAAGGAACAGTATGAGAAGTTAGCCGCCGCCGGCGATATGCCGGAGCTGGAGCATGTGGTGGTGATGGATGCCGGGGAGTTTTCCGGCGCGGAGAGCTTCAGCAAATTAATAGAGGGTGCGCAGGCGAAGCAGCAGCGGGATGCGGCCTTCGATGCATTGGTGAAGGGTGCGCGCGGCGAGGACCTGGCAACGATTATCTATACGTCGGGGACGACTGGCGAGCCGAAGGGCGCGATGCTCACGCATGGCAACCTGGCCAGCAATTTGAATGTCTCAACCGATCCGTTTGGATTTACGGAGAAGGATAGCTGCATCTCATTTTTGCCGCTGTCGCATGTGACGGCGCGCCACCTGGACTACGCCATGATGTGCAATGAGGCGACGGTGGCCTATTGCTCGAAGTTCGATCTGCTGCCCGAGGCCATGAAGGCGCTGAAGCCGACGATCTTTGTGGCGGTGCCGCGGGTCTACGAGAAGATTCGGCAGGCGGTGGAAGGGAAGTCGGCTGCATCGCCAATTAAATCCAAAATTTTAAAATGGGCGATAGCGACAGGAAAGACGCATAGACCGGAGACGCTGGAGGGGAAGACTCCGTCGGGAGTGGGGTGGAAGCTGGCGGATAAGCTGGTGTTTGGCAAGATTCGCGAGGCGTTTGGCGGCCAGGTGGAGGTATTTATCTCGGGCGGAGCTCCGCTGGGGATGGACACGGCAGGGTGGTTTGCCGATGCAGGGATTCGCATCTTTGAGGGATATGGGCTGACGGAGACATCGCCGGTGATCGGGTTGAATTATCCCAAGGCGCACAGGATCGGGACCGTGGGGAAGGCGATGTCGAATGTACAGTGCCGGTTTGCCGCCGATGGTGAGCTTGAGGTGAAGGGGCCTTCGATATTTCCGGGCTATTGGAAGAAAGAGAAGGAGACGGCGGAGGTGTTTACGCCAGATGGGTGGTTCAAGACAGGCGATATCGGGAAAATAGATGAGGATGGATTTCTGTCGATTACGGACAGGAAGAAAGAGTTGCTGAAGACAAGTGGTGGAAAATTTATTGCTCCGCAGCCGATAGAGAACAAGCTGAAGGCTAATACGCTGGTGGCGCACGCGGCGATGGTGGGCGACAAACACAAGTTTGCCTGCGTGCTGATTTCACCTAATTTTGCTGCGTTAGAGGGATGGGCCAAGGGGCAGGGCATCGCTGCGGGAGACCATGCTGCGCTGGTGAAAGATGCCAAGGTGGTGAAGGCCTATCAGGAGATCGTGGATAAGGTGAACGCTGATCTGGCCAGCTACGAGAGCATGAAGCGGATGTGCGTGGTGCCGGATGAGTGGTCGATCGAGGGCGGAGAGTTGACGCCGAGCATGAAGCTGAAGCGGCGGGTGGTGGAGAAGAAATACGAGAAGCAGATTGCGGAGTTCTATGCCGATGAGGCTACTTCGAAGGTGCGGTAGGCTTGAAGGATGGCAGATTCCGTGAAGAAGCGCATTGGTGTGCATGTCGGTACGTCGGGTGGGTGCTGGACGGCGGTGGAAAGGGCGGTAGCAGCAGGGGCGAACACGTTCCAGATATTCTCGGCCAGTCCACGCATGTGGAAGGCTGCGCCGGTGAAGCCGGAAGATGCGGCGAAGATGCTGGCGTTGCGGGCCCAGCATGATGTGGGGCCGGTGGCTGTCCACGCGAGCTATCTGATCAATCTTTGCAGCCAGACCGAGAGCGTAAGGGAGAACTCGACGACAGCGTTTCGCGGAGAGGTGGAGCGTGCGTTGGCGCTGGGCGCGGAGTATCTGGTGCTGCATCCGGGGAGTTGGAAGGGGCTGACGCGAGAGGAAGGATTGCGGCTGGCGGCGCAGTCGATTGAGCGTGCGATTGATGGGATTGATTTTGCGGGGAAGAACTTCAAGATCTTGATCGAGAATACGGCTGGTGCGGAGTTTTCGCTGGGCGGCAAGCTGGAGCAGGTCGCGGAACTGGTGGAGACGTTGAAGGCCTGCGCTCCGGTGGCGGTGTGCCTGGATACGTGTCATGTGCATGTGGCGGGGTATGACATCGTCTCAGCGGATGGATATATCGAGACGATGAAGCTGGTGGAGTCGACGGTGGGGTTCGATGCCGTGAAGGTTTGGCACAGCAATGACGCCAAGGCCGCGATGGGATCGAAGCTGGACCGGCATGAGCATATCGGCGAAGGAACAATTGGAGCGGAGGCGTTTCGGCGACTGTTGCATGATGCCCGGTTTGCTCACGCGACATTTGTCGCGGAGACACCGGTCGATGCTCCGGGGGATGAAGCGAGGAATGTCGGGGTACTGAGGACGCTGGCTGCCGGATGAGGGAAGAGTAGGTGTGATAACCTTAGCGCCGAGTTGGTGGCTGGCGTTGTAGGCGTTCCGCGAGGATCGATATGCCCCGTACGATTTACTCCTTTGCCCTGTTTTTGCTGCTGACCTCAGCATCCTATAAGGCTGTGTCACAGATGCCCACGCCTATTACTGGCGCGCCATTCGAAGCAGCAAAGATTATGAACACTAGCTTAGCCACAGGTGTTCACACAACATTAGGCACCGTGGCACGAAGGTCAGACGGAAGCGCCTACTTCGAACTCAAGAACTTAGATGGGACGGGCATAGTCGTCATCCGTGATGTAGCCCGTCATCAGACAATCGAGCTTTATCTGGATCGTCACATGTTCTCTGTTTGGCCAGTCTCTTGGAAGGCGCAGGCGCGTCCAGCGGGATACGCGCAACAGTACTTTGAGTCAGCGAGAGCGCCGGGGTCGAAGAGAGTTGTAGATGGCGGGCTGGAGATCACGACGATTGGCCGACGCAAAATTGAAGGCGTGGAAACAATAGGATTTTCGGAGAAAGCAGCGGACGGGCGAACAAGCGAACGTTGGTATTCACCGGCACTTGATTTAAATATTGAAAATAAATCGCACGATCCTGCTAAAAATATCGACAGCGAGACACAGATTGAACAGATTCGTTTAGGGGAGCCGGACGCTAAACTATTCGAGATACCGGCTGGATATGTTGAGTACAAATACAAAGGGAAGACTGATAAAGCTTGTTCGGAGTCCGCCGGGCCACCGCGTGGGTGCTGAGCTGAGCCTGATTAGACTCCATTCGCTGCAGTAAAAAAATGAACTCGCCGTAGACTGCGGTGCAATTTACTGCGATTGTTCAAGCAAAGTTGCAGTTGTGGTTTCTTCCGGTGGTAGTTTGGCGCTGATCAGCGCTTCCACTTGGTCCCAGACGCGCGGATCGTTTTCGATCTCGATGTGCGGCCCCATGAAGAGGCGAGCGTACCAGGGATATTTGTCGCAGGAGACGTGGGTGTCCTTGTAGTCCAGTTGATAGTTGCCGAGGATCTGCGTACTGGCTGGATCGACGGCGCGGATGGTGGGACGGCCGTGGAGCAGTCCGTCGAGTTGGTAGAAGTTGACGGCCTCGGCTACATTCGTCGGAATGCGCGGGTCTCCCTCTCCGATCTTCGATACGCGGTCTACAAGAATGGTCAGCAGGACGGGAATTTTATTGTCCTGAAGCTGCCTGGCCATGGTGACTGTCTCCGAGGCTCCCCAACTGTGGCCGTAGATGATGATGCGGGCGCGTTGCTTTTCGGCAAGGGTCAAGTTTCCATCGTGGTTCGCGTCGAGCAGGTGCAGGATTCGCCGGAATGCCCTTTGGCCGTGCGCGTTTTGAAATACTTCTGCATCGACTCCAACCGGGTGGTTCTGGCGGAGATGCATCGCGAGCTGGACCTCGCGGTGGATAAGGTTATTTTTTCCGACGCGGCCTCCAAGAAATCCGATCACGATGACAGGAGAATTTGCGGAGGCTTCTTTTACCGCAGGTCTGGGGGAGGGATGTCTCTCCTGAGGGGGCATCAGCGCCGATGCTGGAGGGAGCGTTGCCGCGATTGCAGGCAGCGGTACGGCTTCGGCGGACTGCTGTTGGAAGGGCATTCCCAGGCATGGCAATGAACCGAGAAGTGTGAAGGTAAGCATTGAGAGTAGAAATATCTCAAACGGGGGTGTCGGCTTCTGGTGGCCTGAATTTGCTGGGACGAATTTGGCAAATCTCAAGTACACAAGACTCCCCGGTGCAGATCACACCGATAACGCGCTTACGCCTGACTTCCGGTAAAGTGTAGTCCTTTTGGGTGTTGTTGGTGTCACATGTCCTGCCGCAATGTTCTTGCTTCACTGCGTGGGCAGTTCTAGTATTGCCGTGCAGTTTCGGGCCCGCTTGTGGAGCGTTCTACGTCACGAGGACACCGCCATGAAAGTGCTGAAAGCAATTGGAATTGCGGCCGGGGGTGCGTTTGCGGCCGCTGCAGCGGTAAAAATTCTTCGCAGCGCGCAGTGCAAGCAGGCGCTCATCGACAAGTTCAACCGGACCTGTGTTCAAGTGGACCAGAAGATCGGCTGGCCTGCATTGCCTGTTCCGTTGGCGCTTGGGGTGCTGGCCGGGGGCCGGAACACGCTACGGGAGAAGAACCTTACCGACACCAATACATCTGACGCTGTGCTGGGAACGCCGCCGGTCTATCCGAATGTGGTAACGGCCCGCACACCGGATGGGACATTCAATGACATGAAGTGTCCGTTCATGGGAAGCGCGGGCGCACGGTTCGGGCGGAATGTTCCTCTGAACGAGACCTGGCAGGAGAAGCAGCCTAACCTCATGACGCCGAGTCCGCGGGTGGTGAGCCTGGAGCTGATGACGCGGAATGAATTTACTCCGGCGAAGACGTTGAACCTGCTGGCGGCGGCGTGGCTGCAGTTTCAGATTCGCGACTGGTTCAGTCACGGCAAGAGCATCAAGGAAGACCCATGGCAAGTGCCGCTGGCGCAGAATGACACCTGGCACGAGAACCCGATGCAGGTTTTGCGCACGATGCCAGACCCAACGCGGACCGCTGTGGATGAGGGCAAGCCGCTTACCTACGTCAACACGGAGACGCACTGGTGGGACGGCTCGCAGCTTTATGGTAGCACCGCGGACTATCGTGCGAAGGTGCGCACGGGAGTAGATGGAAAGATCTTCGTGGGCAAGGACCATCTGGTGCATCCTGACCCGACGGCGCTGGTGCAACTGCAATCGGCTGCGCTGGTGGGATGGTGGGTGGGACTTGAGCTCTTCTATACGCTGTTCACGCTGGAGCACAACGCGATATGCGACAGGCTCAAGCAGGAGTATCCCGAGTGGGGCGATGACGACCTGTTTGAGCACGCGAGGCTCATCAATGCCGCGATTATCGCCAAGATTCATACCGTCGAATGGACGACGGCGATCCTGGGGCATCCGGTATTGCAGATTGCCATGCGCGCAAACTGGTGGGGGCTGGCTGGAGAGCGCATCAAAAATCTGTTTGGCAGGTTGAGTGGGAGTGAACTGGTCAGCGGGATACCCGGCTCGGAGACGGACCACTTTGGCGTTCCTTATTCGCTCACGGAGGAGTTCGTCGCTGTGTACCGGATGCATCCACTGATTCCCGATGACATTACCTTCTGGTCACGGGAGACGGGCGATGTGCTGCAAAAACTCAACTTTCAGCAGATTGCCGGTGATGATGCGCAGAATATCTGCGACAGCATCCACATCGAGGACCTGTTCTACTCGTTCGGGCTGATGAATCCCGGAGCGGTCGTACTGCACAACTATCCGAAGACGTTGCAGCACTTTGTAAGGCCGGACGGCATTTTGATGGACCTTGCGGCGCACGATATTATGCGCTGCCGCGAGCTGGGAGTTCCGCGATATACGAAGTTTCGTAAGCTGCTGAACCTGCGGCCGGTAACGACGTTCGAAGAGCTGACGCCAAATGTGGAGTGGCGCGAGGAGATACGCCGCGTCTACAACAACGACATCGATTCGGTGGACCTGATTGTGGGGCTATTTGCGGAGAAGCCGCCCGAAGGTTTCGGCTTCAGCGATACGGCATTCCGTATCTTTATCCTCATGGCGTCGCGGCGGCTGAACAGCGACCGCTTCTTCACCACCGACTTTACGGAAGATGTCTACAGCAAGGCCGGGATGGATTGGATCAGGGACAGCACGCTTTCTACGGTGTTGCTGCGGCACTATCCATCGCTCGCACCGGCCCTGGAAGGGGTGGAGAACGCGTTTGCTCCGTGGAAGTCCAGGGGCGCGCAAACCTAGCCGTCGGCTGTAATTTGAGAGGAAGAACGCGTTCGTAAGCAGCGTTGGCTTGGTTTTCTTTACAATCAAAGATATATGCCAGAGATGCAGACGAACGAGACGGAGAAGCAGGAGCGGTATAGCCCGGCGGAGATTGAACCGAAGTGGCAGCAGCGATGGGACGCCGATCCGGCGCTCTATGCCGCCGAAGGGCATGATGCGGGTAAGCCGAAGTACTACTGCATCGAGATGCTGCCCTATCCGAGCGGGCAGTTGCATATGGGGCATGTGCGCAACTATGCGATTGGCGATGCGCTGGCTCGGCACATGTGGATGCGTGGGTATAACGTGCTGCATCCGATGGGCTGGGACGCATTTGGTCTGCCTGCGGAGAATGCCGCGCTGAAGAACAACACTCCGCCGCGCGAGTGGACACTGGCGAACATCGCCGCGATGCGCAAGCAGATGCAGCGGCTTGGTTTGAGCTACGACTGGGCCACCGAGGTCACGACCTGCCTGCCGGAGTACTACCGCTGGAACCAGTGGTTCTTTTTGAAGATGTATAACGCCGGGCTGGCCTACCGGAAGAAAAGCAAGGTGAACTGGTGTCCGGATTGCCAGACGGTGCTGGCCAACGAGCAGGTGATCGATGGTCGCTGCTGGCGGCACGAGGACACCATCGTCGAACAGCGGGATCTGACCCAGTGGTTCTTGCGGATCACCAAATATTCTGATGAACTGCTGGATGGATTGGACAAGCTGGAAGGCTGGCCGGAGAAGGTCAGGACCATGCAGCGCAACTGGATCGGGCGCAGCGAGGGGACGCTGGTGGACTTCGCCGTCGATGGCGAGGTGAAGGCGGCGGATTGCGCGAAGATCACGGTATTTACGACACGAGTGGATACGATCTTCGGAGCGACTTCAGTGCAGCTTGCTCCCGAACACGCAGTGGCGAAGGCTTTTGCTGCTGAAGATGCCGCGCTCGCAGCGAAGATCGACGAGTTGCTGGCACAGCAGACGCTCGCGCGTGAGGCCGGAGATGTGGGCGCCATCGAGAAGCATGGTGTGGATACAGGCCGATTTGCGATCAACCCGTTTAATGGCGAGCGCGTGCCGATCTGGGTGGCGAACTATATTCTGGCGGACTACGGCACCGGTGCGATCATGAGCGTTCCGGCGCACGATGAGCGGGACTTTGAGTTTGCCCAGAAGTATGGGCTGCCGATCAAGAAGGTGATTGCTCCCAAAATTGACGCCGATAATATCGTGCTTCCGTATACGGCGGAAGACGACGCTGTGCTCATTGATTCGGGCGGATGGACGGGTGAGAGTTGCGTGGAAGCGCAGCAGAAGATGGCCGGGTTTGCCAAGGCGAATGGATTTGGCACGGCTACAGTTACATATCGTCTGAAGGATTGGGGCGTGAGCCGCCAACGGTATTGGGGAACGCCGATCCCGATGGTCTATTGCGAATGCTCCGGCGAAGAGCCGATTCCGCTGCCGGAGAGCGCATTGCCGGTGCTGCTGCCGCCGCAGGTAGACATTACGCAGCAGGGCGGATCTCCGCTGGGCCGCGTGCCGGAGTTTGTGAATACGATCTGCCCTAAGTGCGGCGGCCCTGCGCGGCGTGAGACCGACACGATGGATACCTTCGTCGATTCGAGCTGGTACTTCTACCGCTACACGGATTCGAAGAACGCGGACGCGCCGTTTGCAAGCGAGAAGGCGAATTACTGGTTTCCGATCGATCAGTACATCGGCGGAGTGGAACATGCGATTCTCCACCTGATCTATTCGCGGTTCTGGACGAAGGTGATGCGCGATCTCGGGTTGATCAAAAACGATGAGCCTGCGACGCGATTGTTTACGCAAGGCATGGTCATCAAAGACGGCGCGAAGATGTCGAAGTCGAAGGGCAACGTGGTCTCGCCCGATGACATGATCGCACGCTATGGAGCGGATGCTACGCGCATGTACGCACTGTTCGCGGCTCCGCCTGACCGTGATCTCGAGTGGCAGGAAGAAGGCGTTGCCGGTATCAGCCGATTTTTGAGCAGGGTCTACCGGTTGATGACGAAGTATGCTTCGATCTCGGGGAACGCGCCTGAGGAAGCGTCTGCGGCTGAGGCACAGCTTCGTCGCAAGCTGCATCAGACGATCGCAAAAATTACGCTGGACTTCAGCGGGCGCTGGCACTTCAACACCAGCATCGCTGCCGTGATGGAACTGGTGAATGAATTTACTGCTGCCGAGCCGCTGATTGATGCGGGCAAGATCTCAGGCGATGCGGTCCGTGAGCTGCTCCGCAATCTTGTGTTGCTGCTGGCTCCCTTCGCTCCGTTTTTTGCTGCCGAGATGTGGGATCAGATTGGCGGCGACGGTGTAACCTTCCGCACGGCGTGGCCTGTAGCCAGTGAAGATCTTGCTCGTGAGAGCGAGATGGAGATTCCAGTTCAGGTGAATGGAAAGCTGGTCAGTGTGCTGAAGTTCCCGGTGGGGCTTCACGAAGATGCGATCAAGGCCGCTGCACAGGCCGATGAGAAGGTAGTCTCCAGGGTTGCTGGAAAGACTGTGGTGAAGATAATTATGGTGCCCGGCAAGCTGGTGAATCTGGTGGTGAAGTAGTGGAGGCGACGCCGCAGGATGGCGTCGTAATCGCTGCGGGGACGGTACGCGGAACACAGTCCTTTGTGCATGTGCTGTTGCAGGGATGGAAACACCCTTCATGGACAGCGCTGGAGGTACTGTGGCGATGGGTGTATGGCATTCCCGCACTGCTGGTGCTTTGGTACGAAGGGGCAAGAATTCTGAAGGCTGCTCCTCTGGATCTGCCCGCGCTGAAGTCGATGTCGATTCTGGACGCGATGGGATCGGCGAAGACGCTGGCGCAGGCAATGGCGGTGGTGCTGCCGTCAGTGGCGCATGTGCTGGCGTGGCTGGGACCGGCGTTGGTGCTGGTGTGGGTGGTGGTGTCCTCTATTGGACGGACGGTGGTGTTGCGGCGCGTGGACAGCAGGCTCCATGCGCGGGTAGGCACGCTGATCGTGTTGCAGGCAGTGCGAGTGGTGGCTCTGCTGGGCAGCTTCGCCGTGTGGTTCGGGTGCATGCAGTGGGCAGCACGAGTGAATATAGACGCACCGATTGCTGCAGGCGGCGAGCCGAACCTGGTGGGCTACTGTGCGATGGCGATTGTTGGCACGCTGGGACTGTTTTCGCTTTGGGCGATTGCGAGCTGGGGGCTGAGTGTGGCTCCGCTGCTGGCCATGCTGCGGGACATTGGTGTCGGCAAAAGTTTTGCTGCGGCATTCCGGCTGGGGCCGCTCAAATCGAAGCTGATGGAGATCAATCTCGTCATGGGGATTGTGAAGATCGCGCTGATCGTGCTGGCGATGGTGCTTTCAGCCTGTCCGCTGCCGTTCGAGGCCGTGGCGACGCCGCAGTTCATGTTCTGGTGGTGGGTCGGAGTAACGGTGATTTATTTTGTGGCCTCGGACTTCTTCCATGTGGCCCGTCTGGTGGCTTATCTGGAGCTTTGGCGCGCCTACGAGGGGTCTTCGCTGGGGTAGGAGCGGATGCCATTTACACTGGATACGTGGACACTTCAACGATAGTCATTCTGGATTTTGGGTCGCAGTATACGCAGCTCATCGCGCGGCGTATTCGCGAGTTCAACGTTTTCTCCGTGGTGCTGCCTTGTACGGCCTCGCTCGAAAAGGTGCGCAAGCTGAACCCGAAGGGCGTGATTCTTTCGGGCGGCCCTTGCTCGGTCTACGACGCGGAGGCTCCGGCGGCGGACCCGGCCGTGCTGGCGATGGGCGTGCCTGTCCTTGGCATCTGCTACGGGCTGCAGTTTGTGGTGCATCATCTTGGCGGCAAGGTGCAACCTGCTGCGGCGCGGGAGTATGGCCATGCCGAGGTATCGATCGTGGCTGAAACTCCCCTGTTTCGTGGGTTGCCGCAGACGCTCGATGTATGGATGTCGCATGGCGATCATGCCGAGCAGTTGCCCGAGGGCTTCTCCCTGACGGCGAAGACGGCCAATGCTGTAGCCGGAATTGCCGACGAGGCGCGGCGAATCTGGGCGGTGCAGTTTCATCCTGAGGTCGCGCATACGAAGCAGGGAATGGCGCTGCTGAAGAACTTCTGCCTCGACATCTGCGGAGCGAAGCAGGACTGGACACCGGAACACTTTATTCAGGCTACGGTTGCTCGGGTGAAGGCCCAGGTCGGCGATGGCCATGCGATCTGTGGGTTGAGCGGAGGCGTTGACTCGTCGGTAGCCGCAGTTCTGGTGGCGAAGGCGATTGGCGACCGATTGACCTGCATCTTTGTGAACAATGGTGTGCTGCGCAAGGACGAATTCGCCAAGGTGCAGAAGACGATGCGCGAGCAGCTTGGGCTGAATGTCGTGGCCGTGGATGCTGGCGAACGCTTCCTGTCGAAGCTGGCAGGTGTGACCGATCCGGAGAAGAAGCGGAAGGTGATCGGCAACGAGTTTATTGCCGTCTTCGACGATGAGGCGAAGAAGATCTTTGAAGCAGAAAAGCATGTTGGCGAAGAGGTTGCGTGGCTGGTCCAAGGCACGCTCTATCCCGATGTGATTGAGTCTTCGAGCGTGCATGGACCTTCGCATACGATCAAGAGCCATCACAACGTAGGCGGTTTGCCCGAGAACATGAAGCTGAAGTTGATCGAGCCGCTGCGTGATCTCTTCAAGGATGAGGTTCGGCGCATCGGCCGCGATCTCGGTATGCCCGAAGACATTATTGAGCGGCAGCCTTTTCCTGGGCCGGGACTTGCGGTCAGGATTCTTGGCGAGGTGACTGCGGATCGCGTCGCCTTATTGCAGGAGGCGGATGAGATTGTCGTTGCCGAGATCAAAGCGGCTGGACTTTACCGCAAGGTCTGGCAGTCGTTTGCAGTGCTGTTGCCGGTGAAGAGCGTTGGCGTGATGGGCGACCAGCGGACGTATGCCTACACCTGCGCGGTGCGGGCGGTGGAGTCCGAGGACGGCATGACCGCGGATTGGGCTCCTTTGCCTTACGAGGTGCTGCGAACGATTTCAAGTCGCATTGTGAGCGAGGTCCGAGGAATCAACCGTGTGGTCTACGACATCACGTCGAAGCCGCCGGGAACGATTGAGTGGGAGTAAACGCTCCCAGAGACGACTACGCCGCGGCTTTTGCCGCGGCGTAGTCATTTTGGAATGGTGATGGTTTAGCCGAGTTCTTCGAGGCTCTTGACGCCGAACTTGAGGTACCAGGGGCTGGCAGTCTTGAGGGCGTTGTTGACGTTGTTGATGTTCTCGACACCGACGGTCTCGAGCCACTGCCGGAAGGCATCTGCGCCCTGCTTGGCGTAGATGGCGATGCCGTCTTTCCAGGTGGCGCGGCCGCAGAGAACGCCGTTGAACTTGGTGCCGGACTCGCCTGCGAGCTCCAGCGTCTCGATGAAGACCGGGTTCGAGACGCCAGCAGAGAGGTAGATGTAAGGCTTGTGAGTCATCGTCTCGGCGTCGCGGAAGTGCTGCAGAGCCTCGGCGCGAGTGTAGGCCTTTTCGCCCTTGAACGCCTTGGTGCCTTCGACGAACTCCATGACGATGGGAACTTCTACCTTGAGCACGTCCACGTTGTAGCGCGCCTTGCCGAACTCGGCCATCCCGCCGGAGACGACGTCGGGCTTCTTCTTGGCATAGCCCAAGGACTTCTCGTCGCCGCCATCGGCGTCATAGCCGACTAATTCCAAGAAGAAGGGGATGTCGTGGGCGAGGCACTCGTCGCCGATGCGCTCCGTCCAGGCGTGTTTGTGATCGTTGATGTGCGACTTCTCCAAGGGGCTGTAGTAGAGAAGGATCTTGATGCAGTCGGCTCCGGCTTCCTTGAGACGGCGAACGCTCCAGAGATCGAGCAAGTCGGGCAGACGGCCAGCAGTCTGCGCATCGTAGCCGGTCTTCTCGTAGGCGAGCAGGAGGCCCTTGCCATTGCGGTGCTTGGAGGCGGGCAGGCCGAACTCGGGGTCGAGCAGGATGGCCGAGGCGTGCTTGGTGAGGACCTCGGTGACGAGGGTCTTGAAGACTTCGAGATCGTGGGAGTCGGCTGCTGCTCCGCGCTCTTTGGCAAGGGACTTCTGGAGGGAGCCGCGCTGGTCCATCGCCGCTGCGGCGATGACGCCGCGGGAATCGGAGACGGATTTGAGTCCGGCGAGCTTACCTGGGGTCAACTTCGACATTGCTGTAGTTCTCCTGTGCGTTTTGCGGTTTATTTGTACGAGGCCATTTTACACAGTGGCATCGTCGAGTGGCTTAACGATGGCTTGTTCCGAGGATCAAGCACGCGATAAAAAGTGGCAAAGCAAAGCCTACGTTCCATTAACGGAACGTAGGCGGTTCGTTGCAGCCAGCTTTTGCTCAGCTTTGCTTCGGGATCTCGAAGTTGAACATCCAGTTGATGCCGAACTGGTCGGTGACCATGCCGAAGTAGGCTCCCCAGAACATGTCTTGTGCGGGCATAACGACTTTGCCCTTTTCGCCGAGCGAGGCAAAGAGTTTGTCGACCTCTTCGCGGCTCTCGCAGTTGATGCTGATGGAGAAGTTATTGCCCTCGGTGAGCGACACGCCGGGAGGGCAATCGGAGGCCATGATGACCTGTGTTCCTTTGCTGAGGCGGGCGTGAAGGACTTTGTCCTTCGTCTCCGGGGTGACTTCCATGGGGCCTTGCGAGAACGGCATGACCTGCAGATCGGCGCCGAGGCATTTGGCGTAGAACTCCATGGCCTGACGACAGTTTCCGTTGAAGTTGAGGTAGGTATTGAACTCTTTCATGGCTGCTCCTTTTTGTGGTGTGAATTGGGGTTACTGCAAGAGCCTAAACAGGGTCTGCTGACAGCGTTACGTCAGTAGGTTTCAGCAGATCTCAACCGCCTGCGATGGCTCCTATGATGAGAAGCGGTTCGCGGGCGGTGACGACGGCTTCGGGGAGTGGCGTGTCCGGGGATTGGTGGGAGAGGTCTTCTTCGCAGGCAAAGAAGCGCAGGAAGGGGCGACGCTGCTGGGTGGTGTGGTCGCGGATGGTCCCGGCGAGCATGGGGTAGCTGGCTTCGAGAGCGTCGAGGACGGAGCGCAGCGTGATGGGTGGCGCTACGTCGAGCGTGACTTCGCCGTGCACTTGTGCGAGAGTGCGGAGATGAGCGGGCAACTCGACGCGGATGCGGTTCGTTGTCATGCGATGGTCTGGACCTCGACGGAAAGGACGGCAGGAAGATCGCGGACGATGGGCGACCAGGTATCTCCGGCATTGGGCGAGACGTAGACCTGGCCGCCGGTGGTGCCGAAGTAGACGCCGCAGGAGTCGAGCTGGTCGACGGCCATGGCGTCACGCAGGACGTTGACGTAGCAGTCGGACTGCGGAAGACCCTTGGTGAGCGGCTCCCACTCGTTGCCGCCGGTGCGGCTGCGGTAGACGCGGAGCTGGCCGTCGAGGGGGAAGTGCTCGGAGTCGGACTTGATCGGAACGACGTAGATGGTCTCGGGCTCGTGGGCGTGGACGTCGATGGCGAAGCCGAAGTCAGTGGGAAGGTTGCCGCTGATCTCGTGCCAGTGGTCTCCGGCGTTGTCGGAGCGCATGACGTCCCAGTGCTTCTGCATGAACAATGTTGTGGGACGCGTCGGGTGCATGGCGATGTGGTGGACGCAGTGTCCGACGTCGGCCTTGGGGTCGGGGATGTATTGCGAGTGGAGACCCTGGTTGATGGGCTGCCAGGTCTTGCCGCCGTCGTCGGTGCGGAAGGCTCCGGCGGCGGAGATGGCGATGTACATGCGCTGGGGATCGCTGGGGTCGAGGAGGATGGTGTGCAGGCACATGCCGCCCGCGCCGGGCTGCCAGCGCGGGCCGGAGCCATGCTCACGGAGGCCGGGGATCTCGTTCCAGTTCTGGCCGCCGTCAGTGCTGCGGAAGATGGCGGCGTCCTCGATGCCAGCGTAGACGGTGTCCGGATCGGTGAACGAAGGTTCGAGGTGCCAGACGCGTTTGAACTCCCACGGATGCGCCGTGCCGTCGTACCACTGGTGGGTGCCGGGGACGCCTTCGTAGGTGAACTTGTTGCCGACCGGCGACCAGGTTTTGCCGCCGTCGTCGGAGCGCTGGATGACCTGGCCGAACCATCCGCTGGTCTGCGAGGCGTAGATGCGGTTGGGGTCGGCGGGCGAGCCTTTGAGGTGGTACATCTCCCATCCGGCGAAGTGGGGGCCGCTGATGTCCCACTTTTCACGCTTGCCGTCGGAGGTGAGGACGAAGGCACCCTTGCGAGTGCCAACTAGGACTCTAACTTTGCTCATGGGTTGCTCCTTTAGGGTTTTTCGGCTTTGTATCGACGAACGGGGGCAGGATGGGGTTGGGATCGCGATCTTTCCAGCGGCGATGGGTTTCGGAGAGGACGGCTTCGCGGCTCTGTGCCATCTGCGCCATCACCTCACAGGGAGCGCCCGTCTGCTCGTGCTTCGCGCTCCAAAGAAGCAACTCGAGCAGCACCGGAGCAAGATCGATCCCCTTTTCGGTGAGGCGATAGTTGATCTTTCTTCCGTCGGTCTCTTCCGGCTCGCGGAGAATGATCTCTCCGGCTTCGAGCTTTTGCAAGCGGTCGGCGAGGATATTGGTAGAGATGCCTTCGCCGGACTCCTGAAACTCCTTGAAGGTCTTGTATCCCCGCACCATGAGGTCGCGGATGATCAGCAGGGACCAGCGGTCTCCGAACTTTTCGAGTGCGACGCTGACCGGGCAGCCGGAGCGGGGCTTCGATTTTGGCTTTTCTGGCACGCCTGAGACGATAGCTAATTCACTTGCTATATGCAAGTGAATTAGGGCGAATGAACGCACCGACTTTTTTTCGAAACCTTTTGGGGGTGACAGTGTTTAGGAGGAGCAGAGGCGGAAATCCGCTTTTAGCGAGTTCCGCGTCATCTGTAATTCTTCTCGGACAACGAAGCTGCGATTTTGTAGCTTCGTTGCTTTTTTAGTCGCGCGGCTTCTTCGACCGCAGCCATCCCCGCAAAATTGAGAGAAAATAGCCGCCCTGGACGATCAGGACAATGGCGTAGACCGCGAGCAGGTGCCTGTGTTCGATGGTGCTCAGGTTGAAGAAGGTGTGCCAGGTCATTGGGCGGTCTCCAGAGAGGCTTCGATGGCACTGAGGGCTGCTTCCTGCTCGGCCAGTTGACGGCGGCGCTCAAGAGCGAAACGGAAGCCGAGGATGAAGATGCCCCACATGGCCCACCCGACGATGTTCCAGATAAATGCAGGCATCATGGAGGGGTCGAGGCCGGAGTCAGGACCGCCGCCAAAGACGGGAGCCGGATGCTGGGTGCGCCACCAGCGGATAGACATATAGACGATAGGGACATCCACAGCGGCGAAGACGGAGAGGACGGCGGCGAGGGTCTGGCTTTGACCGGCGGAGGAGAAACGCCGCAGCATCAGATAGCTGACGTAGAGCAGCCAGAGCAGCAACATGCTGGTGAGGCGCGGGTCCCACGTCCACCAGATGCCCCAGGTAGCGCGTCCCCAGATACTGCCGGTGACCAGGCAGATAGTGGCGTAGACGACGGTCACTTCGGCGGCGGTAAGGGCGAGGGCGTCAGAGGTGAGGGCCTTGAGGGGATCGCGGCGGCGCCAATAAAGATAGGCGAGCGAGGCCACGAAGTTAATGTAGGGAAAGAGCAGGCTCAACATCGAGATGGGGACGTGGTAGTAGAAGATTCGTCCAGCGTCGCCCTGGGCCGCGTCGGTGGGCACAAGGAAGATCGCCTCGCGGAAGCCGATGACGAGGACGACGAGGCTGGCGAGGAACCAGAGCCAGGCGACGGTGCGGAAGATGGCGGGTCGGGACACTATGCGGACAATTTTACCCGAATTGCCTGGCTGGGACGTTTTCACGGATGGAAGAGCTTGGTGAGGCGGGCGAAAGGCGAAATACAGGGGTCTCTCCACTCCGCTTCGCTCCGGTCGAGATGACGTGCTTTTGTTCTGCCTGAGACGGAAAAATGCTGAGTTGCTTTGACCGGGCGCTATTCGGCGTTGAGGACGGTTTCAAAGAGCAGAATGCAGACGATCGTGAAGATGAGATCGTATCCGGCGAGCTGGGTGATCCAGGTGTTGATTTCGAGGGGATCGAGCTGGGCGGTGAGGACTCCGGTGGTGGCTTCGACCATGCCCAGAAGCGCCGGGAGTGAGATGGGAAGGAGCAGCAGGGGCAGGAGGAGTTCGCGGTTGCGGGTGCGCAGGCCGAGCACAGCGAAGAAGGTTCCGTTGACCACCAGCGCCCAGGTGCCGAGGGGGAGAATGAGCGCGAGCAGCCACGCATTGCCGAGGACGTGCAGGTTGTAGAAGACGATGAAGACCGGGGCCAGAACGGCTTCGACGACGAGGACGAAGAGCATGTTGGCGATGGCTTTGCCCAGGAAGAGTGCGGACGCAGGAGCGGGGGCCATGCGTTGGGCTTCGAGGACCTGATGGTTCTGCTCGCGGGTCCATGCTTGGTTGAGCGCGGTGACGGTGGCGAAGAGCAGCGCTACCCAGAGGATGCCTCCGGAGATCTGGCGGGAGACGGCGGCTGTGGGGTCGAAGGCGAGCGAGAAGACGACGACCACCAGCAGCGCGAAGAAGAGCATTCCGTTGATGGAGTCGCGGGAGCGCCACTCGATGCGGAGGTCTTTGCGGAGGTGGGCGAGGACGTGGCCGATATATTTCATTTGGTGAGGTCGGCCAGGGTGGCGTTGGCGGCGCGGAGGTAGTCGGCGGGGGAGAGCAGGATTTGCAGGCCGCGCTGTCCGGCGGAGATGGAGATGAGGTCGTGTAGCTCGATGGTCTCGTCGGCGTAGGCGGGGAAGGGTTTGCGGGCCGCCATGACGGTGACTCCGCCACGGATGTAGCCGGTGAGCGGTTCGACTTCTTTGAGGGATGCCAGCTCGGCCTTTTTTGCGTTGGCGGCGTGGGCCAGCTTTTTCAGATCGAGTTCGGCGTCTCCGGGGATGACGGCGAAGAGATGCTCTATTCCTGCTTTGCCGCTGGCGCCATCGTTGGTGTGGGCGAGGAGGGTCTTGAAGACCTGCTCCGGAGGAAGGCCGATCTTGCGGGCGACCGAGATGGCGGTCAGGTCTTCGAGATCGACCTCGTAGGCGCGCAGCTCGTAGGTGATGTTGAGGCTGTCGAGCAGACGGGCGGCGTTGGTTTTGGCGGGAGGCTTCACTTGGCGACCGCCTCCGGCTGGATGATCTGGCCGTTGCGCATGGAGAGGGTGGTGTCGGCGATGGGCTCAGCGAGATGAGCCTGATGAGTGGTGAGCAGGATGGTGCGTTTGCCGCCGCCAGCTACTGGCCAGGTGCGGAAGTCGGCGAGCAGCTCGACCATGTGGTGAGCGGAGGCTACATCGAGGTTGGAGAAGGGCTCGTCGAGGAGAAGGATTTCTGGATCGGTCTGGAGAACGCGGGCGAGCGAGGCACGCTGGCGCATGCCCTGCGAATATTGGCCGACGGGGCGGCTGAGCGTGGGGTCGAGGCCGACGGCGCGGAGGGCCATCTCAGGGCTGCCTACGCAGGCACACCCGCCATCGCGGTAGAGGGAGGCGAAGTAGTTGAGGTTCTCCATGGCGGTCAGCTCGTCGTAGAGCATGGTGGAGTGGCTCATGTAGGCCATGCGATGACGCTGGCTCTGTGGAGATTCGGAGAAGACGCGGGCGGTGCCACGGGTGGGAGTGATGAGACCGGCGAGGACACGTAGGAGGGTGGATTTTCCGGCACCATTTTCGCCTACGATGACGGTGCAGGTGCCTGATTCAAAGCTGGCGGAGACGTTGCGAAGGGCGGCGAAGGTGCCGTAGATCTTGGAGACGGATTCGAGTTCGGCGGCGGTGCTGCCGGATGCGCCGTTGCTGGGCTTGGCTGACTTCTCCATTTATTTTTTGAAGTCGGCGGGGAGAGCGACTGCGGTGGTGGTCGCGGCGGGCTTTGCCGGAGCGTACTTGGAGGCGCATTTGGCTTGGAGCTGCGTGGCGTGGAAGACGCCGTCGTGTCCGTAGGTGCCTACGGCGAGGGCCTGAGCGTCGTCCTTGAAGGTGTCGGGCGGCGGCTCAATGCCTTTGTAGCTGACCCTGAGGGTGCGGTTCTGCTCCAGCAGAGAGAAGTCGACGTAGGTTCCACTGCGGTGGATGCTGCCCGGAGCTACGTTGCCTGCGACGCGGAGATGGCGGACATAGGCCTTGTTGCCCATGGCTTGCAGCTCGCCGATGGTGACGTAGTAGCTCTTGTTGTCCTGAACGCCGGTGTAGGCCAGGTACCCCATCGTCGCGATGATGATGATCGCGGCGATGACGATCTTGATCGGGCTTTTCTGGGCTGTGCTCGACATAGTATTTGCCTCCAAGTGTACGAGATCGGGGGGGATTTTGATAGGGATCGGCGATTTACGCCCCGCCGATCTGGTGAGAACGGCGCAATTTGCGCGGATGGGAACTTTTCTTTTCCTGTGGCGTAACCACATCAGTTATGGCAGACTGATGTGGTTACGCCACAGGAGGCACTCGTGGGAGATTCGAAGCTCGATTTGTTGCAGGGGACGTTGGATCTGATGGTTTTGCAGACACTGTCTGCGATGGGCGAGATGCATGGCTATGGCATCGCGCGGCGCATCGAGCAGGTGAGTGGCGATGAGGTGCTCCTGAACCAGGGGACGATCTATGCGTCGCTGGTGCGGTTACAGCATCGCGGATGGATCTCGGCGGAGTGGGGAACGTCGGAGAACAACCGCAAGGCGAAGTTTTATTCGATCACGAAGCGCGGGCTGAAGCAGATGGCCGAGGACACAGTCTATTGGCAGAGATTGTCGAGTGTGATGGGGCGGGTGCTGGCGATGGGCGAAAGGGAAGGTGAGTGATGAAGAACTCTATGAGGGATTCGTTACAGCAGGGCTTGCAGCGGTTTGGCTCCTTCTTTCGCAAGCGTCCGCTAGACGTTGATCTGGATGCGGAGATGCGGAGCCATCTGGAGCTGGCAGTCGAGGAGAACCTGAAGCGCGGGCTCTCTGCCAGTGAGGCGCGACGGCAGGCGCTGGTTCAGTTTGGCGGTGTAGAGCAGGCAAAGGAGCAGCAGCGGGCAGCGCGCGGGATGCCGTGGCTGGATATTGCGTTGCAGGATCTTCGCTATAGCCTGCGGACGATGAGGCGCGACTACGGATTCACTCTGGTGGCGGTGGCGATTCTGGCACTGGGCATTGGAGCGAACATCGCCGTGTTCAGCGTGGTGGACACGATTTTGCTGCGGCCTCTGCCGTTTCACAATCCGCAGCGGCTGGTGTGGATCGCGCCGCCTGATGCCAACGGGCTTTCTGCCTCGACTTATTCTGCGGATGCCTATGACGACCTGCTGACGATGAATCGCTCGTTCGAGGATGTGACCGCCTATTATGCGTTTTCGACGAGCGATAATCTCAAGCTGACGGGCAGCGGAGAGCCGACACCGCTTACCGGCATGGGAGTGTTGGGAAACTTCTTTCATGTGCTGGGTGTGGAACCGGAGTTGGGGCGCTCTTTTACAAAGGATGAGACGGTGAAGGGCGGGCGTGCCGTAGTGTTGCTGTCGCACGCCTATTGGGAGCGGCAGTTCGGTGGAGACCGTGGGGTTGTGGGCAGGTCGATCACGTTGAACGGGACGCCGACCACGGTCATAGGGGTGTTGCCGGAGACGTTCGACTTTGGTGCGGCGTTTGCTCCGGGCTCGAAGGTGGATGTCTTCGAGCCGACGGTCCTCGACGATATCCGCAACGAGGGAAATACGCTGGCGCTGATTGGGCGATTGAAGCCGGGTGTGACGGTGGCGCAGTCGCAGGCCGAGGCGACGACGTTATTTCCGAAATTTTACTGGAGCAAGAAGTTTGCGGATTCGGCTGGGAACTATACGGCGCGACCGATGGAGCTGAAGCAATATGTGAGCGGGAAGCTGCGGCGCTCTCTGATTACGCTGTGGTGTGCCGTGGGCGTGATTCTGCTGATCGTCTGTGTGAACCTGTCGAACCTGTTGCTGGCCCGGGCGGCATCGCGGAGCAAGGAGTTCGCGTTGCGCAGCGCTCTGGGCGCGGGGCGCGGACGGCTGGTGCGGCAGTTATTGACGGAGAGCCTGGTGCTGGCCGGGATGGGCGCGGTGCTGGGGCTTGGTCTGGCGTATGCGATCACCTCGTATATTGCGCACCAGGGATCGCTTGCCCTCCCTTTGTTGAACGAGGTGAAGGTGGATGGCACGGCCCTGCTGTGGACGGTGGGAATCAGTGTTGGAGCTGCGGTTCTGTTTGGGCTGTTGCCGGGGCTGAAGATGTCGAGCGGCGATCTACAGGAGGCGCTGAAGGATACCGGGCAGGGAATGAGCGCGGGCAAGAACCATGAGCGATTGCGTTCGGCGCTGGTGATCTCCGAGGTTGCGCTGGCTTGCGTGCTGCTGGTGGGCGCGGGGCTGCTGCTGCGGAGTTTTCTGCGGGTGCTGGATGTCGACCTTGGCTTTCAACCGTCGAATGCGGCGGCGATCAAGATGGACTATAGCGACGGCGGAAGCACGGACAAGAGGAACGCGATCTTCGAGGAGGCCATCCGGCGTGTCAGTGCGATTCCGGGAGTGGAGACGGCGGGCATCTCGGACAATCTGCCGCTGGAACGAAACCGCGGATGGGGCGGACCTAGCGCGAAGGGAAAGACATATCGGAAGGGTGAGGTTCCAGGTGCATTCGTCTATATCGTTTCGCCGGGATATGTGGAGGCGATGGGGATGCGTCTGCATGGGCGCGACTTTACCTGGCAGGACAACATGAAGGGCCAGAGTACGGTGATCCTGAATGAGAAGGCGGCAAAGTTCGTATCCCCCGGAGAAGACGCTGTGGGGAAGGTTGTGCTGATTGGCAATAACGAGGTCCATGTCATTGGGGTTGTCGCGGATGTCCATGAGACCAATGTTGAGGGAGTGTCTGGCGAGCAGATGTATCTGCCAACGACGCGCGATGAGTGGGGGCCGGACGGAGCGGAGATGGTGGTGCGAACGAAGCTGCCGCCTGCCCAGTTAGCAGGGAGTGTGTTGCGGACGCTGCGGGAGTTGAATCCAAATCAGCCTGCGGTCGAGTTCAGGCCGATACAGGGGATTGTGAATCGTGCGGTCTCGCCGAGGCGATTTTTTGTGATGCTGGTTGGAGCGTTCGCGGGGCTGGGATTGCTCCTGGCATCGCTTGGAATCTATGGAGTGATCTCCTACTCGGTGACGCGCCGGACGCAGGAGATCGGGATTCGGATGGCGCTGGGTGCGTCGGCGGGAAGGGTGCAGATGGGCGTGATCTCGAAGACGCTGAAGCTGGCTGCGATCGGGATCGTGGTTGGGATCTTCGCATCGATGCTGGTGGCGAATTTGATCTCGTCACTGCTGTTCGGGACGACTCCTACGGACCCAATTACTTTCGTGGTGATGATTGTGCTATTGGGGGCTGTGGCTGCGCTGGCTGGATATTTGCCCGCGCGGCGCGCTTCGCGAATCAATCCCATGGTTGCTCTGCGGAATAGTTGAGGAGGATGCGCGATAGGCGCACGCAACCGCTTTCGATCGCTCGGGCGGCGTATACTAACTCGATAACAGCGCCGTTTTTGAGCGAGGAAAATTGATGAATAGCAATGGCAACGGGCAGCATTTGGATGGTGGCGCGGCGAACGGCAATGGTTACAAGGTGCCGACGGGGCGAGCGGATTGGATTGTAAAGCGCAAGGCTGAGGCCGAGCGGACGGGCGACACCAACATGTCGCAGATGCACTTTGCGCGCAAGGGATTGATTACCGAAGAGATGGCTTATGTCGCTCAGCGCGAGAAGATTGCGGCCGAGCTGGTGCGGAGCGAGGTTGCGAAGGGCACCATGATTATTCCGGCCAACATCAACCACGTTGAGCTGGAGCCGATGGCGATTGGGGTGGAGTCGCTGTGCAAGATCAATGCGAATATCGGCAACTCGGCGCTGGTGTCGAATGTCGACGAAGAGTTGCGGAAGCTGCATACCGCCGTGCACTTTGGCGCGGATACGGTGATGGACCTTTCGACGGGTGGCGATATTCCGATGATTCGCGAGCAGATCCTGCGGCACTCGCCGGTACCGATTGGGACAGTTCCTCTCTATGAGGCGCTGAGCCGGGTGAAGAAGCTGGAAGACCTGAATATCGACCTGTATCTCGAGGTGATCGAGGAGCAGGCGCAGCAGGGTGTGGACTACTTTACGATCCATGCCGGTGTGCTGATTCAGTACGTTCCGCTGGTGGCCAAGCGCATCACCGGCATTGTGAGCCGAGGCGGCGCGATCCTGGCGCAGTGGATGACGGCGCACCACAAGCAGAACTTCCTGTATGAGAACTTCGACCGGATTACAAAGATCATGGCGAAGTATGACGTGAGCTACTCGCTGGGTGATGGGCTGCGGCCGGGTTGCGTGGCTGATGCCAGCGACGAGGCCCAGTTTGCCGAGCTGAAGACGCTGGGCGAGTTGACGCGGCAGGCGTGGAAGAGCGATGTGCAGGTGATGATCGAAGGGCCGGGGCACGTGCCGCTGGACAAGATCAAGGAGCAGGTGGACAAGGAAGTCGAGCTTTGCGACGGCGCTCCGTTCTATGTGCTGGGGCCGCTGGTGACCGATATCGCTCCGGGCTATGACCACATTACGTCGGCGATTGGCGCGGCGCTTATTGGATGGCATGGCGCGGCGATGCTCTGCTATGTGACTCCGAAGGAGCACCTGGGACTGCCGAATGAGAAGGACGTGAAGGACGGCATCATCGCTTACAAGATTGCTGCTCATGCGGCGGACATTGCGCGGCACCGGCCGGGTGCGCGTGATCGCGACGATGCGATCTCGCATGCTCGTTATACGTTTGATTGGGACAAGCAGTTTGCGTTGTCGCTCGATCCGGATACGGCTCGCGGGATGCACGATGAGACGCTACCGGATGACTACTACAAGGAAGCGGCGTTCTGCTCAATGTGCGGACCGAAGTTCTGCAGCATGAACTGGTCAAGCAAGGTCGACAAGTTCAACGAAGAGCAGCATGGACTGAAGAAGCCTGACCTGACTCAGATTGTCACCGAGCAGATGGCGCTCCGAGGGTAGTTCGCGGTTTCTAATATTGTGAAAAGGCCTAGCGTTCGCGCTGGGCCTTTTTCTTGCTTCCAAAAACTCAGAAGAGAAGGTAGATGCGCTAAGTGCAGTGATCCCAATCGGTGTCGGTGTAGAAATAGACGGCGTACCAGTCGCTCTCCAGTCGCCGGACCTTGAAAATTTCGCAGGGGATGCCGTTGAATCTTCCGTAGGAACGGCTTTTGGCTGCGGCAGCGAGTGAATCCTTCGGGTCGAAGACCAGATACCCCACTGTGTCGCTTCCAGCAAAACCCCATCCGTCCCATTCCACATGCTTGAATTGGCCATTTATGGGGTTTGGGAGAGCAAGTACTTCAGTCTTATACGCTTTCGAATGGACGAGCCAGCGCGCTGTCGTGCGCACGCCATCAGAGGCTCGGAATAAGAGCCAAGACGCGGCGCAGAAAAGCGCGATCATCAACAGAGTCGCCAAACTTTGCTGAGGGAGTGATCGGGTGAGAACAATCAACAAGATCAAAGCGACAATGGCGGCAGTAGGAATCGTGATCAAAAAACCGATGTCTTTGCTGAAGATCATCATCGGAAGTATGGCGACCACCGCTCCCAATACACCATAAAAGGGAAGCCACCAGTTGAACCATGGAGTCGTTCTCTCGACCATTCAAGCAGTGTATGGTTCTGGAGTGTTTATAGGAAACGTTGAGTTCAAGGCTGGCCAATATCACTCAAAAGCAGGCCCTCCGCTGCGCGAAGGATGAGAAGGGTGGAGGGAAGTGCAGAAGTATGCGTGGATGTGATAGCGTGATTAGTTTTAGTTATGGTTTGGAGGTGCGCCGATGTTTGGACTGACCGAGGAACAGGAGCAGTTGCGGAAGGAAGTGCGGGCCTTTGCGGAGCGGGAGATTGCGCCGCATGTCTCGGAGTGGGATGAGAAGAGCCTGTTTCCTGCCGAGGTGGTGAAAAAGCTTGGGCCGATGGGATTGATGGGAGTGATCTTTCCCGAGGCGCTGGGCGGCGCGGGCATGGGCTATGTGGAGTATGTGCTGGCGGTGGAGGAGCTGTCGCGGGTCGATGGAAGCGTGGGGATCATTGTGGCTTCGCATAACTCACTCTGCACCAACCACATTATGCTGGCTGGCAATGATGAGCAGCGGCAGAGGTGGGTCTCGAAGCTGGCGCGCGGGGAGTGGCTGGGAGCCTGGGGACTGACCGAGCCGGGGTCAGGATCGGATGCGGCGGGGGCGCGGACGACGGCGGTGAAGCGTGGGGAGAAGTGGGTGCTGAACGGAAGCAAGACCTTCATTACGAACGGCAGCTATGCGGACTGTACGGTGGTACTGGCGGTGACTGACCACGCGCAGGGGACGCGGGGGATCTCGGCGTTTGTGGTGGAGAAGGGGACGAAGGGTTTTCGCGCGGGGAAGAAGGAGAACAAGCTGGGACTGCGGGCGAGCGATACTTCGGAGCTGATCTTTGAGGAGTGCGAGATTCCGGCGGAGAACCTTGTTGGGAAGTTAGGGGAGGGCTTCAAGGACGCCATGCGGGTGTTGGATGGCGGTCGAATTTCGATTGCGGCGTTGAGTTTGGGAATGGCGCGGGGAGCGCTCGATGCGGCGATGAAGTATGCGCAGCAGCGGCGGCAGTTTGGCAAGGCGATTAGCGAGTTTCAGGCGATCCAGTTCAAGCTGGCAGATATGGCGACCCAGCTTGACGCGGCGTGGCTGCTGACGATGCGTGCGGCGCAGATGAAGGACAAAGGGCTGCGGGTGACGCGGGAGTCGGCGATGGCGAAGCTGTTTGCCAGCGAGGCGGCTTGCCGGATCTGCGACGAGGGGGTGCAGATTCATGGCGGCTATGGGTTTATCAAGGACTATCCGGCGGAGAAGTTTTATCGCGATGTGAAGCTGTGCACGATTGGGGAAGGGACGAGCGAGATTCAGCGGATGGTGATTGCGCGGGAGCTGCTGGGGACGGCTCCCAGCCGGGGGTAAGGGCGGGGGCTGGCGAACGGCTTAACACCGATTTTCACCGATGACACCGATCAAAAGGCGGCAAAGGGCGAAATATAGTTCAATATCTAATAGTTTAGTATCCGAATAGTTTAGTGTTGAACTAATTTTTGGAGGATGACAGCTTCGTTGTGCTGCTCGTCCTTTGCTCCGTAGAGGAGGGTTGTTGGACCCTTCGCTACTTCTTTCCTCAGAAGCGCTACTTGTTCGGGATTATTTTTCAGCTCGGATTTGTAACGGGTCTGAAATTCGTGCCATTTGGCTGGGTCGTGGGCGAACCATTTTCTTAGTTCGGTGCTGGGAGCGACTTCTTTCAGCCAGAGATCCACCTTTGCCTTTTCTTTGGTCAGGGCGCGAGGCCAGAGGCGGTCTACGAGAATGCGGGTGCCGTCTGCTTTGGCGGGAGCTTCGTAGACTCGCTTGAGCTTGATTTTGATCAAGGCTTCTATTTTTGAAATTAATAGCCTGAAAATTCTTCGGCACGGATGTTGGCTTCTTTCACACCGGCGTTTTTGAGAAGCTTTTGCATGGCGGCGACCATCTCGGGTGGCCCGGTGAGGTAGTAGATGGGGCGGCTCAGGTCGGGCAGATGCTTTTTGAGCATGGCTTCGGTGATGTAGCCTGTTTCGCCGCTCCATTGAGCGTTGTTCACCTCTGTCATGGTGGCGATGAGGGTGAAGTTGGGATTCGCTTCCTGTGCTGCGGCCAACTCGTCGAGGAAGGCAGCATCATTCGGGGTTCGATTGGAGTAGAAGGCGAAGAGTGGGTGGGCCAGCTTATCGTGCGCGGCCTGAAGGACGATGCTTCGGACGGGCGTGATGCCGATGCCTCCGGTGAGGAAGACGGCGGGGATGCGAGCGTCGTCGTGGAGGGTGAGTTCGCCCCAGGGTGCTTCGAGATCAAGTTCGGTGCCGAGGTCGATGAGCTTCAGGGAACGCTTGAAGGCAGTGTCGCGCATGCGTGTGGCGATAAAGAGTTCGTTCTCGTAAGGCGCGGCGGCGATCGAGAAGCTGCGCTTGTTGCCTTCGGCGTCGTTCTGAGGTGGATTTGGGAGGGTGAAATCGCCGCATTGACCGGGCTCGAAGGTGAAGCCGTCTGGCTTTTCGAAGTGAAAGGCCATCGTGCCGGAGGCTACTTCGCTGCGACGCTTCAACTTGATCTTATAGGTTGCCACTTGGCGGGTTCCTTTCGGTTAGGTGCCGTAGCCTCGGTGCTTCATGGCTGCGAGTTCTTCATCGCTGGGCCAGGAGATGGTCAGCAGGAAGGCGGAGTCTTCGACAGCTTCGACGTCGTGTCGGATGGAGGCGGCCAGCGTGAAGAGGTTGCCGGGACTGAGATCGTGGGGATGGTTGTTGACGTTGAGACGAATTTTCCCCTTGAGGACCTGAATGGAGATGGTTCCGTCGGCGTGGTGCTCCTTCATCTTCGCGGCTTTTTCAATTGTGATGAGGACGATGCGGAAGTCGTGCTTCTTGAAGAGGGTTTTGGCGTAGAGGCCGGAGGGCCAGGGTTTCTTCTGCTCGGAGTCGGCTATCTCCTTGAGTAGATCGAACTGCGCCTGCTTGTCGATCATGGTGCCGTCTTGCTGGGAAGTGGTCATGTCTCATCTCCCTTCGATGGCTATGTGACTCTTCTACTTCTAACTTGGATGCAGGAATGTTCCTGTGGGGGTAATTCGCTGATGGGTAGAATGTGGGGATGGAGATCAAACGTATTGGTTCGCAGCCCTCAGGGAATGGTCCGGCAGACTGGTTTACCGGCACGGTGCGGATCGACCCTCTCTTTCAAGCGCCCGATCCGGCGATGGTGGCAGGCGCCAGCGTCACGTTTGAGCCGGGAGCACGTACTGCGTGGCACACGCATCCGTTGGGACAGACCTTGATTATTACGGCGGGATGCGGATGGGTTCAACGGGATGGCGGTGCGCTTGAGGAAGTTCATCCTGGAGATGTGGTTTGGTTCTCTCCGGGAGAGAAGCATTGGCACGGAGCTACGCAGACGACGGCCATGAGCCACATCGCTATTCAGGAACGGTTGGACGGCAAGGTTGTGGATTGGATGGAGCATGTCAGCGAGGAGCAATACCGTCGGTGAATCGGTGCAAACTGACCTGTTGCCGGTTGATGCGGGTTTCGAAAGATTGATTTGGGGGTGGAGTGGTGACGACGAATACGACGACGGCGGCGGTTGGGTTTGCGAAGGAAAATCAGGTGCGGTTTGTGGAGGAGCTGAAGGCTTTGTTGCGGATTCCTTCGATCTCCACACTGCCGGAGCATGTGGGGGATGTGCGCCGGGCGGCGGAGTTTGTGGCGGCTGAGTTGAAGCGGATTGGGATGGAGAATGTCCGCCTGATTGAGACGAGCACGCCGGAAGAGATGATTGTGGATGAGGCGGGACAAGCCCGGGTGGTGCCGTTGCGGATTGGGCATCCGCTGGTCTATGCAGATTGGCTCCATGCAGTACCTGCAGCGGATGGGACAGCCGCGACGACTGTGCTTTGTTACGGTCACTACGATGTGCAGCCGCCCGATCCTCTGGATGAGTGGAAGACGCCGCCGTTTGAGCCGACCGAGAGGGATGGGAACATCTATGCGCGTGGGGCGGTGGATGACAAGGGGCAGATGTGGATGCATGTGAAGGCGCTGGAGTCGTTGATGGCGGCAGGGGGTGGAACGCTGCCGGTCAATGTGCGCGTGATTGTCGAGGGCGAGGAAGAGGTCGGCGGTGAGGGGATTGCCGCGTTTGTGCGGAAGCAGGGCGAGGAGTTGAAGGCGGATGTCGCGCTGGTGTCGGATACGGAGATGTTTGCACCGGAGTTGCCTACGCTGTGTGTCGGGCTGCGGGGGATGATCTATACCGAGATTGAGGCGTGGGGGGCACGGACCGATCTGCACTCGGGAATGTATGGCGGGGCGGCTCCGAATCCGTTTGTGGCGCTGGCGCAGGTGATCGCGAAGCTGAAGGATGAGGATGGAAGGATTCTGATTCCGGGATTTTATGACAAGGTGCAGAAGCCCACGGATGCGGAGTTGAAGGCGTGGAAGGCGCTGCCGTTCGATGAGGAACACTATCGCGAGACTGAGGTGGGCTCGGTCGCGCTGACCGGGGAGCCGGGGTATAGCGTGCTGGAGCGGACGTGGGCGCGGCCTACGCTCGATGTGCATGGGATGCCGGGTGGATTTACCGGGGCGGGCGCGAAGACGGTGATTCCGGCGAAGGCCTTGGCGAAGGTGAGCATGCGGCTGGTCCCGGACATGACGCCGGCGGAGAGCTTTATGCAGTACAAGGCTTATGTGGAGTCGATCTGCCCGAAGGGAATTGAGCTTGAGGTGAGGTTGATCCACGCGGGGGATGCCATCGTGGTGAGTACGGACAATGAATATGTTCATGCGGCCACGGAGGCGATGCACGAGGTCTTCGGCAAGGAGACGGTGTTTGTGCGCGGGGGTGGATCGATCCCGATTGTGGGGGACTTTGAACGGGAGTTGAAGATTCCTACGGTGATGATGGGATTTGGGCTGCCCGATGACAATCTTCATGCTCCGAATGAGAAGTTCCATCTGGCGAACTTTCATCGCGGAATCGAATCGATTGTGCGGTTCTTTGCGCGACTGGGAGCCTGAGGGTGAGGACGGCTCCGACTGACTTGAGCGGGTATGTGCTGGCGGGTGGGAAGAGCTCGCGCATGGGACGGGACAAGGCGTTGCTGGAGCTGGCGGGGAAACCGCTGGTGCTGCGCGCGGTGCAGAAGCTAAGGCGGGTTTGTGCGGAGGTTTCTATCCTTGGCAACAGAGAGGAGCTGGAGGCTTATGCTCCGCTGGTTCGGGATTTACATGAAGGGTGTGGGCCTCTGGGTGGAATCGAGGCTGCGCTGGCGCATTCGACCAGGGCGTGGAACCTGTTGATGGCTGTGGATATGCCGTTTTTGCCGGTGGGGTTTCTGGATGCGTGGATCGGGAGCGTAATTGAGCGGCAACATACCCGGGTGGCGTTGTTTACGGTGGATGGGCGGCCACAGCCTGCACTTTGTCTGGTGCACAAAGAGGTTGCGCCGTTTGTGAATGGGGCGATACAGCGAGGGGAGTTCAAGCTATTTCCCGTGTTGATGGATGCCGCGATGCAGTTGGCGGGACGGTTTGGAGTGGAGCTGAATGAGACGCTTTTGAACTTTCCCTGGAGCGGAGATTTGGAGGCCGTTGAAGGTGGCCTGAACGGATGGGTTCCGACGGAGGCGCAGCGGGGTGCAGCGCATCTGTGGTTTGCCAATCTGAATACGCCCGAGGAGTTTGGCGCTGCTGAGTCTTTTGCCGGAGTGCTGGCGGCTGATTAATTCAGGATGAGCTGCATAGCGGTGGGGCGGTCATGCATCTGATAAGACTAAGACAAGAGCCAGCATGGAAGGCAGGGGACGATGGCAGAGCAGGATGACGAGAGAGACCCGCGGAATAAAAATAAGCGGCCCGTCGAAGCGACGGACAGTGAGGGATCGGAACATGTCGCAGACTCTGGGGCTGCGGAGCGGGCGGATGGTGAGGACTCGCTGATTTCGGAGGTGTCGCCGGATGTGGCGCCTATGGTTGAAGAGTTTATGGAGCAGGCGGCGGCGCAGAATGAGGCTGCGGCCGAGGCTGTGCCGGATGTCAGGAATAAGCCGGGGTCTTATATCTCGTTCGAGCATGTGCATAAGTCGTTTGGCGACTTTGTGGTACTGGACGATGTGAGTTTTTGCGTGAATTCGGGAGAGACGCTCTGCATTATGGGACGCAGCGGCGTGGGCAAGTCGGTGTCGCTGCAGATGCTGCTGGGGTTTCTGAAGCCGGATAAGGGAATCATTCGGGTGGCGGGGGAGGATATCTGCGGGCTCAACGAGCGGGAGCTGCAGGTGATCCGGCGGAAGGTGACGATGGTGTTTCAGAATGGGGCGCTGTTCGACTCGGTGACCGTGGGCGAGAATGTCGCGTTTCCGCTGCGAGAGCGGGGAGAGCTGGCGGAGGAACAGATTCTGCAGGTGGTGAAGGGATTGTTGGAAATGGTAGGTGTGGCGGGGATGGAAGATCTGCTGCCCTCGGACCTGTCCACGGGGATGAAGCGGTCGGTGGCGATTGCGCGGGCGCTGGCGGCCCAGCCGGAGGCCATCCTTTACGACGAGCCTACGACCATGGTCGATCCCCTGATGGCCCATTTGTTAGGAAATCTGATCGAGCGGCTGAAGCAGCAGCTTCATCTGACGAGCATTGTCGTGACTCACGATACGCGGTTTGCGAAGAAGCTGGCGGACAGGGTGGTGTTGTTGCATGGAGGGAAGGCGCATTTCTTTGGGACGATGGAGGAGATGGAGCAGAGCGACGACCCCGTGCTGAAGGAGTTTCTTGCAATGGATGAGCTGGTTGTTCCGGCCTAGGGTAGCGAAGAGGACGGCAATAAAAGCAACTTATATCAATAATTTGCGTTAATGATAACGCAAAAGTTTGCAGATTTAGGGTTGCCATGTTGCATGGGGCAACGTATCCTTAAGCCACGGACACGTCGCTTCCGCAGATTTCTGTTTGCTGCTGAATCTAATTGGGTTAGCAGGGATCTGATGTTCTGAACCGTGTTTTTTTTCTTGGAGCAATTGATTTTTTTGATCGTGCAACATGCCTGGGTTATTTCTGGCATCTTACCGACTGTGAAGTCAAAGGGATATCACAGTAAAGAGGCGTTCGCTATGGCGACACCGGATTATCTGCAGCAGGTTATTGTTTCGGCAAAAGCACGGGCTGTTCGAGACAGACGCACTTATTCGACCCGATTTGGATTGTTTCGCCGTCCTTCGATGACCAGCATGGTATGGGCATCGTTGGATCTGTTAACTGTTTTTGTAGCGGTGATTCTGGCACTGCGTGTCCGGGTCGCTTTGCCCCCGCAGGCCCCTGTGCTGCATATGCTGCCGGACCTGATTGAGGCGTCGCCTCGGACACTGTTCTTATATATCGGCTGGTTTGCGGCCTGTCTGATCTTCTTCGCGCGATCGTATGGGCTGTATGGGCCCATCCAGAATCGCAGCGGCCTGCATGAGCAGAGGATGACGGTGCAGGCGGTGCTGGTCTCCGGGCTGCTTCTGTGCGGTGCACTCTACCTGTTCAATGGAGTTGCGGTCTCACGGATTGTTGTCGCGTTGGTGGTCGTGTTTTCCGTGGTCATTCTATGCGTGCGGCGTGCGGTGTGGCGGCGGATGGTTTACAAGCGCTTTCGGGAGGGGATAGAGACGCGCAATGTGCTGATTGTAGGCGCCGGCCGGGTGGGATATGCGTTGCGGAACCATCTGGAGTCGCTGAACCATCTTGGGTTTCGCTTCAAAGGCTTTGTGGCGCTGACGGAACGGGAGGCGGAGTCCGGGGACGCGGAGGTGATTGGCGATGTGCGCAACTGCCTTTCTCTGGCGCGATCGCTCTTCGTGGATGAGATTTTTTTCTCGGTCCCAGCAGATAAGAAGCTGGTGATTGGCATGGTGGAAGAGGCACGGACGGCTGGGATCGATGTCCGGGTCGTGCCGGACATGTATGACGGACTGGCGTGGAATGCGCCGGTCGAATATATCGGCCAGTTTCCGACGATTCCGTTGCACCGGCGGGACTTCCCCATGGGAGCATTTCTGCTGAAACGCGCACTGGACATCGTGCTGGCGTCGTTTGCGCTGCTGGTAACGTCTCCGGTAATGCTTGGCATTGCGATTGCCGTTCGAATGGACTCCAAGGGCTCCATCTTTTATGGCGCGGAGCGTATTGGGCGAAAGGGCCGGACGTTTTCCTGCTATAAATTCCGCACCATGGTGCAGGATGCCGACAAATTGAAGGCCGACCTGGAGCACATGAACGAAAGGGACGGCATTCTCTTCAAGATTGCCAACGATCCTCGCATTACGCGGGTGGGGGCCGTGCTGCGAAAGTATTCGCTGGACGAGTTGCCGCAGTTCTATAACGTGCTGCGCGGGGATATGAGTCTGGTTGGGCCACGGCCGCCGATGGCAGCCGAGGTGGAGCAGTACGATCTGGCCCACCTGCGAAGGCTGGATGTATTGCCGGGAATCACCGGGTTGTGGCAGGTGGAGGCTCGGCAGGACCCCTCGTTCGATAGCTATATCTCTCTGGATACGGCTTATGTGGAGAATTGGAGCCTTTGGCTTGACCTGAAGATCCTGGCGCGGACGGTGCATGTGGTGTTAAGCGGAACCGGCACCTAAGCGGCTCTCCTGCAAGAGCAACGACGAAAGGGGTCTCTCCACTGCGGCGGCAAAAGCGCCGCCTTCGGTCGAGATGACGTTGTTTGAGTTCGAGATGGGCCTTTTAGAGTTTTAGACGGGGTTTCAAGCGGTAGACTTAAGGCTGTGAAGATAGCTCTCGCGCAGATTAATCCGACGGTTGGGGACTTCGCCGGAAATACGAAAAAGATACTTGAATATGCGATGCGCGCTCACGAAAAGGGCGCATCGCTTGTCGTCTTTCCCGAGCTTGCCGTGTGCGGATATCCTCCGGCGGATTTTCTGGAGAAGGCTTCCTTTATCGCCAGGGCTGGCCAGGCGGTGGCTGAGATCGCTGCGTGGACAGCCGGGAGTGGGCGTCCTGCGATTTTGTGCGGGACGGTGATGGCGGCAACGTCGTCCGTGGGCAAGCGGGTGCGCAATGTCGCGGCTCTGCTGCGCGTTGGAGAGGTGAGTTTTGTACAGCAGAAGATGCTGCTTCCGTTCTATGACGTGTTTGACGAGCAGCGCTACTTTGAGCCAGCCGTGGAGCAGGCGCTGACCGCCCTCGATGGACAGCCGCTGGCGATCACGATCTGCGAGGATGCCTGGAATGACAAAGGCTTCTGGCCGAGGCCGATATATCAGGTCGATCCCGTAGAGGCCTTGATGGGGAAGTGGCGGGCGCAGCCGGAAGATCTGGCTGGACGTTCGCGCATCATTTTGAATATTTCGGCTTCGCCATACTGGCAGAGCAAGCCGCAGGTGCGACAGAAGATGCTGGCAGCGCTGGCGGAGCGGCACGGCGCCTATGTGGCCATGGTGAACCAGGTAGGTGGCAATGATGGGTTGGTCTTCGATGGCTCTTCGCTGGTGATTGGCCCGAAGGGACGTGTGGTGGCGCGGGGAGCTTCGTTTGCCGAGGACCTTGTGATCTTCGATACGGAGGCAGTCGATGGAGTGAAAGCTGCGAGCGGCCCTGTGCTGGATGAGGTGGAAGAGGTTTGGAAGGCGCTGGTGTTGGGGACTCGGGATTATGTGCGCAAGTGCGGGTTTTCAAAGGCCGTGGTGGGATTGAGCGGAGGCATCGATTCGGCGCTGGTGGCTGCGATTGCGGTGGAGGCGCTGGGAGCGGAGAACGTGCTTGGGGTGGGAATGCCGAGCGAGTATTCTTCGCTGGGCTCGATCGAAGATGCGCGGGCTCTGGCAAAGAACCTTGGCGTGAGGTTTGAGCTGTTGCCGGTCCATGATGTGTTTGCCCAGTATCAGCAGACGCTGCGGCCTTTGTTTGAAGGCACGCCGTTCGGTCTGGCGGAGGAGAATCTGCAGGCGCGGATACGCGGAGCATTGCTGATGGCGCTGGCGAACAAGTTTGGCTCGCTGGTGTTGACGACCGGCAACAAGAGCGAGATGTCGACGGGATATTGCACGCTGTATGGCGATATGGTGGGCGCGCTGGCGGTGATCGGCGACGTGATGAAGACCAGGGTCTATGCCATCAGTCGATATGTAAACCGTAAGCGCGAGGTGATTCCGTGGGCGACAATCGAGAAGCCGCCTTCGGCGGAGCTTCGGCCGGAGCAGCGGGATACGGACTCGTTGCCTCCGTATGAGGTGCTTGATCCGATTTTGGAGGCTTATGTGGAACGATACTGTTCTGCCGAGCAGATTGCGGAGGAACAGGGCGTGGATGTTGCGCTGGTGAGGTCGATCCTGCAGTTGGTCGAGCGCAGCGAATATAAGCGGCAGCAGGCCGCCCCGGTGCTGAAGGTGACAAAAAAATCGTTCGGAACGGGACGCCGGTTTCCCATAGCGGTCAAGGTTCAGGTGTAATAGAAGTGTTGCGCGCGTAGAGCGGCGGCGGAGGAAGGATTCTTTGAAGATTTCAAAATGGATGTTGGCAGGATTGGCGTCGGTTCTTAGCGTTGCGGTAGTCGCGGGAGCCCAGACAGGGACGACAGATACAGCACCGAAGGCAACAGCGCCTGCTCCGGCGTTGCAGTTGAATGATTTAGGACAGGGGCCTAAAGCAGATCCATTTCCTCCGGCGAATCCGAAGTACTTTACTGCGGCGTCGCCGACGGTCGATACCGTGAATGCTTTTCTAAAAGCGTTGTGGGGATACGATTCCAACCGCATCTGGCGGGTTGAGGCGATTCAGACGACGGCTGCTCCGGGCGTGAACAAGGTGGTGGTCTTTATATCGGACAAGTCGCCGAATGCAAAGGTGCAGACCGCGGCGTTCTTCGTGACGCCGGACGGCAACCATGTCATTGCAGGCGACGGTGTGGTTCCGTTTGGTGCGACCCCGTTTGCAGCGTTGCGCAAGACGCTGGAGGCACAAGCCGATGGCGCAACGCGTGGTGCGGCAGGCAAAGACCTGTTACTGGTTGAGTTCGCCGACCTGGAGTGCCCGCATTGCAAAGAAGCGCAGACGACGATAGACCAGTTGGTGAAAGATTTTCCCAATGCCCGCGTGGTCTTTCAGCCCTTTCCGCTGACGCAGATTCACCCGTTCGCACTCAAGGCGGCAGAGTATGGGTATTGCGTGCAGAAGCATAGCGACGCTGCCTTTTTCACCTATGCTTCGGCGGTGTTCGACACGCAGGCCGGTTTGACCGCGGAGACTGCCGATGCGACGCTGAAGAGCGCTGTCACCAAGGCTGGATTGGATCCGGCTGCGATTGATGCGTGTGCGGCTACACCGGCGATCAAAGCCCAGGTGGATGCTTCGGTTAAGCTGGCCGAGGACTCCGGCGTGAACCAGACTCCGGAGCTAGCTGTAAATGGTCACCTTTTGCCAATTACACAGGTCCCCTATGAGACGCTGAAAAAGATCATTTCTTATCAGGCCCAGTTGGATGGGGTCAGCACGGGTGAGAGTTCGGCTGCGAAGTAGTTTTTTAATATTTCAAAGAAGAGAAGCGCACCCAGATTTGGGTGCGCTTTTTTATGTGCGTCATCCTGCGCTAAGCGAAGATGACTGTTTTGTTCGCGTAGGAGAGGATGCGGTCGCCGAGGTGCCAGCGGACGGCGCGAGAGAGTACCAGGCGCTCGAGGTCGCGCCCCTTCTGGATCAGGTCGGGGAGCTGATCGTTCTGCGAGATGCGGGTGACGTCCTGCTCGATGATGGGCCCTTCATCGAGGACTTCGGTGACGTAATGGCTGGTGGCGCCTATCAGCTTGACTCCTCGGGCGAAGGCGGCGTGGTAGGGGCGGGCTCCGGTGAAGGCAGGCAGAAAAGAGTGGTGCACATTAATGATGCGCTGAGGGTAAGCGCGGACGAATTGTGGCGATAGGACCTGCATGTAGCGAGCGAGGACGGCCAGGTCGATGGAATGATCGCTCAGGAGAGTCATTTGTCTCTGCTCGGCCTCGGCCTTGTTGGCGGCGGTGACGGGCAGGTAGTGGAAAGGGATCTTGTAGAAGTCGGCGAGTGGCTTTGCTGCCTCGTGATTGCTGATGATAAGCGAGAGATTGCAATTCAGCTCACCAGTCTGATGACGGTGGAGCAGGTCGGCCAGGCAGTGGAGATAGTGTGAGACAAAGATGGCGACGTTCTGGGGCGGCGTGGCGAAGGTGAGGCGCCAGTTCATCTTGAACTGCAGGGCCAAGGGAGTGAAGGCAGCACTGAAATTCGATTCGTCGCAATGGGCGTCGTCGGTGGCGAACTCGATGCGCATGAAGAAGAGGCCGAGTTCGGCATCCTGATGCTGGTCGGCATTGAGAATATTGGCGTCGCACTGCTGCACGAGGAAGTTGGCGATGGCTGCGACGAGACCTTTGCGGTCGGGACAGTCGATGAGGAGAACGGCGATCTTGGGCATGGCGCTGATATTGATTAGAGCATTTTTCAAATTAATAGCCACGGCAAATGTAAGAGGGAGAACAGGCAATGGCAATGAGGGAGCTTTGGCTGATTGGATTTCGACTTATATTTAGGGCGGCGATTTCAAGGAGTGCTAATTTTATTAGCTGTCACGGGTGGACTGGGGAAGACACTATGCTGCGAATTGATTTGTCAGTTACACATATATGTCAGAATAACGAGTCGGAAGAGTTCTTCCCGACAGGAGATTTGCAGGATGAAATGCCCGGTTTGCCAACATGCGTCCGTGAGACGCTCGAGGCGGCGGTGGTATGAACGGATTTTGAAGCATTTGGGCATTGGCCCGTTTCGTTGTGATGGTTGCACTGCCCGGTTCTACCGCTCTACCGTCGTAGAAAAATAATCTCGGCCCGATTGACCTTGGCTGAACAGTAGGATTGACTCGCCCCGATACTAAAGGCTTGTATAGGGTTTTGTTGTCCTTTTTAGGAAAGAGAGAGCAGGATGGTATCGCCCGAAGCAGGCGAATGCAAAGGATTTTAGCTAGCGAAGAGCATAAGTCGAGAAGCGGGTTTTGTATCGAAGTGGCTCACGATGATGCTGTGAGCCGCTTCGGCTGAAATGCTCGGAGTTTTTGCATTGCTTAAGCCATGCGCTGAAATGGTCTGGACATTGGCTGCTTTACATGGGTTGCGTTGATGAAGCTTTCGCGCTCAATCTTCTGCCTGCTCTCCGCATTGCGCGCGGCGACCTTAGGCTTTGCGGGACCAGCCCATGACTCGTCTTCAATCATCGCCGCAGTCGCGCGGTCGTAGCCCATGCGCTGAAGGATGGGCATATCGTCCCGGTCGATCACTTCTGCTGCGGGCTTCTCCACTGCTTCGGCAACCTTAGCAACCTCATTTACATTGCTTGAGGACATTACAGACGCAGTGAAGTTGGCGGTGAGACGTTGGGCGCACTTTTGTCCGCACAGATGCTTTACATCCTTTCGGGATTGTTTTGGCGATTCCCATCCGCGCAGCTTCAGCTCTCCGCCTTGCTCATAAGCCACAAACCAGTGACTCGTGGTCTCCTGTTTTTCCGCTCCGCACATATCGCAATTGATCGCCTGCCGGATCATCTCTCTATCTCCCCAAAGCCGCCGTTTTAAGTTGTGCGTTGCGGCACAATACTTTCATCGGCGGAGAAGAGAGAGAGATGAGCGAAAAAGATTGCTGATTGAGTTAGTGGCCCTTGCTTACTGGTCTTAGTTCTAGCGGGCATTCTTGTAGATGATGTCCAGAAGCTCGTCGTACATGGCATGTCTCACCTCATCCGAACCACTACGAATTGCGTGGGTAGCGCAGTGTGTGAGATGGTTTCGCATGAGCGCACGAGCGACGGCCCGCAGCGCCTCCTGCGCTGAAGAGATCTGGGTCAGCGTGTCGGCACAATAGCGATCGTTCTCGACCATGCGCTGTATCCCGCGAATTTGTCCTTCGATGCGGCTTAATCGACGGAGGTTGGAAGCCTTGATCTCGTCATCAACACCTACTGCTTTGCGTTCGAGTGAATGGTTGCCGCGGGGGACAGCGTTGGTTTTAGATAGGGCGGCTTTCGAAGATATTTTTTTTGTTGTCATATTAGTCCTTTAACCAGCTTCAACCGTCGAAGCCGTAAGCTGTTGGCTACTACGCTGAATGAGCTGAGAGCCATCGCGGCGCTTGCCAGTACCGGGCTCAGCAATAGCCCAAAGAATGGATATAGCACCCCTGCTGCGAGTGGAATGCCGATAACGTTGTAGATGAAGGCCCAGAATAGATTCTGGCGTATCACACGCATAGTGCTGCGCGATAGCGTAATGGCCGTGGCCACGGCGGCGAGGTCGTTGCGCATCAGCGTTACGTCTCCCGCATCCATTGCAATGTCGGAGCCATTAGACATGGTGAGACCTATGTTGGCTTGCGCCAGTGCCGGTGCATCATTGACGCCATCTCCAACCATGGCCACAATGCGGTGCTCCCGTTGCAGGCGAATGATGGCATCTACTTTGCCAGCAGGGAGTATCCCCGCAATGACCTCATCGATGCCTACCCTGCGGGCAATGGCGTTTGCTGTGCGTTCATTGTCTCCGGTCAGCATGACTACTCGAAGCCCTTGCGCACGCATCAGCTGAATGGCCTTAGCGGAAGTTGGCTTCACCGTATCCGCGACGGCAATGATACCGGCCAGCTTGCCATTGATCGCAATCCAAAGTGGCGTCTTGCCATCTGCTGCGAGGTGCGTTGCTGATCTTTCTAAGGACCCTGTGTCGATACTGTAATTTTCCATCAACGCGAGATTGCCGATAAGCGTTGCGTTTCCGTCGACAATGCCAATAACGCCGAGCCCAGGCATTGAGTTGAAGGTTTCAGGTTGTGCAAGACTTAGCCGCCGCTCTTGAGCATAACGGATGATTGCTTCGGCCAGAGGATGCTCGCTGGCGCGTTCCAAGGCCGCCGCGAGATTGACGATTCGGTCCTCGTAGTTGGTTGATTCTTCCTGGTTGAGATCATTGCGATCTTGTTCAGCAACGATGACATCTGTAACTTGAGGGGAGCCCGTGGTGATGGTGCCTGTCTTATCGAGTGCAACAGTGTCTACCTTCTCCAGGAGTTGGAGAGCCTCGCCGCCTTTGATGAGAATGCCAAGGGCTGCTCCACGTCCAGTAGCTACCATGACGGCCGTGGGTACAGCCAACCCCATGGCACAGGGACAGGCGATCACAAGAACGGTGACTGCAGCGGCGAAGGCCTGCATGATTCCAGCATGAGGAGCGAAGACTCTCCATGTAAAAAAAGTGACGATGGCGATGCCGAGCACCGTTGGCACGAAGATTGCGCTGACGCGGTCAGCTATTCGCTGGATGGGAGCTCGGGAGCCTTGAGCGTCACGTAATAGCCGGACAATCTGAGAGAGTGCGCTGCTTGTTCCTAACGTTGTTGCGAGATATTGAAACGATCCATTCTGGTTGAGCGTTCCTCCTATTACACGGGACTGCGGCGTCTTCTCGACGGGTAGCGATTCCCCTGTGAGCATGGACTCGTCCACACTGCTTTTGCCTGAAGCAACCAAGCCGTCAGTAGGGATTCGTTCGCCAGGGCGTACCAGAATGAGATCGCCCTTCTGGATAGACTCAAGAGGAAGTTTTGTTTCGATGCCTTCTTTTAATATGGTTGCCGTCTTGGGTTGCAGCTGCACGAGTTTATGCAGGGCAACTGCCGTTTGTCCCTTTGCCCTGCTCTCAAGGGCGTTGCCAGTCAATACCAATCCAATGATCAGTATGACCGCTTCAAAGTAGATGTCGGGAGCAATGCCGTGGGCGATGAAAAATTGAGGAGCGATGGTGCTTGCTGCGGAATAGAGAAATGCAGAACCGGTCCCGAGAGCAACGAGCGTATTCATGTCGGCAGTCTTGTGCAGCAATGCTGACCAGGCTTTGATGTAGAAAGAGCGTCCTGCCCAAAGAATGACGAATGAAGCCAGCGCGAAGAGAAGCCAGCGCATTGTGTTGTCATTAATTTCGTAGATCCAAGGCAGCACGTTGCGCAGGACTGGATCGAGCACCCGCATGCTCCAGCTCGTGAAGGGATCTTTCATGTGCTCCGCTGCTCCGGCATGGCTCATGCTCATGAGCGGCATTGGCAAGACCATTGCCACAATTCCAGCGGTCAGGCTGATCGCAGCCTTCAGGCGAAATTCTTTATATTCATGCAACTGCTCCTGATCGTGCCTTTCCTGCTCTTCGAGCACCGATGCATCGATAAGTGGGACGGCTGCGCCATAGCCGATGCCCTGAACAGTGTCTACCAAGGCTGGAGCAGAAGTAATACTCGGATCAAACGTTACCGTCGCATTGTGCAGCATGAGATTGACGATTGCATCTTTTACTCCGGCCCCGGATGCAAGCGTTCGCTGAATGAAGGACTGGCACGCCGCGCAAGTCATCCCGGTGATGGAGAGGGTGACGCGATCCGATGCCCCCGAATCTTCGATAGCGGCTGTTACGATTTCTTTTTTGATTTTTGTACTCAGCAATGGATGAACTCTTCCGGCTTATTGATCGATATGCGCATGAAAGCCAATGCCGTTTACGACGGCAGCAATGTTGTCTGCGGTGGTTTCTGCTGGATTGAATGCCATTTTCGCTGAACCTACTTCCACTGAATCCAGTTGGAGCCCAACAACCCTCTGAAGCGCATCAGTAACCCTGCGCACGCACGCTGCGCAATGCATTCCATCGATCGATAACATAAGGGGTTCTTTCATCTCGTTCATCTCCTGTGTTGATTATATGCCTATACCCCCTATAGGTATTTAATTGCTTCAATCTTTTTGGGGATCGAGTGGTGGGTTACGTTGATTTTGTCTTTTCTCATGACTGGAACGTATCATTCTGAAAATTGATGGGAGGACATATTGGCGGCTCTCGAATGAAAGCGGATTTGGCAATTCCTTGATGATTTGGTTCGCGCGAATTTTTGAGTGAGTAATGGCTCGTTAAACATTGATGACTCAGGATTAAACAATCAGACGCGGAACCGTCTGGGAGAGACAGGAACAACACGATGAGCTTCACACGACGCAAACTTCTGGCGAACACGACCTATAGTGCTGCGGGACTCCTGGTGGCAGGCGTGGCAAAGCCGGCGATGCTGTGGGCTGACCCCACCTCGTCCACACCGGCGCCCTATTTGACTGGTTTGCGAATGGCGGCAACTCCGGCGACTGCTTATCGTGCGTATCGCTCGAAGCGAGTTGCCAATCCTGACAGCACGACATGGATTCAGTTGGATCTAGGGTCAAGCGTGGCGATCGAGGCAATTCGGCTATTCCCGGCCTCCGAGAAAATGTATCCGGGACGCGATCAGTATTACGGCGGTGAAGGCTTTCCGCTGCGCTTCAAGATTGAGGCGGCAGATGATGAGGGATTTAGCCAGCCGAAGGTGATCGCCGATTTCACGAAGACAGATTTTCCCGATCCGAAGGACAACATCACACAATATCCCGCGCACGGGGTGCAAGGGCGCTACGTGCGCATATCGGCGACCAAGCTGCGGCCTGTAAGAGTGCAACCGCCAAGGGAGTCTGCCGCCGTTGGTGGACAGCTAGTGGACAGCAAGGATTTCACTCTCACGATTGCTAAGGTCGGAGTGTTGTCGGGCGGCCACGATATCGCGCTGGGCTGTAAGGCCACGGCCGATGCGGAGTACGGGAATACGGAAGAAGAGCTGAAGCAACTGACACGGCCGCTCCGGCAGGATGGAGAAGAGATACGCCGTGATAATCCCCATGCGATAACCGACGCTGCAATTTGGAAACCGGCGCAGTTTAAGGCGCGTGTCCCCAAGACGGGAGTAACGCTTGGTGGCGGTGTGTTTGAGACTGCGATGCGAAATAACATCGAGTACCTGTTGAACTCTTACTCCACAGATGATCTTTTGCGTCAGTTCTATGAGCGGACGGGCAAGATTAAGAACTTCAAGGCCACCGGCTCGCAGATTTTTTGGGAAGAAGATCTGGCCGGTTCGAACGCAGGGCGCTTCCTGATGGGCGCGGGAAATACAGTGCGGTGGATCGACCATCCAGAACTTCAACGGCGATTGAATGTTGTCGTTGATGGCATAGAGGAGTGTCGTCAGCCAAACGGCTACATCATGGCCTATCCGGAAGACACGATTTTCTACTCCGAGCGCGCAGCCTACACACGCGCGTGGCTTACACATGGCTTATTGGAAGCTGCATACAGCGGCAACACCAAAGCATTGCCGATGCTCCGCGGTTATTACGATTGGTTCAATCAGCAGGCATTTCTGCCGGAGATGTTGCGCGGCGCAATCCAGGGTGGTCAAGGCATGGTGGCTAATACCCGAGTCGGAGCGAGTCCGATGGGTAAGCCAGCCGATGCTCAGGTGATACAGCGCTATTACCAGGAAGACGCCTGGCTGCATGGTCTTGCAAAATGTGAGAAAGAGCAGGTGTGGCAGTATCCGTATGATCGGCCGCATTGTTATCTGCTGACCAATCTGGAAGCCTACCTCGACATGTATCTCATCACGGGAGATCCGCTCTACTACGATGCTGTTCTAGGTGCCTGGGAACTCTATCGTTCTCACTGGCAGCAGGCTGGTGGCAGCATTTCCATTATTGAATTTGAGAAGGATCCACCCGACAGCAACTATCTGAAACAACCTTTGGGCGAATTGTGCGGCAGCAGCTTTTGGGTTTTTCTGAGCCAGCGCTTCCAGATGTTGCATCCTGACGATGAAAGATTTGCAACTGAAATCGAAAAGTCTATCTATAACGTTGGCATGGCCAACCAGGATGGCGGCGCGGGATTGCGTTATCACACCATCCTTGAAGGAAAGAAAGAAAAATCCACGCACCAGAATACGTGTTGCGAGGGGCAGGGAACGCGGTTGCTCGGCTCTCTGCCAGAACACATCTATTCCATCGCCTCAGATGGGTTGTACGTCCATCTTTACGAGCCCTCGACGATTCGTTGGCAACAGGAACACCAGCCCATGCAGTTGACGATCAAGACGAATTTTCCGATGGAAACGAAGGTCCTCGGCACGATAAAGACTGAGGTCCCCACGCAGGCCAATCTTCGAATCAGGGTCCCTTCCTGGGCCATCAGCGAGATGAAGATTTCGGTCAACGGCAAGTCCGCCGGTGTTGGCAATGCAGGAACCTACGTGGCGCTCAATCGCAAATGGCGTGATGGTGACATCATCGAGTTCACGCTTCCGGCAGCAGTGAAGATCAAGCGCTATACGGGCGCCGATCAAGTTGAGGGCCAGGCGAGGTACTCGTTTGAGTATGGTCCTATCCTGCTTGCGGCTGTCGGGCGATCCAAAATGGAGCTTTCTTTCAACGGCAGCCATGATCTGGAACACATCGCCAGCCAACTGGAACCGATCGAAGGATCTCCCTTGCACTTTGCTGTTAGAGGAGATCCGGAGATGAGATTTATGCCCTACTGGCAGATATCACAGGAGGAGTTCACTTGCTATCCGTGTATCCCTCTCCTGGCGTGATTCTGGCTGGGTGAGATCGAAGTATGCACATTAAATGCCGGGGCTATGCCGTGGAGATTCCCTGATAAACGATCTCGGGTTTATTTCGGTCGAGCGACGGCATACATCTCTGCAGCAATTTGATCGAAGAGCGCGGAGGGGTCGTCTCCCTGACGGTAGAGGTCGAAGTGGGTTCTCGCAGGAATGAACGTGAAGTGACCTTGCCCATCCAGACGTTCCAATAAAGACTGTAGCCGGTGCGCTGCACCATCAAGATAGAACGTGTCGTCGGTGCCGACATAGAGATGGATCTTGCCGCGCAGGTCGGGCTTTAAGGTTGTCCAATTCGTTTCGATGTAGTGCGAGATGTCGTAGTGATCGCGCCAGTATGCGATCACGGCCGGATCGACATCGCCGGTCTGGCGATTGAACATGGGAAGTGGGCGTCCGTCGGGGCCTCGCGGGGAGAAGACCCATTCGAAGGAGCCCATCTGGCCTCCGTAATCTCCGAGGACCGACTCCATATGGGCCATCTGCTCCATCGTTGCGAGAACGGTCTGGTGCATGCGGATGATGGGTTGGGGAGAGCCGTCCGCATGGCGATACATGTTTGCGCCCGGAGCGTAAAGATCGATCGTGCTGAAGGCGTGGAAGTCGCTCGGGTCGGGTGAGGTGGACCAGGTGCCCCCAAAGATTTTGGGGTAGGTGGTCTGGAGCCAGAGCGTGGCCCATCCGCCGGAGGAGTGTCCCTGCAGAAAACGTCCGGAGGTTCGTGCGTCCATGCGATAGTGGGCTTCGAGTGAGGGAATCAGCTCCGTGGTCAGCGCTGTGCCCCATGGGCCGTTGTTGACGCCGTCGGCGAACTCGTGGGTGCCGGTGGGACTGCTCTCATCGAGCAGGACCCATATCATCGGCGGAATCTTGCCGCTCTTCATGCGCTGGTAGAGGACGGAAGCATTGCGCGCGCGCATGGTCGCGAGATCTCCGCCGAAGCCGTGAGTGAAGTAGACGGCCGGGTAGCGGTCGTGCGGATGGTCGCCGTAGCCGGGAGGGAGAAGCACCCAGGCCTTCATCGTGATATCGCGTCCCCAGAATCGTGAAAGTACGGGGCTGACGAAATTGACAGGCTTGAGCGCGGCGTTGACTTCGGGAAGCTCCGCCAGAGGATCGGGCGGTGGTGGTACGACGGTCGATAAAGTCAGAGTGGGGGCGGCGTCTGTCGGTGGGTTCCACGCTTGCAGATCGACAACGGAGCTGATGAGGTCACCGGATTGGCGGCCAGCGTAGTTGTATGTGTGGGCGACATCGAGGACGGCCTGGGCCTGATAGTCGACCTTCGCAGCCTGCGAGAGCGGTGCTGGAAATACGATGTCGTCTGCGTCGATGTCGATGGTCTGGCCGGGCGCGAGGCTCGCAATTTCTTTTGCCGCAATGTAGACACTGGCCGGCGACATCATGTTCATGTCGACAGCTTTTGCTCCATGCCCCGGCGAAACGAAGAGAAGAAGGCGTCCGGATACAGGGTGCTGAAGCTGCGGCGAGAGCGTGACGTGGAAGAAGAGATGTTGCGGTACTGGCGATTGAGCGGCGGCAAGATTAACTGCAAGAAAGAAAGTGGCAGCAGCAATAATTTGGAGGGAATTGAATTTTTTCATCAGCGTGCGTATCCCGTTTTGGCCATGCGTGAGGCGAGTTGTTTAAATGCGTCATCGCTGACAGGGTGAACTCCACTGGCGGAGACCCAGCGGTTGTAGAAGTTGAACAGGGCACACGCGGAGATGGCGTAGAAGATAGCGGCATCGTCCCATCCGGCTGCATTCAGTTCAACAGTGTCGGCTGTTGTGATGGATGCGGGGGCGAGGGTGACCTTGCGAACGAAGCGGAGCAGAGCTTTCTGCTTGTCGTCGATCTTCGACGATTCGAGGTCGTTGAGAACGCTCCACACGAGAGCTTCGTCATGCAGCAGCTCTGCTGCGACCGCGGCGTGTGCTTTCATGCAGAACTCGCATTGATTAAGCGAGGAGGTGTAGGCGGCGATCAACTCGCGGAGGCCGGCGGTGATGGGAGCTTCGTTGTGCATCAGCGTGTGGGAGAGCGCGGCGAGATGATGGGCAGCTTCGGGATCGAAGGCGAGGAGATGCCAGATCTGCCAGTAGTCGCCGCCCGAGGACTTAGCGTTCTCGATAAGGTCGCGATAGACGCTGGGCTTTGGGTCGTTTTCGACTCCGCGAAGAAACATTGGCTGCTGCGAGGGGTGCGTTGTGTTCATGCGTTTTCCTTTGCGGACGAGAGCTGTGTCAGGTCACGATGAAACAGGTGCTGCGAAGGCAGCCCAAAGGCGTTGGCCACTCGGTTGAAGCAGGCAAACAGCGCGGTGATATGGATGGTCTCGGCGATCTGCTGCTGATGCCAGCCGGAGTCTTCGAGTGATTGGATATCGGCAGCGCAGACTTTATAAGACTCGTCGGTTACTTTGGCAACGAAGTTCAGCAGGACGCGGTCTTTGGCGTCGATCGCTGGATCGGCGGAATTTCCGGTAAAGAGCGCGAGCAGCAATTCGTCGCTGCCTCCCTGCTGGTGCAGAAACGACGCGTGGCTATCCAAGCAGTAGGAGCAGGCGTTGAGGGCCGAGACGTGCGTAGCAATCATCTCCTTGGTTCTGCGGTTGAGATGGCCGTCGACGAAGAGAAGGCTGGAGGCCAGCGCGAGCATCTGTTCGAGCAGGGGCGGATGGGTGGCGAAGCACTTAAGAATGCCTGGGACATGCGGGCGTCCAAAGCGAGAACGATAGTCGGCGTAGATAGCGGCCACGGTGCCGGTGGCCCCATCTTCTTCTACGAGGGGAAGGTGGGTGGATTCAAACGGCTCATCGACAATTGCAACTTCCGGCGTACTCAAGGTGAACCTCGTTTCTCCCGTTGGCGCAACAGCGTCGTCTTGCAGACAGATGGAATGTCTATCCCATCTGCCTGCGTCATCTATGCGCTAAAAGGCCAGACGCGCGGCGAACTGGAATGCTCTGGGACCGCCGGAGCCGAAGAAGCCGCCCGCCGTGGTGACGGCAGAGTAGAAGTTGCTCTGGACAGCCTGTGCAGGCTGGCCGTTCTGGGCCACCTGGAAGGGCCCGATGGAGATGTTCCTTCCCGAATAGTTGTTGTTGCTGGTTCCGCGAATGTTGGTCTGGTTCAAGACGTTGAAGGCTTCGCCGATCAGGCTGAGGGTCATGCGGTCTCTGAACAGAAAGTCTTTTTTCAAGCGAAGATCAAGCGAGCTGAAGGGGCTGTAGAAGTTGATGCCGCCAGGAACATGCTGAAGTGTTCCGCCGGCGAGGCAGGGATATGCTCCTGGGCATACAGGCAAGGCGTTCCACTTGTCGATGACGGCGTTGAGCTGGTCGCTGTTTTTGATCTCGCGGCCGATGGAGTTGCGCGCGAGCAGCGGCAGACGCGACCCGGTGGCTCCGTTGATCGCTCCGGTGCCGGGGAGGAAGGTGTCCGCGGGCACGCCGGAGCCGAAGGTGTAGATCGGGGCTGCCGAGATATGCCAGGGGAACTGGGCTTCTCCGTAGAGGGTGAGGCGGCTGCGCTCGTCGGTGACGGCATATCCTTTCTCCAGTTGCGGTTGATTGACTCCCTCAACCAGATTGACCTGCTCGTTGGCGTCGCCGTTGGTGAGCTGATCGTCGTCGGAGTAGTCCAGCGTCTTCGAGAGGGTGTAGCTGACGTTGTACTGATAACCGATGGGGCCAAGCTTCGAGCTTCGATGCTGCAGGCTGACGATGAGGCCGTCGTACCAGGACTTGGCCTTCGACTCGAGGATCGTGATGCTGTCGGAAATGCCGCTCACCGGGTCGGTGATGAGGCAGGGAAGATTATTGCCAGGGCAGGCGACATCGGGCGAGGTTGAATTGGTGGAGCGCAGGAAGTGACCGTTCAACTGGCGGCGCGCGAAGACGTGAAGGCCATCCGCAGAGAGAACCCAGTCGTTACCGAACTGCTGTTGGAGGCCGACGGAGAATTGCTGGTAGATCGGATGATGAGTGTCAGGTCCTGTGGCGATCAGGCCGACTCCACCTGTCTGCCTTGGCCCGCTGAAAGGGGCAAGGAGGCTGGGAGATCCAGGAGCGAAGCTGGCGAGAGGAGCGAAGCAGGCATTGAGGCTGGGCGGTCCAGGGACGTAGGGTGAGATGCAGGCGGAGCCGGAGTACTGCGTTACCGTGAGCGCGCGGTTGTTCTGGACCAGCTCCTTGGAGGCGGCTTCGAGGATGATGCGGTCGTAGTAGATTCCGTAACCGCCGCGGAAGACAGTCCTGCCTCGACCGTAGGGATCGTAGGCGAAGCCGACGCGTGGGCTGAAGTCTTTGCTGTCAGGAGATTTCTTGAGATCGAGAATGTTCGCCATCCAGGTGCAGGGAGTTGAAGGTATCGAGGTGAGATTGGGGCATGGGCCGTGGGCGCTGGAGGTGCCGGTGATGTTGGTGTCGTACTCCCAGCGCAAACCCAGGTTGAGGGTGAGGCGGGGATCGACGCGCCAGTCGTCCTGCACGTAGCCCGCGATGTAGCTGTTGAATACCTGGGGAATAGGCACTGGCGTGACGGGAGCGCTGCTCTTGAGCGCGACGGCGATGGGGAGGTCGAGATCGTTCACCTGGCCATCGCCGTTGAGGTCGGCGAAGGCGAAGTCGACGGGGAGGATGACGGTGCCGCTGCCGAAGACATTAATCTCGCCGGCGGCAGAGTAGTGCTGAAACTCCGCGCCGAGGTGCAGGGTGTGTTTGCCGAGTGCCCAGGAGTAGCCATCGCGGAGCTGAATGCGGTTCATTTGCGTGGCCTGCGGCAGGTTGAAGTTTGCACCATCCGCGAGGTCGGGAAAGATGAGCTCATTGGTGAGGTTGAGTTGCGGATCAGTGGTGGGATCGCTTTGCGGGAAGGGAGGAATTTCGTTGGAAAAATTGTCGTAGTGAAAAGAGAGGCTGTTGACGCGGGTAGGCGAGAGGACCGTGGTGAGAGTGGTCTCGATGGAGTTGAAACGGTTGAGCGAGTTCTGCCGTTCCGCAGCGCTGAAGGAGGGCGTCGTCTCCGAGGGAGTGGCCTCGCCGGTATCGGTAGAGCGGTTGAAGGAATAGCGCACCATGAGGCTGTTGCTTGCGCCGAGCTTCTGATCGTAGCGTGAAGACCAGAGTGCATCGCGCAACGGAGCGGGAGCCGAGGTATTTTGGATGGTCGAGGTCGCGAAGTTGCGTGTCCCGGTCTGGAGCGCGGCATTCTGATCGCGGTATTCAACCGAGCTGAAGATCCACGCGTTATCTTTGCGCAATGGGCCTCCGAACGATGCGCCGTACTGCTCGCGGTCGAAGGGAGGAGTGGGCAGCGTGTGGTCGAAGGTCGCTGGGAGTGCCTGAAGATTGCGGTTGCGCTCGAAGAGGAAGAGCGAGCCATGATAGTCGTTGGTCCCGGACTTGGTGACGATGTTGATGATGCTGTTGCCGGAGCGGCCGACCTCCGCAGTGAACCTTGCCGTGGCGATTTGGAACTCCTGCACCGAATCCTCGGGGAAGTTGGCGAGGGTCCCGCCGACGATCTCGTCGTTATTGTCGCCGCCGTCTACGGTGATGTTGCCGCCTCTTCCAAAGCTTCCTGCGGAGCTGACCTCGAGCGTATTGGTCTTGGTGGGGTCGAAGGTAGGAGCAGGGCGATTGCCGGGGACGAGGTAAGCCAGCTCAAGAAAGTTCCTGCCATTGAGCGGAATGTTTTCGATGGTCTTCGAGGTGATCTGGCCCTGGATCATGGACTGCGAGAGATCGACGCCCTGATTGTCGGCCGTCACATTCACGACTGCGTGCGAGGTTGCGAGCGAGAGCTCCACATCGACGGTCCTCGCTTTGCCGGCTTCAAGGACGACGTCGTGCGTCTCGGTGACGGCGAAGGAGGGACTTTCGACGCGGAGGTCATAGGCCCCCACATTCAGCGAGGAGAAGACATACAACCCCTCCGCATTCGTAACCGTCTGCCGCGAGGTGCCCTGGGCTGTGTTGGTGACGCTGACTCGCGCGCCCGAAACGCTGGCGCCCTGCGGGTCGGTGACTCGTCCATTGATTGTGCCGCTGGGAAGCTGTCCAAAGGCTAGTGTGCTCACTGCCATCCAGAGAAGTGCTGCAAGGGTTTTACGCATTCGTCCACTCCGTTTTCCATGCCCGGGCCGTTGTCGGTGTGCGCAAAAAAGCGGCACTTCGGGGCCGTGGGCTAATGAAAAATTCATGTTGATCTGTATTCGTGCCAACACTACAGTCAGCGGTCGGAGTTGTCGTCGCCCGGAAGATTGAATTGTGGTTCGATCCTTTGATGGAGTAAGGAATTGCCTGAATCTACGGCAATCTCAATCTTTCGATGGATGCCGATTATGGAAGAGGCACGTAGGATGGTGCCTCAATGGAACAGCGTCGTCAGATGGGTTTGGCAGGTACGATCGCCGTCGTCATGGGCGAGTCGATCGCGCTCGGCATCTTCCTTACCCCCGCCGCTATGGCGAAGTCTCTGGGGTCTCCAGCGCTGTTGGCTTCGGTGTGGGGCGGCATGGGGCTGATCGCAATGTGCGGCGCGCTCTGCTACTCGGAGCTTGCGGTTCGCTTTCCTCATGCGGGCGGCGAGTATGTCTATCTGCGCGAAGGCTATGGTGGACGCGTCGCTTTTCTGTACGGCTGGATGTCCGCCGCAGTGATGGATCCAGGTCTCGCAGCGGCTTTAGCAATGGGTGCCACACCGTACATCTTTTCGATGCTGGGAATATCCCAGCGTTCGCGGCTTTGGGTCCCAGCGCTTTTGCTTGTCGCGCTTGCCGGGATCAACTACGTGGGAACGCGCCTTAGCCGTCGCGTGATGTCGGCAGCGAACCTGTTGAAGGTTGGTGTGCTGCTGTGTCTTGTAGCATGGGCGTGGTTCTCCGGACACTCGACCATCGGCAACATACTGCCGCTGGTGCATCGACGCGCGGGGTCGGAACCGATCTTCGGTGCGGTCGCGGGTGCAACGGTTGCCGCGTTTTTCAGCTTCGGAGGATGGTGGGAGGCGGGAAAGATTGCCGGCGAGGTCCGCAATCCACGGCGAAATCTACCGTTGGCATTCACCTGCGGCGTTCTGCTGGTGACGCTAGTCTACCTTCTTGTGAGCTTCGCGTTTCTCTCCGTGGTGCCGCTCGACCGCATCGTCTCCAACACCGCATTCGTGGCCCAGTTCGGCGAGGCACTGTTTGGAAGCCTCGGCGGGCGAGTGCTCTCGGCTTGCGTTTTGCTCTCGGTGCTGGGCGGGATGATGGCGATGACGATGGCCGCGCCGCGCGTCTATTATGCGATGGCGAAGGACGGCGCATTCTTCTCCATCTTCGGACGGCTGCACCCGCGCTTCGGGACGCCTGCGAATGCGGTCCTGTTGCAGATGGGTCTGGCCCTGCTGGTCCTGTGCTTTGGAGCATTCGACCGCATTCTCTCATTCATTATTTTTTCGGCAATCTGCTTTCTTGCGCTCTCTGCCGCTTCTCTCTTCCGCTTGAAGGAGCCGGTGCGGCGATGGTGGTATCCCGCTGCTCCGATTCTCTTCCTCGTTGGTTGCGGCGCAATCAACCTGCTCATCCTGATGCATGATCCGCTTCCAGCTTTGCTTGGCCTGCTCGCCGTGCTGTGCGGAGATCCCATCCGCCACTTCTTCTTCTCTTCGCGGCAATCTGTCACGACGCAGGTTCCAGAACAAACTCTTCCCTGAAAGGACACGACACTCCATGGCACATATCCAATTACCCGAAGGGCTTCCCGGAATCCGAGGCGCAATGGCGTTCCGGCCCGAGACCGCGAAACCGCTTAATGAACTGGTGGAGATTTTGCTGCATGGCCCGAACTCCCTAACGCCCGGCGAACGCGAGTTAATCGCGACCTATGTGTCGACGGAGAACGACTGCTACTACTGCCAGACGATCCACGGCGCCATTGCCGCCGCCAGCCTTGGCGATGACGAGGCACTGGTGAAGAAGGTAAAGGTCGATTTTCGAAACGCTGCGATCTCGGACAAGCTGAAGGCCCTGCTGGTAATCGCGGGGCAAGTGCAGAAGGGCGGCAAGCACGTAACTTCCTCCGCTGTAGCAGACGCGCGAGTGGTGGGCGCGACGGATATGGAGATACACGATACCGTCCTGATCGCCGCGGCTTTCTGCATGTACAACCGCTATGTCGACGGTCTGGACACGGTGCAGCCAAAGGACGAGGCAATGTACAGAGAGCGAGGCAAACGCGTGGCGCGCGACGGATACGTGAGCGTAAGCAAGGAGTACCTGCCCGCGGTCGCGGCACAGTAGAAAATGGTCTGCGCATCATAGTGAGAGATACAACCTAAGCCAGAGAAGGATCGACATGCCACATATATCTTTACCCGAAGGAATTCCCGGGATCAGCAGCGGCTTCGCCTTTCGGCCGGAGACGGCCAAACCAATGCGCGAACTGGCACATGTACTGCTTCATGAACCCAGCACCTTGAGCCCGGCAGAACGGGAGCTGATCGCGACGTATGTCTCCAGTCAAAATGATTGTTATTTCTGCCAGACTAGCCACGGGGCTGCCGCCGCCGCACACCTCAGAGAGAACGCGAGCGCGGTAGACCAGGTGAAGCATGACTTTATGCATGCCGCTGTTTCGGACAAGCTCAAGGCGTTGCTTGTCATTGCCGGACAGGTACAACAGAGCGGCAAGAACGTTTCGCCGGACAGTGTGCAGAAGGCTCGCGAGCTAGGTGCAACCGATCTGGAGATCCACGATACGGTGCTCATTGCCGCGGCTTTCTGCATGTATAACCGCTATGTGGATGGACTTGCGACGTGGCAGCCGCGCGACCCCGCCATGTACGCCGCCATGGGCGAACACCTTGCCGCGCACGGTTATATCGCCCCGTCTATAAAGCCGTAATACCATGGCATGGCATCATCGCTACACGAAAAAGAAAGGCTCGGTAGAAGAAGTCCATCGAGCCTGTGAGGTAAGTGTGGGGTTTTGCAGCACTCACGCTACGACGCATTTAAACAAATGATCGCATCGGAATTGAGCTAACGGAAGGCCTAATCTCTTCCCGGATCAGAGGGCTTTACGATGCCACGAAATACCTGTCATCAACTCCCTTCGGCCAGCTATCAGCGTTTTACAGATTCTGATTTCGAGGGGGCACCGTTTAACTCCCCTGCGACCTTGCCATTTGCGCTCGCCTTCTCAAGTTGTTCGACGAGTGAAGCATCGACTGCCTTGTGCAGATCGCTTGTCTTTTGGAATTCAACCTTTGCGTTAGCGGTTCTGCCCATATCTTTATAAAGTCGCGCCAGTTGCCAATGAGCGTTCATATCATCGGGATTTAGTGTTGCGGCGATCTTAAGTTGCTGCAACGCTTCCTCGCGATAACCCGCAGCAGCCTCAAGAATGCCTAAATCAAGATGAGGGAGTCCCACTGCAGGATCAATTTGAATTGCCTGTGTCAGTAAGGGAAGAGCGGCCTGGGGATGATTCAGATGCATGTCGCAGTCCGCGAGATACGTTAGAGCCTGGACATGGTTGGGAACATTAGCCAGTTCTTCCTGAAATTCGACCGCAGCATTCTCGTATTGTTTCTGCCCCCACAACAGATATCCCAGACCGAAGTGCACGTTTGGCTCCCTGGGATTGGCTTTGACGGCAGCGCGGAACTGCCGCACAGCGCCATCAGGATCTTTCATCTCGTCCAATGCTTCACCGGCAAGCATATCGGCCTCAGCCGATTCGGCATTCAAGGTCAGAATCTCGTGATAGACATCAAGCACACATTGGAACTGCTTTGTCGCGAGACAGCTATGAGCCAGAAGAAGGCGGAAAGGGAGATTTTGCGGTTCGCGAGTGGTTGCCTCTTTTAGATAGGGGATCGCCATCGCGAATTCACCCAGTCCATAGCGAGCCATACCGATAAGAATGGCAACGCGTTGCGCCTCCGGTGAGTTTGGCGGCTGCTCTTTGAGTAATTGGTCGAATACCCGAATCGCCTCCTTCAACTCGTCTCCTTTAAAGAGAGCAAGGCCGAGATTCATCTGCAAACCCGGCATCTTCGGATCGAGGATTAAAGCTCTACGATAGAAGGGGGCAGCGTCTTTGTAGTGTCCCTGGAGAGCTTCGAGAAACCCCAGATGAGCATATGCCTCGGCATTATTGGGCGTTCCTTTTAGAACAGCGTGCCACGCAGTCTCCGCTTCAGCATTTTTGCCCTGCTGCTCCAATGAGAAGGCCAACTGACGTTGACTCACTGTAGCCGCCGTTGCTTGAGCATGGCAGACAGTGGCCAGCGCCCCCAATGCCACCGCGAGGGCAATTGTTAGTTGCAGATTCGGTTTCACGATCATCTCCATTGACATTCTCGCTTGCCGAGGGGGACCACGCAATCGGGGATAAGCGCGCAATAAACTGGGCGCGACAGAGATGCCTGCCGCGCCCAGATTTGAATTTGCAACGTTAGAACTGCAACTTTCCACCCAGTTGCAAAACTCGCGGATCGTAGGCAGATGTTACCTGCCCGAAATTCGCGTCAGCAGAGCCCGCATCTACACCGTTGAATTGCGTATGGTTGAAGGTATTGAAGGACTCAAACCGCAGTTCCAGTCTCGGTCCCTCTGCGGAGGAGGTCAACGCAATGGATTTGAACAAGGACAGATTGAAGTTCAGACGTCCCGGAAGGACAATCGCATCTTTTCCGGCATTGCCGAAGCCTTGGTTTGAACCGCCATTCCAGGGGGCGATTGGCGCAGCAAACGAGTTGGTACTGAACCATTCGGACCGTTTCTTGGGATAGGTGATGTTCGACACCAGGTTTGGACGATTCGTCGTGCCTCCTCCAAGACCGAGAGTATCGGCACCTGTATAGGTGATGTATTGCGGAACTCCCGATTGCACAATCGTAATCCCGGAGATTTCCCAGCCCCCAAGCGTCGTGCGGGCCAGCCCATTGGAACTGTTCCTGAAGAACGGCAAGCTATAAATGTAGTTCGCATTGAAGATATGGCGACGGTCGAGTCCTCCCGAACCACGGTCATAGGCCGCATTGAATGGATTCGAGAGCCCATTCAGGTCGTAGCTCACCTCATCGATCTCATGAGACCAGGTATAGGCCAGTTGAAGAGTCAGACCGTGCCGGTTCTCCATGCGGAGGCCTGCCTGAAGAGAGTTGTAGCTGAAATTAGTCTCGTTCTCTTCCTGGTTTATCGAGCTAAAACCGGGGAAGATGCGATAGAGGTTTGCATTCAGCGTTCCATTCGCAACACCTTCTCGCAGGTCATACGGATTCGCCGCATTGTTAGGATCAGTCAAAGGCAATGTGTTGATTGCCCGGCCATCGCTCTGGTCCCAGCCTAAGGAACCTGCATACTGCAATACAGCAATGATTGAAGGAGCCAGCTCCCGCTGGACCCCAAAGCTGAACATTATCGTTCCGGGTGGCGAGTACTTATACTCCAGATTGGTAAGAACAGAGGGGAAGCTCTGTGTTGTTGTAATTCCAGTCAAAGCACTGGTGTTCGGATTGGAGAAGGAAACATTGGTAGCGGAAGGCTGGTAGGCAAAGGGAGGATTCAAAGCGGCGTTATAGACGTCGTTACCCTGAACTCGCTCATAGAACACTCCAAAGCCACCGCGGACCACTGTCCTTCCGTCATTGGTAGCACTGTAGGCAAATCCAACCCTGGGTTCAAAGGTGTAGTAGCTGTTTTGAACGACTCCGCGAGAGAAGCCATTCGCGCCAGCCTCCTTGATGCCATTGAGATAAAACTGTGCGCCGTTGAAGCTTGTCAGCGAAGCGGGATTGAGCGTGCCATCTGGGTTGAGAGGATTGCCCAAAGACGTGTTGTAAGCCGACGGAACGAAATTCGCAAACTGGTTATATCGTTCGAAGGCATGTGGCATTCCGTCATAACGAAGACCAAGGTTGAGAGTCAACCGCGGCGTAATATGCCAGTTGTCATTGCCATAGAAGCCGTAATTGTTGTTGACCCAATGCTTGCCCGCCAAGTATTGCAGTTGAGTAAAGGTTGCCGCATCTCCCAGCAGGAAGTTGACATACGAATCGCCGGAAAAGCCGCTGGAGTTGAAAGCAGCAGTGCCTTGTGTGTTTGCCTGCAATTGCTGGTTCTTGGGGTCGTGCAGGACGCTGGCGCCAAATTTGAACTGGTGCTTTCCGTGGGTCCAGGAGAGATCGTCCCGGGTCTCATAGCCTTGATATGAGTTCTTCCAGGGAAAGTAGCTCGAACTCCAGTTTGTATTCAGGGGTGAACCTTGCAGATCAATCTCCGGCATGCGGCTGCCGACATTGTTCGCAAGGGGAAAGAAGCTGGTCGCTGTCCATCCAGCGGGTTGCGCAAATGCGGAGTCCGCTCCGGCGACCGGGCTCAGGTGAATCGTATTGCCGCTGTAAAGGAATGCGGTTTCGTTCAGCAATGAAGGTGAATAGGTCTGTGTCAGCTTGATGGTCGCAGACCAGGATGGATTGAGCATGGCCGTGCCGACAGTCGGATAAGTACTATCCCCCCACAGCGGCGGATAATACGTTTGACTGACTGCGTCATGGAGATAATGGCCCATCAACTGCAATTTGCTATTGATGGTATGGTCGATGCGAACTACGTCCTCACGGACATCCGTAGGCTGAGGGATCGAAGAGATGTATTGATTTGTCCCTAGATTCGGCTTCGGGAAGGTTCCCGCGTTCACCTCTAAGACTGCGTTCTGGTCGATCAGGGCTGCGGGGATGACATTATTGGGAAAGGGCTGTCCAATATGCAGGTTGTTGGCTGCATAGATCTGGAGTTTGGCTGGATCTGTGGTGGCAGGAACCACCGGAATAGGCGCCTTGTCTGCAACCGTGTAGGCCAATGACTGATTGGGGGCAGGAAAATTATTAGCCGCAATCGTATTCACGACAGAAGGCGCGCTCCCCTGAATCAGCTTTCTCCACTCTTCATTGACGAAGAAGAATGTTCGGTTGCGTGAATCGTTATAAATATGGGGGATCCAGAGAGGGCCGCCGATATTGCCGCCATAAGTATTCAGCCTGAACTTGGGACGCGATTGTCCTGCCAGATTCGTAAAGTAATTGTTGGCGTCGAAGGCTTCATTTCGGTTGAATTCCCACAGCCCCCCGTGGAACTGGCGAGTGCCTGACTTGATCACCATGAGGATCGTTCCACCAGAACCGATGCCGTAGTCTGGTCCATAGTTACTGCCAAGCGTCTGGAATTCGGCGAGGGCGTCGATAGAAGGCAGAGAACTAAAACAGCCGCCGCAACCGCGATCGTTCAGCTCCCCTCCATCTAACAGATAGATGTTATGGCTGACGCGGGTTCCGTTGAAGCTGATGGAGTTGCTCGAAGTCAGCGCATTCACGCCGCCAAAATCCGATAGGGTATTGGAGACCCCCATGCCCAAAGCTGCAAGCGCTGTTACATTGCGGCCGTTGGTAGCTAATTGGGAGACCTGTTTGCCGCTGATAAGGTTACTGAGTTCATTGGTTTCAGACTGAACCTGCAAAGCGTTCGCTGTCACAGTGACTGTCTGTTCCTGGCTGCCCACGGTAAGAGCGATATTCTCTTCGAGAGTCTGAGCGACATTGACCACGATGCCAGTTTTGACATATTTTTGAAAGCCCGCGACAGAGCTGCTCAGCGTATAACGCCCGACGCCTACGTTTGCAAAACGATACGCTCCCGCATTGTTGGAAGTAACATTCCTTGTTTGAGCGGTTGCATCGTTCCCCAGCGAAACCTGGGCATTCGCGACGATTGCGCCGCTTGAATCCACCACCGTTCCGGTGATGGTGGCGTTGTCCTGAGCCCGCGCCACGGGGACCAGCATCACGAATATGGCGATCAATGCGAGCCATATTTTCAAACAAGTCAATACTGGTAGTTTCAGCGCGAGAATTGACGCACCACGATCATTTTGCATCGCATCGTATTCCATGATCTGCCTCCAAAGTAAATGTTTACTCAACAATCGGAAGGTTCTTCTCAGAAGGGCCTCCCTTCAAAGCATTTGAAGTAAGCGTTTTCTAAGCACACCGATTAGGCTGCTTTATCTTTTAATTGTCAAGAGATTTCTACTTTAGAAGCCAGAATTATTTGTATTTGATGGTATCTATATCCATCGATCAATCGATTTAGGTTATGAATCCTAGAGAGCAGGAAAACGATTGCCAAATAAGATGTATCGACTTCCTAAGTCTTTTAGTCTCGGCATTTGATGGGTTGGGTCGAGCATAAACCTGTCTGGGCTTTGGAGCCAGATTTTGCAGAGGTAGGGATCGATGAGTTTGAGCGGATTATTCGTCTAGAGGAGCTCTCCTCCACATGTAGTTTTGGTGATTCGAGCAAAACGCAGATTCCCTTCGGGAATGACAAACAAAGGAAGCTACACCTGAGAGAAACTAGCTATAGAACTACCGCGTGCGATCGATTTGATATCGTTCGTCGATAAGACAGGATTTTAGACCGATACTTTGACGCCTTCACACGCTGGCTGTTTGCGGATTGGCACATCGTTTTGGCAGCATCCCGTCTTATTCAATCTCAAAACTCACGCCTTGAGCGAGCGGCAGTTCGCTTCCATAGTTGATGGTGTTGGTGGCGCGGCGCATATATTGTTTCCATGCATCGGAGCCTGATTCTCTGCCGCCACCGGTCTCTTTCTCTCCGCCAAATGCTCCGCCAATTTCAGCGCCGGAGGTGCCGATGTTGACGTTGGATATGCCGCAGTCCGATCCGGTGGCGGAGAGAAACTGTTCGGCCTCGCGCAGATTCATGGTGAAGATGGAAGAGGAGAGGCCTTGCGGCACGTCGTTATGCAGAGCAAGGGCATCGGCGAAGTTGCTGTACTTCATGACGTAGAGAATGGGTGCGAAAGTCTCGCGCTTGACGACCTCTGCTTGAGTGGAGATTTCGACCAGTGCGGGACGAACGTAAAAAGCCTGAGAATCGCCGATCGACTTGACTCGTTCTCCACCGGTGATCGTCGCACCCAGACTGCGTGCCCCATCGAGTGCCGCTTGCATAGCGAGGAATGATTGCTCGTCGATAAGGGGCCCAACCAATGTTCCAGTTTCGCGTGGGTCACCGATGACGATGGAGGTGTACACCTTTTTTAGACGAGCGATCAGCGTGGGATAGATTGACTCGTGGACAATCAATCGGCGGAGCGTTGTGCAACGCTGGCCGGCGGTTCCGATGGCAGAGAAGGCGATAGCTCGAAGTGCAAGGTCGAGGTCTGCACTGGGGCAAACGATGGCTGCGTTGTTCCCACCCAACTCGAGGATTGCACGCGCGAAACGTACGGCAAGTCGTGGAGCAACGGCTCGGCCCATTGCGGTCGATCCTGTCGCAGATACCAGAGGAACAAGCGGAGAGTCCACAAGCTGCTGCCCGACCTCCGCATCTCCTATCAAAAGCGTCGTGAGGCCGTGCGGCACTCCACCGAACTTTGCGGCGGCACGCTCAAAGAGTGCCTGCACTGCGAGCGCCGTGAGAGGAGTCTTCTCCGAGGGCTTCCACACTATGGCATCTCCGCACACGAGTGCCAATGCGGCGTTCCATGACCAGACGGCGACGGGAAAGTTGAAAGCGGAGATGATGCCCACTACACCGAGTGGGTGCCACGTCTCCATCATGCGATGTTGAGCGCGCTCTGATGGAAGGGTAAGTCCGGCGAGTTGACGCGAGAGCCCTGCTGCGAAAGTACAGATATCGATCATCTCCTGCACTTCGCCGAAGCCCTCTGAGAGGAGCTTTCCAGTCTCGATGGTTACAAGGCGGCCTAATGCGGGGAGTGCCGCACGCAACTCCTCGCCCAGCAACCGCACCAACTCTCCCCGTTTGGGTGCAGGGATGGTTCGCCACTCAATAAAAGCGGTATGAGCGGCAGAGATTGCTTCAGTTGCTGCAGCAGGACTTGCTTTAGAAACCTGCGCGATGACTTCGCCAGTGATTGGCGTGTAAACAGTGAGGCTTCCACCGGAGTATGCACTGGCCGGTACGCCCAACGAGGCCAGCAGATTGTGGGTCTCCTGCTCAATTAGAACGATAGTGTCGGTAGTCATATCGCATCCCAGCTTTCTGCGTGCCGCAAGATCTCGTGTCCTGCGGTCGACTTGTGAGAGCACTTGAGTCAAGTGTAATCGGCGCGCCGGGACGAAGTGGACGTTGTTATGAACGCAACTTCGATGCGGTGCTTCGAGGCTCCAATATCTTGTGAGGCTTATGAGCCTAAGACTTTGAGGTGGAAGTCATTTTAAAGATAGCCTGTGCGTTGGAGCTGTCGAAGCTCAGGTCCAACCCTTTTTTACCAGAGTCGTCCTCGGGCAGAGGGAGACGCGTGATGAACTCCAGAAAAGAGCCGGGAACTTCTTTCTCCAGGGAACCACCGTTAGGCGCACGAAATGTTCTTGGCACAAGGGCTGCGCGGAATGCAGTCTGGCGCACCCTGCTGGATTGAGAGGTCTCCACCGCAGCCTTCATAGGCTGTCCAAGTGCCTTCTGCTCGGCCGCGAGCTGATCCACATCTTCGACCCGGTCGGTAACGTGGTTGAATGCATTGCCTTCCGTAGCGATCCACGCTGCCTCAGAGGACTCAGCCAACAATTTCTCATAGTCTTCGAGAGTAATCTCGCCGTGCCGGCGGCCAAAGCAAGAGACAAGAACTGGCAAGAGAGCAACAGCCTGATCCTGACTTAAAGATCGTGCAGCCTCCAACTCTTCAAGAAGATTGTGCGCGCCCTGAGTCAGCGGATCGGTCGAAGTTGCCACGATGCGGCTCAGAGCGGCTTGGAATTCGGCGGAGAATCGTTCGGGATGAAGTTCGCTGACAAAAAATTGCGCGATCTCCTCGGGAAAGTCGACCTGGGCGTAGGAGCGGCCTGTCATGCGCAGCCGCTCCAGCGGATAGACTCCATGGAGCGCATAGCCAAGTGGGCGCAGTATCCGTGTGATGGCCTCTTGTCCTGCCGGAAGGTTCCCCATCCCTGCCATGGCGATCGTGCGAACCGCTCCATGATCGTGAAGGATAGTTTTTCCATTGCGAAGACTTTGATCCACGTAAATCTTCGCTGCAGGAACCCGTTCTATCAGGTCCTCAAAGAGGAGCATGTTTAGAGCTTGCGCAAGTTTTGATCTCGAAATTCGCGCCCCTGAATCCTCAAGGAATGCAGGATCTACTACAAGAACGTCAAAGAGACGTTCTGTCCGCTTCGGTCCAATTAAATTATCAAGAGTCGTCTGCAAAATGCCGCCAGGTTTAGGCATCGTATGTCTCCAAGATGTTGGCCGTAGAGGTACGCATCTTCGTTCAGCGAGCATGCCTCAAGCAGCGAACAATTCATCAATATGTAGTCCTGGCCGCTTGAAATGTAAAATGCTATGTTTTCAACACTTGATGAGGTTTCAGCATGATCCCTTTAAAGAGGGGCCCTTTTTAGGGCACTGCTTCTATTCAGGGAGGGCAAGATAATCGTGACTCAGGAATGAAAATGATTTAGTCTCAGACGGTTCATGACGATTAGGTATGACTGTACGGGCAGGTGACTTATGCCGGAACTTCCAACGATTTCATGTCTCCAGGCGTTCGAGAGTGTCGCACGGCACGGAAGCATAACGCGGGCCTCAGTAGAACTGAGCCTGACGCAGAGCGCAGTAAGCCGCCAGATCCACCAATTGGAATCTTTGCTCGACGTGTCTCTCTTTGAAAGAGTGCGTCAGAGGGTTGTCATCACAGACGCAGGGAAGCTCTACCTGAATGACGTGAGTAGAGTGATGTCCGGCCTGAAGGATGCCACGAGCCGGATCATGGCATGCGGAGGAAAGACGAACCTTCTCAATCTGGCTGTCTTGCCGACGTTTGCAACTCGATGGCTCATGCCGAGGCTGAACGATTTTCTTGAGAAGCATCCCGGTGTCACGATCAATCTGGCCACTCGACTCGTCCCATTCGATTTTGGAATGGAGCCGTTTGATGCTGGAATCCACTATGGCTTGCCCGATTGGCCGGGGACGGTGGCGCATCATCTGGTGGACGAAGTCACAGTGCCCGTTTGCAGTCCAAAATTGAAGGAAGCACAACGGATTAGAAAGCCGGTTGATTTAATTCGCACGGTCTTATTGCATCAGACGACTCGTACAGAAGCGTGGACGGAGTGGTTTCAAATGACAGAGGTGGAAAATCCACATGCCCTTCGCGGACCTCGATTTGAGCAGTTCACGATGGTCACGCAAGCAGCAATCTGTGATTTGGGGGTGGCACTGTTGCCTAAGCTTCTCATCGAAGATGAACTTGCTTCGGGAAAGCTAGTTATGCTGTTCGATCGTCCCATTCGAAGCGCAAATGCCTACTATCTCGTGGTGCCTGAGTCGAAGACTTCCTCAATGCTGCCGGCTGCCTTCACTCAATGGATCATCGGTCAGGCGAAAGCAAGCATCGGTAATAAATGACAAAAGACAGTCGTCATGAGAAAGATTCATGAGATATTGATAAAACATTGATATCCAGTATCGCGTCTTGAATGCTAGTGTTTGACTTCATCAGCAGCGTATTTCGTAACGGAAAGCAAATGATAGTGCGCTTCGCTTTTTGTTGAGATTGCAGAGCGTTCTTAGGCACCATGTTTTGTTGACTTCCAGAATAATTCGAAGAGGGTCTCGGCATGCGATTAAGGCTTCTCGTACTGACTTCCTTTTGTAGTCTGTTTCTCCTTGGTCATAACCTAGCCTGGAGCCAGGCAACGACGTCTTTGGGTGGGCACGTAACAGACGCAGGTGGCGCGTCGATTGCCGGAGCAAGTATCAAGCTCACGCGCACCTCGACGACGACAGTTCGCGAGGCCACGACGAATAAAAATGGCGAATACCAGTTCTCGCAGGTTGCTCCTGGGCGCTATGAATTGACGGTCGTTTCGCAGGGATTCGCTACAGCGAAACAGACCGCGATCGATCTTCTGGTAAGTCAACCTGCGACGATCAATGTTTCCCTTGCCGTCGCGACCGTTACCTCGGATGTCACAGTAAGTGCCGCCATCCAGCCGGTTTTGAATACGACCGACGCCACGCTGGGCAATGCGTTCACTGGTCAGCAGATTGAAAATCTTCCGAGCGAGGCCAGGAACGTCCCCGACTTGCTGAGTCTTCAGCCTGGGGTTACATTTCTGGGCCGCACCGACACTGACACCGGTACGCAGTCGAACGGAAATACTAGCACCGACTCGCGCAGCGGTTCTACAAATGGCGGACGATCTGACCAGGCCAACATTACACTGGACGGCATTGACGTCAACGACATCAACAATGGTTATGCTTTTACCAGCGTGCTGCGCGTGTCGCAGGATGCCATTGCCGAGTTTCGCGTGACGACGAGTAATCCGAATGCTGAAGAGGGGCGTTCCTCGGGCGCGCAGATATCCCTGGTCACCAAGAGCGGAACGAACTCACTGCATGGTGTCGTCTACGCTTACAACCGCAATAATCTGTTTCATGCGAATGATTTCTTCAATAAGCAGACGCAAGCTACCGAAGGGCTGCCTAATGTTCCCCTCAAGCTGATTCGCAATGTCTTTGGTGCTTCCGTGGGTGGACCGATTAAGAAGAACACAGCGTTCTTCTTCCTCAACTACGAGGGTCGTCGAGACACGCAAGGCTTTACCTCTAATACTGACATCGTTCCGACTCCGAGCTTTCGGACGGGTAATCTGCAATATCTTTCTGCCAATGGCGTGACTACACTCACGCCCGCCGATCTTCAAAGCATGGACCCGCAGGGAATCGGAGTGAATGCAGCCGTTCTCGCGCTCATGAATACCTACCCCAACGGGAATCTCCCGTCGCAAGGGGATGGGCTCAATACCGAAGGCTACAGCTTCTCCTACAACACACAGCGCAGCTATAACGCCTATACCGGACGACTCGACTGGGACATCACGGGTAGCGGGAAGCATACAATTTTCTGGCGCGGCAATCTGCAGAATGACCACGAGCCAGGAGGACCTCAGTTTCCGGGACAGCCGGGAAGTAACACGCTATTGACGAACAGCAAAGGGTTCGCAGCGGGCTATACGGTCTTGCTCACAAGCAACCTGGTCAATAATCTTGCGTTTGGTCTCACCCGGCAGGGACTGAGCAACGCCGGTCTTTTATCTGGCCCCTATGTGACGCTACAGGAGCTCAGCCCGCTACAGGCCACCACGGACTCTAACTACACCATTGCACCGGTGTACAACCTGACGGACAACCTCTCGTGGACGAAGCATAACCACAATCTGGCGTTTGGAACGAACATCCGCTTCATCGATGACCGGAGCTCGAGCAATGCACTTTCGTATTCCAATGCGACGGGGACGTATCAATACCTCAACCCCGGAACGATAGCTGGTAGTGGCGGAGCTTTTGATCCCGGCACCTATGGTTATCCCGAGGTGGCTGGTTCCAAAACAAATTACAACAGCGCGGTGATGGCGGCTGTTGGAATTATTAACGTCGGAAATATAACGTACAACAGCACAAAAAACGGAACGACGCTGCCTGTCGGTGCTCCTGTGAGCCGTGACTATCGCTGGAATGAGTATGAGCTTTATGCGCAGGACACATGGAAGGCGCTGAAAGACCTGAGCATCACCTATGGATTGCGTTACTCCTATCTTCAGGTACCTGCGGAGACGAGTGGAACGCAGGTGGGAGTATGCCAGATCGTTGGCAATGAGTGCGCGCCCGGCGCGTTTTCGCTGACCAAGTTTGTTAATCAAAGCGCGCAACTGGCGGCATCGGGTCAGTCGGCCAGCGGGGCGGGTGAACTTGGTTTCCCTATCAACGGGCGCTACAACGGTAAGCCGGATTATTGGACGCCGGAGAAAGGAAATCTTGGACCGCGCATTGCCGTGGCTTATTCGCCAACACCAGACTCGGGCTTTCTGAAAAAACTGTTGGGCGAGGGGCAGACCAGCATTCGTGCAGGCTATTCTCTGGTGTACGACCATTTTGGAGCGGCGATCGTAAACAACTTCGACACCGAAGGATCGTTTGGCCTCTCCACGACGCTGCAGACCAGCGCTGGTGCGTTGAAGGCCGGTACGGCGCCACGCTTTACCAGTGTTAATAGCGTTCCACAGAGCTTGTTGCCACCAGCGCCTGCTGTTGGATTCCCCGGTATTCCCGTGAGAAGTGGACCGACGAGTGGTGCGATTTACTGGTCGCAAGACTCCGCCGTCAAGACCCCTTATGCGCATGTAGTCGACTTTTCGATTGCTCGTGAGATCCGCAATGGCTCCTCGCTGGAGGTGACATATGTGGGGCGCTTCGCGCATCGTCTGTTGGAACAGGAAGACGTAGCGATGCCTACCAATCTGGCAGCCGCAGGGACGACTTACTTTGCTGCTGCGAAACAGATGTCACTGCTTGCCCGTCAAAACGGAGGCAACGGTGTCGATGTGTCAACGGTGCAGCCCATTGCCTACTGGGAAACTCTGTTTGGTGCGTTGGGTGGACAAGACATTGGATTTGGCCCCGGATTTACTGCTACACAGAATATCTATCAGCTTTACCAGCAGAATCTCTACAACGAAGCCAACGCGCTGTATGCGCTGGACATGCCGGACACGACTACCGGTGCAGGGATCAATCCCAACCAGCTCTATCCCTCCAACCGTTTCTACCACGACCAGTTTTCCGCGCTCTATGCATGGAGATCGATCGGCAACTCGAACTACAACGCGCTTGAGGTTGTCTATCGCCAACGGTTCGGCCTTGGATTGCAGGCCGATTTCAACTACACCTTCTCGAAGTCTCTGGATGCGACCTCGCAGGCAGAACGGCTAGGCTCCTCGGGTGGTGTCAACAACGCGCAGATCTTTAATACATGGCAGCCTGATCAACTTTATGGCCCCTCGGACTACGATTTGCGGCACCAACTCAACACGAACTACATCTGGGACCTGCCGTTTGGCCGGGGCAAGCGATTCGCGTCTTCGATCGGAAAATTTGCGGATGAATTGATCGGCGGATGGCAGACTACCGGAATCGTTCGCTGGACCAGCGGCTTCCCGTTCTCTGTGAACAATGGAAATAATTTTCCGACCAACTACGACATCCAAGGCCTTGCGACGCAGGTCGCCAAGATTCCGAAGGGCCGCGGAAAACTGAATCAGCAGTTTGCAGATCCCACCGCAGTCTTTGCCGCTTTCGACTTTGCGCTGCCGGGCGAGTCGGGATCGAGAAACGTCCTGCGAGGCGATGGGTATTTTGAAGAAGATGCCGGACTGGGAAAGACGTTTCCTCTTAAGGCCAGCATGCAAGTGAAGGCTGGCGTGGAAGTGTTCAACGTGACCAATAGTGTGCGCTTCGATGCGCATTCGGTCTCTGCGAGGATTGACAATTCCAATGGCTTTGGGACTGCTACGACTGCACTCACGAATCCTCGCCTGGCACAGTTTTATGCGCGCTTTGAATTCTAGGAATGGGAACGTTCAGTTAGCGCTTTGAACATGGAAGACGGCATCCAATGAATGCCGGTATGATGAGTCGGCGTACGAATGGGAGGGATGATGCGAGTGATGATAGCGAATATCCCGGTAGCCGTCTCATTGAGGAATTGGAATGCTTCGATTCTTCAACGCCGTTCCGACACGCTCCAGAGAGCGCACACGCCTTTTCATGTTCTTCCAAGCAGCAACAGGCCCAATCTCTTTTCCGGTGATTAGCAGACGTCTCCTTGCGTGAATGTGTTGGCCCTGTTCGGCGGAAGCGCCTTTCTCCATACGAAGAAAAGCCGTGACTGCGATGGGGCACGAACCACGGACTGCACCGCTGACCGAAGGAGAATTCCCATGAATAGCTCGACGCAAGAGAATCTACGCACTGCGACTGCTGAGACCCATGCCAGGTTCGGTCCGAAACTCACTACCTCTCTACCGGGACCCAATGCACAAAAGATCATTGTTGACGACAATCGCCTGCTCTCGCCAAGCTATACCCGAGGCTACCCCCTTGCTGTAAAGCGGGGACGAGGCTGCAGGATTGAGGATGTTGATGGAAATGAGTTTCTTGACTTCACCGCCGGCATCGCGGTGAACTCGACCGGCCATTGCCACCCCGAGGTGGTTAAGGCGATCCAGGATCAGGCCGCGGAGTTGATCCACATGTCGGGCACGGATTTTTACTACGACCTGATGCCGAAGGTTGCGCAGAGGCTTTCCGCCATCGCGCCCATGCCGGGACCGCATCGTTTCTACTATGGTAACTCGGGCGCAGAGGCAGTCGAGTGCGCGATGAAACTAGCCCGCTACCATACCGGGCGGCAGAACATCATCAGTTTCTTCGGAAGCTTTCATGGGCGAACGATGGGCGCGCTTTCACTAACGGCGTCCAAGCCACAACAGAAGCGCCGTTTTGCCCCGTTCGTTCCCGGAGTCACGCACGTTCGCTATCCCTATGCATATCGGGGATGCAGCGGCGGCCCACAAGCGGAGGAGGAGTTTGGGCTTGGCTGCGCAAGGTTTATCGAGGAGAAGTTATTCAAGACCACGCTGCCACCAGAAGAGGTTGCGGCGATCTTCGTAGAACCGATTCAAGGTGAGGGAGGATACGTCGTGCCGCCAGATATCTTTCTTCACGAAATTCGTCGCATCTGCGATCGACATGGCATTCTCATGGTCGTCGATGAGATTCAGTCGGGCGCGGGCAGGACGGGCAAGTGGTGGGCGATCGAGCATTCAGGTGTCCAACCGGATATCGTTTGCATTGCAAAGGGAATTGCGTCGGGGATGCCGCTCGGTATCTGCATGTCGAAGGCGGAGATTATGGACTGGGTGCCCGGTTCTCATGCGAGCACGTTCGGCGGCAATCCACTCTGTCTGGCTGCGGCGCTAGCGACGATGGATATTATCGAACGCGAAGCGATGTCTAATGCCGCTTCGGTCGGCGCGGAAGCCCTAACGCGATTGAGAACATGGGTAAACAAGCATGAGATTGTCGGTGATGTACGCGGCCGCGGGCTGATGATCGGCATCGAGATCGTAAAGGACAAGCAATCGCGTACGCCGGTTGGGCCAGTGAGAGATCGGATTGTCGAATTGGCGTTCGAGCGTGGACTATTGCTGCTTGGTTGTGGAGAAACAACGATCAGGCTTTGCCCACCGCTCATCGTCAAACAAGAAGAGACCGATGTGGCACTCGATATCCTGGAAGAGTGTATTGCCATGGCTGCTCAGTAAATGGCGTCAGCGTCGGGTAATGTCCCGAAATCCGATCGTTTCAATGGAGTCTATTTCGATTTCTCCTTCTTCCATGCGGTATCGACTGCCGATGCGGCATGGAAGAAGGTCTGATTAGGTCCCCAATGATTCCTTCAGAGGCTAAAGCTTCTTTGCATAAGAATGAAGGGGACGCGACTTCAGTCGCGTCCCTTCAAAACCATGACATAGTCAGAGGTTCCCTAAGAGATTTTGCGTCTACTGAAGTTGCATTGACTGCTTCTGCGGGGAGAGTTACAAAAAAACCGATTTTTCGTGCAGATCAATCCCATTTATGAACGTTGATTGCATATGATAGCGGTGCATAAAAATATGCGATTCGCCATGACCTCAAGAACATCATCCACGGCCATTTCGCTCGTTGTATCTATCGGGTATTCGTCCGCGCTGTGTGGGCAGCGGGCAAAGACGCCGCGGTTACGGCTGCGATTTTACTTTCTCACCTTCTTAGCGATCTCTCTCTGGCTGGTGCCCCCGCTAGTTGCCCAAAGTAGAACCATTCACATCATGGAGCGGTATCTGAATGTGCCGGTAGGTCGTGAAAGTAAGATGCGGGTGTTCCAGATTCGCGTCAAAGGACTTCAGAAACGTGAATTTCCCGCACAGTTGGCAGAGCACTCTATCGACTACTGGATTTTTTTAGACGTCAGCGAATTTAAAGGACAGACCATTACCTTATCTGGTCCTTCCGATCTTTCAGGCCCTGCTGCCCAGACTGCCTTGGATCGTATTTATCAAGCTGATCAGATTGAGGGAGCAGCCACCTTATATAAGGAGCGCAATCGGCCCCAGTTCCACTTCACCGTCAAGCGAGGGTGGAGCAATGACGTGAACGGCCCGATCTTTTATAGAGGACAGTACCATTTGTTCTGGCAGGCTTTCCCATTCGGCGTCACATGGGACACGGATTTCATGTATTGGGGGCACGCCGTCAGTAAGGACCTAATCCATTGGCGGGAGTTGGCGCCCGCACTCATGGTCGACAAACTAGGCTCCCCCTGGTCCGGTACAAGCTTTATCGACCACAACAACGATGGAGGCTGGGGAAAGGATGCGCTCGTATTGGTCTACACGGCCTTTGACCGCGTATCGCATAAGCAGGTACAGTGCATTGCCTACAGCACCGACAATGGGGCCACATTCACGCGGTATGCTGGCAACCCCATTCTGGATAGCAATCGGGAGGTAGGATCAAACGATACTAGAGACCCCAAAGTTTTCTGGTATCAACCAACCAGACACTGGGTGATGGTCCTATTTGAGAAGGATGGTATGTCCTTCTACACGTCTACCGATCTTAAAACCTGGGTACGGAAGAGCCACTTCAAAGGCCTTCATGAATGCCCGGATTTCTTCGAGCTGCCGGTTGATGGAGATGCTAACAACAAAAAGTGGATCCTTCACGGCGGTTCGTCCAGCTATTTTATCGGCAGCTTCGACGGCAATACGTTTACCGCTGAATCTCCCGAGTTGCATTATGCTGAAGGGAAAAATGCGCAGGGTGACGACACCCTCTATGCCGCGCAGTCCTTTGTGAATATGCCAGACAGCAGGCGAGTCCAAATGGCATGGGGAAGAATTCAGCCAGAGGGCATGCCTTTTAACCAGATGATCTTATTCCCCACGGAACTAAAGCTGAAATCTACTGCGGATGGTTTGAGGTTGCAGGCTACTCCGATTGAGGAAATAGGACGACTGCACGGGAAGGCATTTATCGGGGAGAGATTAAATGCTGAGGACACCAATCGAAAGTTAGAGTTAGCTGGATCCGGACCTCTCGACATCAAACTTCAGGTTACGTTGGGCGGAAATGACAAGATGGCGATACGGTATGAGGGAGATACGCTGGCTACGATCTACTCCGCAGACTTCAAGAATAGCGGCGCATCAGTGGAAGTATTGATCGACGAGGGAGTGGCAGAAATCTTTGTAAATGGAGGGGTGCGCTATATCGTTAGAGAGATTCCCACGAATACAAGCGATCATCATCGGCTGGAACTCGAACTGGGGCAGAAAACGAGCATCATCAACCACCTTGAAATCTATCAAATGAAATCGATATGGAAGCCCCAGTGACAAATGGTGTTTATTTTAGGCGATGGAACTATGCGGAAATAGTACTTCCGTTTTCGCTAGAGTGTTGATAGCGCAAAGGTGCCAGGCGCGGTCAGCAGCTCGCTCTTGTTGGCGATGTGTCAATAGATAGCACCGGGACCGGTCGCGAGACGTTCAGACAGCGTGCGGAACGGATCCTCAAGGTGTGTCTCGGCCCAACGCGTCCGAAATTCCGCTTAATTTCTTTACCAACCACCAGCCACCAGCCCGCAAAGTAATCGACCTGCACGCCAGCAAATCGTGCCCGCCGGCGAGCCGGAGGTCAACGCTCACATCCGCCCGCTCGGAGAGAAAATCCTGTGACGGTACAAGCCCTTGGAGTTGACATGTCGACAGCTAGGTGGCCAAGCTCATTTCCCAGTGCTTCGGTCAAGCTGCGGCCCGGTCGGGGAGCGCACGGCGGCGCAAGCTCGCCTGAGTCACCGCCGGCGGCTCATAGAGTGCGCCCATCGGCCCGGCGTCGGTTCCGGGCGCAACCACCTCGTCGATTAGGTTCAGGGTTTCGTCGTCGAGGACGACTTCGGCGCCGTCGAGCAGATCGTCCAGGTGCTGCATCGTGCGTGGCCCGAGGATAGCAGAGGTCACGCCGGGGTGGGCCATCACAAAGGCCATCGCCATGTGCGTCAGCGACAGCCCAGCCTGTTCTGCAATGGGGATGAGCCGCTCGACCGCATCCAGATTGCGCTCGTCGGACATCTGCCTGGGGAGGTATTTGACTCGCAGAGAGTCTGGTAGCGGCTGCCCTTTACGGTAGCGGCCAGTGAGCATGCCTTTCGCCAATGGGCTCCAGACCAGCGCGCCCATCCCATACTTCTGGCAGACGGGCAGAACCTCGTGCTCGATGCTGCGGTTGAGGATCGAGTAGGGCGGCTGCTCGGTGCGGAAACGCGCCAGGCCCCGTCGCTCCGCCACCCATTGCGCCTCCACGATCTCAGAAGCGGGGAAGGTCGATGAACCGATGGCGCGCACCTTGCCCTCGCGCATCAGGTCGGTAAGCACCGACAGCGTCTCCTCAATATCGGTGTCGGGAGAAGGCCGGTGGATCTGGTAAAGGTCGATATGGTCGGTCTGCAGGCGGCGCAGCGACGCCTCCACCGCCTGCGTGATCCAGCGGCGCGAACTGCCCTGCTGGTTCGGGTCCTCGCCCATCGCGCCGTGCACCTTGGTGGCCAGCACGACATTGTGGCGACGGCCCTTCAACGCTTTGCCGACGATCTCCTCCGACTCGCCGTTGCTGTACCTATCGGCGGTGTCGATGAAGTTGATGCCGAAATCCAAGGCCTTGTGGATGATGCGAATGCAGTCGTCGTGATCGGCGTTGGCGATGCCGCCGAACATCATGGCGCCCAGGCAATAGGGGCTGACCTTGATGCCGGTCCGGCCCAGTGTGCGGTATTTCATAGTTGTGTCCTTTCGTCTGTAGGTATCCGGTCAAAGCTGCGTGTAACGGTTCGATGATTGGGACTAGCCGTCACCACAGGATCGTTTCGTCTTGCCAGCGGGTGAACGTTCCGGTCGGACTGTCCGGGCCGAGCAGCGCCACGCGCACCGACGGGTTTGTCTTGCATAGGATTTCTCCTTTACCGATTGGAGTATGCTGACCATGTAGTCGCACCATGCATTGTTGGAATGGAATGTATGCGCCCCGTACAACTCCGAAACATCGATCTAAATCTTCTGGTTCCCCTCAAGGCCCTGCTGCACGAACGGAATGTGACCCGTGCCGCGGAGCGCATCCATCTCAGCCAGTCGGCCATGAGCCGCGCGCTGGATCGCTTGCGCACGGAGCTAGGGGACGAACTGCTCGTGCGGGTGGGACGCAACTACGAGCTGACTCCGAGGGGCAGCGCCCTTCTGGGCGAACTGGGGCAGATTTTGCCCCGTGTGGCACGCCTCTGGGCAGGAGAGTCTTTTTCGCCTGCACAGAGCGAGGGGAACTTTCGTCTTGCCATGACAGACGATGCCAGTAGTGTCGTTCTGCCACCGCTGGCGGAGATCGTTGGACGGCTTGCGCCCGGCATCACGCTTGAGGTTGTTCCATGGCACGAGCGGACTCATGAAGACAATCTGGCGACACAACTCATCCTGAGCCCGCTTGCAGCGCCTTCGACGTTTCGTTTTGAGCCTCTCTTCGAAGACAGCTTCGTTTGCGTGGCTGGCCGGAAGCTCAAGCGCGGCAAGGGCGCGATCTCGATGAAGGAGTACCTCAGCTTCCGTCATGTCGCGATCGAGACACAACCGAACCAGCAGAATCTGATTGATCGCTCCCTTGCTGAAGCTGGATTGCGGCGGCTCGTAGCTGTTCATCTTCCCTATTTCCAGGCTGCAATCAGAGTGCTTGAGGCAACGGACCTGGTGCTGACAATGCCTGCGCGAATCGCAGAACCGACATTGACTGCACTCGATTTCCCATTGCTGAAAGCGCCGAAAGAGCTTCCTCGCATCCGATATTCGATGGTGTGGCACCCGCGATTCGACAGCGATCTGCTGCATGCCTGGATTCGAGAGACCGTGCGCCAGGTCTTCCAGGCTCCTGCTCGGTAGCAAATTAGAAATTCCAGAAGCGCGCTTTTGTGGTCAAGTCGGCCTTCGCAAAAGCACAGAGGCTTCTACGCAGTCACGACAAGTTCCTGTTCTTGATCTTCCGTACTGGGCTTCAGAGGCATCGCGCACAGCGTGGCGGACCGGGTGTACTGTCTTGGAGAGCAGCCCATCACCCGGCGGAAGGCCTTGCCGAAGGCGCTCTCAGACTCGTAGCCGAGCGACCGCGCGATGGCTGAAAGTCCCTCAGAGGAGTTTTTCAAGCGGTCGGCAGCCAGAAGCATGCGCCAGCGGGCGAGATACTCCATCGGCGTGGCGCCGACGATCTCGCGGAAGCGCAGGGCGAAGACAGAGCGCGACATGCCAACGCATTCGGCCAGCGACTGCAGCGTCCAGGGATGACCGGGGGCGTCGTGCATGCTGGCGATGGCGATGCTCATATGCTTGTCAGACAGAGCAGAAAGCCAACTGTGGCGAGCGCTGGCGCCGTCAGCCAGGTGCAGGCGCAGCGCTTGAATGAGCATCGTATAGGCGAGCTGCTGCGCTATTAGCGAACTGCCGGGCTGAGGATCGCGGAGTTCTTCGCGCATGCGTTCGAGCGCCCAGCGCATGGCGGCCTTGTCCGACTCGCGGCGGATGTGGATGATGGGCGGCAGCGAGTGCAGGAGCATCTCGGCGTGGCTGCCTGTAAACCCAAAGAAGCCTCCAGCGATGTACCGCGCGCCTTCGGGGACCGCCTGGACGTCATTGGTCTTGCTGAGGCGACCCCACGCGAGCGTGTAGTGAACCGGTTCGAGCGAGAGATCCGTGGTGAGCTGGAACGGCATCCCGCGCGGCAAAAGAAAACAGTCTCCGGCATCAAGCAGGACGGGGTCTGGGACGCCTTCGACGACCAGCCAGCATTGCCCGGCGAGCATGGCGTAGCACTTAATGCCCTGATGCTTCGGGAAGTGAATGGCCATATCGCCGGGCACCATAAAGCCGCCGGAGGATAAGCTCTGAGGCTTGAGCAGGGCAAGAACCTCGGAGAGCGGATCCATACGCTGAGTCGACGCCAGACCTGGCTGCAAGAACTGAGTCTCTGATCTTGGGGGTTCGGATTTTTGGGGCGACAGGACGATTGGACTGATCATACGGACTTCCAGTATAGATCGTCCGCGGGTTGAGAGCCATCTATTGATCGACGGCGCAAATCGGCCCCGTGTTCGTGAGATCTAAAGGAGACATCGTTATGCGTATCTTTGTAACTGGAGCGCCCGGCTTTATCGGGTCGGAGCTTGTACCGGAGTTGATCAAAGCGGGGCACAGCGTGCTGGGACTGACGCGCTCGGACGTCGGTGCCGAAAAGCTGCGCGCGGCGGGAGCCGAGGTGCTGCATGGAAATATCGAGGACCTCGACAGCCTGCGCAAGGGCGCAGCCGATTCCGATGGCGTGATCCACCTGGCCTTCAACCATGACTTCTCACAGTTTGAGAAGAACGCCGCAGACGAACGCAACGCAATCGCGGCGCTGGGAGAGGTATTGGTGGGGTCGAACCGACCGTTTGTGGTCACCTCGGGTACGGCGATGGCAGCCAATGTGGACGGCAAACCCTCGACGGAGGATGGCCCGTCCGCGTCCTGGAACCCTCGCGCGGCCTCGGAAGCGGTGGTGAAGGAGTTCACTGAGCGCGGCGTGAAGACCTCCATCGTTCGTTTGGCGCAGATTCACGACACACGCAAGCAGGGACTCGTACCGTATGTTACAGCGGCAGCGCGCGCGAAGCGTGTGTCGCCCTACATCGGCGACGGCAGCAATCGCTGGCCCGCGGCGCACGTCTCCGATGTGGCGCGCTTGTACCACCTGGCTTTTGAAAAGGCGGAGCCGGGCGCGATCTACCACGCAGTTGACGAGGAGGGCGTGTCCATGAAGGCCATCGCCGAGGCGTTGGGTCGTGGGCTGAAGGTGCCGGTGGTCAGCATCAAGCCCGAGGAGACGGAAGCGCACTTCGGCTGGCTTGCCCGCTTCGCTGGCCATGATATGCCATCTTCAAGCGCGATTACTCGGCAGAAACTGAACTGGACGCCGACAGGCCCTGGCTTGATCACCGACCTGGACAATATGGACTACACGCAGTCCTAAGTACAAGCGAAAGCGCACCGGCGCTCTGCGGACGCCGGTGCGCTTACTCTTGATAGCAGGTCGATCCGAGAAAAGAGACAGTACTGTGAAGTCAATTGCGAGGCTGGCATCCAATTCGTTCGATTGATGCTTGCAGGCGTCTTCGATAAGTTCCTCGACCTGCAGATCAGCCTGGACCACTGGGGCGAGGTAATTCTCTTTTATTTGGAACGGCTGAATCCCGCTGGAAGGCCGATACGGTTGACTGAACTCTCTCAGAGGGCAGACAGGCTGTGGGTCTAAGCCACGCAATAAATGTTCGTGCTTTATCTGTACAGTCTACCTGTACAGATAAACTGTATTTATGGCATACTGAGTTCTATGAATAATCGGGCGAGTCCTTCTCCGGCCGAGCGAAGCTCTGCACTTGCGGCAGAGCTTCGGGCAATCTTTGGCAAACTCAAGCGGAAGCTGCGTGAACAGGGTGGGCAGAGCGATTTGACGCCTTCGCAAGTCTCCGTTCTGCTTCGTCTTGAGAAAGACGGCCCTGCGGCGGTATCGAGCCTGGCTAGAGCTGAGGGAATGCGTCCTCAGTCGATGAGCGCCATCATCACGTCGTTGTTGGAAGCCGGATTGGTGAGTGACTCTCCGGACCCGAACGACAGACGGCAGACCTTGATGTCACTCTCCCGGAAATGCCAGAAGTTGCTCAGGGATGGTCGTGCCGCGAGACAGGATTGGCTCACAACGACTATTCAGAAGAAACTCTCCTCCCAAGAGCAGGAAAAGCTTGCTGCTGCCGTCAACTTGCTCGCGCGCCTCATTGAAGACTGATGCCTTCGCGTACAACCACTCAACTCTCATTCCATGTCCCTGTCGAGGAGAAGAACCTAATGCCCGTTATAACGCTTGATCAAAAGACCGCCCTTATTGTCGTAGATCTTCAGAAAGGGATTATCAACTCGCCCTTGATCCATCCGATTGCTGGTGTCATTGAGAGAACCTGCGCCTTGCTTGATGCCTTTCGTGAGTATGATCTCCCGGTCGTTCTGGTCAATGTCTCAGGAGGTGCACCAGGTCGGACGGAGCAGCCGCGCCGTTTCTCAACGTTCCCGGAGGGATTCAGCGATCTGATTCCGGAGCTGGATCGCCAGCCCACCGACATCGTGGTAACGAAACGGACATGGGGCGCGTTTGCGAGTACGGACCTGGAAGCGCAACTGAAGGCCAAGGGAGTAACGCAGGTTGTTGTCACGGGCGTGGCAACCGGAACCGGCGTCGAAGCCACTGCTCGACAGGCATACGAGCAGGGATTTAACGTCACGCTTGCCCTCGATGCCATGACCGATGTGCGCCCCGAAGCGCACGAGTACAGCCTTACAAGCGTCTTTCCCCGTCTCGGAGAAACGGGCTCAACCCAGGACATTCTTAACCTGCTGGCGACGAGGAGCGCATGACCATGACCTGGCCTCATCTTGTGTCGTACTTCTTTGGAGGGATTTTCCTGGCCAACTTCGTTCCCCATTTTGTCAGCGGCATGATGGGACGGCCCTTCCAAACTCCCTTCGCAAAGCCGCCCGGCGAAGGCCTTTCCTCGTCTACGGTGAACGTTCTATGGGGCTTCTTTAATGTCGTCGTCGGCTACCTTCTCGTGGTGCGCGTTGGCAACTTTGACCTGAGATCGATAAGTGATGTTCTTGCTCTTGCGGTTGGCGCACTGCTGATCAGCCTTCTCATGGCGCGGCATTTCGGCCAGTTTCATGGAGGCAACGCCCCGGAGCGCCCATGAGGAATCCGCTCTCCAGAACTTTCCGCGCTCTGGAGAACTTCAACTTCCGCTTATGGACGGCAGGCGGTTTGGTATCGAACATCGGAACCTGGATGCAGCGTGTGGCACAAGACTGGATCGTGCTGACGCAACTGACCCACCATGATGCGACTGCCGTCGGCATTGTCACGGGCCTGCAGTTCGCTCCACAGTTGCTGTTGCTGCCCTGGAGCGGTTTGGCAGCGGACCGTTTCAACCAGCGCAAGCTGTTGATGTTGACACAAGCATCCATGGGTGTGCTTGCGACCGCTCTGGGGGGCTTGACGATCCTGGGTTACGTCCGGCTTTGGCATGTGTATGTGTTTGCCTTTGTTTTTGGCACTGCTGCGGCGCTGGATGCACCAGTGCGGCAAACCTTTGTTGGTGAGCTGGTGGGTGACGAACAACTGCCTAATGCCGTCGCACTCAACTCGACCTCGTTCTTCGTCGGCCAGATGATCGGCCCGGCTGTGGCCGGTCTGGTCATCGCAAAGATCGGGACCGGCTGGGCATTTCTCCTAAACGGGCTGTCCTTCGGCGCTGTTCTGCTCTCCATGTATCTGCTGCGCGTCCAGGACCTCAGGACAAATGCAAGAGCTTCCCGCGGATCCGGAGGGTTCATCGAAGGACTCCGTTATGTATGGGATCGGCCTGACCTGCGATCAATCGTAGTTATGCTCTTTCTGATCGGGACATTCGGTTTCAATTTCCCGATCTTCATCTCCACCATGGCGGTGAGTGTTTTCCATACCGATGCGCGCGGATTCGGTTTGCTGTCGTCGATCATGGCGATTGGCACAATGAGCGGGGCGCTTCTGGCTGCCGGACGCGACAAGCCAAATTTTGGGTCGCTCCTCTTCGGTACCGGAGTCTTTGGAATCGGTTGTATGCTTGCTGCGTTCTCTGCTGGATATTGGTGGTTCGCTGCGGCCCTCACGGTGATTGGGGTGGCCGCCCTCACCTTCACGAACGCGACGAACAGTATGATGCAGCTTTCGACCAAGCCCACCATGCGCGGTCGCGTGATGGCGATTCGTGTGGGCGTGGCGCTCGGCGGAACATCGATAGGGGCGCCCATCGTGGGATGGGTGGCAAACCGCTTCGGTCCCCGGTGGGCACTTGGCGTAGGCGCGTCATCAGGCTTTGCCGCGGCCCTGGTTGCGATATATGTCCTGACGCGGCGAACCAGACTGAACCATGCCGATCTCGCCTAAACGCGATACGGGAGTAGGACCGTGCGTGTGCCAAAATCCGAAGCTGGGAGAAGCCAGAACGCATTGCCCCGGAAGTAAGGTTTATACTTGAGTTACCTGGAGATGTCCTGGGAGCTGGTTTAGCGCAAGAGTCGCACTCGTCTGTATAAGCGGAACTCCGCTAAACTAAAACTTCCCTCATGGGAAGCCGCATGCCAGCCGAAATCATTCTCCAGCAAACCTCGGACGCCGCCGCCCTGCTCGACAAGCGCGAGCAACTTGCCACTGTTCGCACCACGCTCGCCGAGCGCGAATCCGAGCTTGCCCAAATCCGCGCCCAGCTCAAGACCTTCGAAGGCCGTTACCTCCGCCAGGTCGGCATCCTCTATGCCGAGCTCGACACCCTCGAAGCGCGCATCGCCGAGCGCGAGGTCGATCTCTACGATTCCGACTCTGCCCGCCGCTACGCCGAGGAGACCCGCCAGCGTGCGCAGGAGACCCATGATGCCGCATTCGGCGAGGCCCGGGAAGCCGAAGAGTTCGACCCGCCGCCCAGCCTCAAGACCCTCTTCCGCGACGTCGCCAAGCGCATTCACCCCGACTTCGCGCGCGACGACGCCGAGCAGAAGCACTTCACCCTGCTGATGGCCCGTGCGAATCAGGCCTACAGCCGCGGCGACACCGAAACCTTGCAGCGTCTGCTTGACGACCACCGCGAAATTAGCGCTTCCATCGCGGGCGAAGGAGTCGTCGCAGAGCTTCTCCGCATCACGCGCCAGATCCAGCACGCCCAGCGCGACATCGCCACCCTCGATGCGGAGCAGTCCACGCTGCTCGCCGGCGAAGTTGCTCAACTGTACCTCGATGTGGAAGCCGCCGCCCGCGAACACCGCGACCTGCTCACCGAACTCGCCACCAGCCTTCGCGAGCAGATCGCCGATGCCGAGCGCCGCTTCGAGCTCATCGACCGCCAGATCAAAGCCCATGGAAGATAAATTCAAAGGCGGCCTGCAGCACATTCCTGCCGTCGGCGCGCTGTCGCTCCATTCCACGCGCTCCAGCATCATCGCCCGCGGCCGCCGCGACGCCGCTAACGTAGCCTCTAACCCGCACTACCGGCAGGCCGTAGCCGACTACAACGTCCACAACTTCATCGAAGCCGCGGCCAGTTTCCGACTCGCCGCCGAGCAAGGACACGCCGAGTCGCAGTATCTCCTCAGCACGATGTACGACGCGGCGCAGGGCGTGCCGCAAGACGACACCCAGGCGGCCTACTGGGAGTGCAAGGCCGCTGAACAGGGCCACGCCTACGCGCAGGCCAACCTCAGCTTCCGTTATTACGCAGCCAACAACTTTACTGAAGCTTTTGCATGGTGCCAGCGCGCTGCCCACAGTAACCTTGCCTGGGCGCAATACAACCTCGGCCTCATGTATCGAAAAGGGGAAGGGGTCCCGCAAAGCGATGCCGAAGCTGCCCACTGGTATCGGCTGGCCGCCACCCAAAATTTTCCCGAAGCCCAGCAGAAGCTAGCCGACCTTTACTACACCGGCCAAGGCGTCCCACTCAGCTACGCGCAGGCTGCCGCGTGGTATCGCAAGGCCGCCGATCACGGCAACGCCGAGGCCCAGTTCCAGATGGGCCACCTCTACGCCATCGGCCAGGGTGTAGAGCACGACTACACTCAGTCCCGCCACTGGACTCGTCAGGCTGCTCTTCAAGGACACGACCAGGCACTCCGCGAACTCAAGCGCCGCGAATACCGCGACCCATAACCCCCACGCCTTAATACTCGATATCGTTCCGCATCATCCGCCAGTGATGTCTCCTTTACCACCACTGCATCTCCATGCCTGTCTTGCACATCGTCTCGATCATCGGATCGAGCAAAATTTTGATCTCAGAGTCGGCATCGTGATCTGCCGTAGTTAGGCTGCGGCTTATTCGATTGCCCTAATTTGTGAGCCCCGACAAAAAGGCCTGCTGGACGCGGTTAAAGCTGCGCCCACGCAGAACGGCGGCTACGATGGTGCGCGTGGCGCGTGTGTCGCTGAGGCGCACATAGCGGCAGGGCGCATTAGGGTCAATTGCCATTTCGGGCACAAGCGAAACACCGATCCCTGCGGCAACCATGCCAAGCAGGCTGCTGAATTGACCACTCTCAAAAACAATGCGCGGAGCGACGCGCGCACGGGCGCAGGCAGCTACGCTAAGATCGCGGAAGCAGTGGCCGTCGCGCAACATGACAAATGGCTCACCGCGAAGGTCTTTGAGGGAGAGCGATTTCTGATAGGCGCGGGGATGGTCTTTCGGCAGCACAGCGAAGAGCGGTTCGGTGCGAAGAGGAAACAACTCAAACTCTTTGTGACGCAACGGCAGGGCAAGAACGGCGAGGTCGATAGAGAGATTGCGCAAACTTTCGACCAGCACGGGCGTGGTCTCTTCGACGATGCGCAGCCGGGCTTCAGGATATTTCTTTGCAAACGATGCCGTATAGCGTGGCAGGAGATAGGGCGCAATGGTGGGAATGACGCCGGCCGCAACGCTTCCGCGTACATCGGTACGCTTGTCTTCAACGCCGGTTCGAGCGGCTTCCATCTGATGCAGGATGGAGCGAGCATGAGGCAGGAAGGCGCGTCCCGCTTCAGTAAGTCGGATGCTGCGACCGAGCCGGTCGAAGAGTTTTGCCCCTAAATCTTCTTCAAGTTTGAGTACCTGCTGCGAGAGCGAAGGCTGCGCTACATGGCAGCGCTCGGCAGCACGGCTGAAACTGCCAGTTTCGGCGATGGCGCAAACGTATCGAAGCTGATTGAATTCCATAGAGAATGCCTATACCCCAAATGGGAACTATGTATTGGAACGATCAGTCTCCATGATGCTACATTGCTGGTGTCGAGACAAACGCGGATATCTGCGCTGTGAGATTTTGGATAACCAACAGCGTGGGCGATGGTCGAACAGATCGAGGAGAAACATGGCAGAGCAAACAAAGACATCAACCGAAGCGAAATGCCCGTTCCATCACGCCGCAGGGGAAGGTACATCGAACCGTGACTGGTGGCCGAGCCAGTTGAACCTGAGGATATTGCATCAGCACTCGTCCCTGTCCGATCCGATGGACAAAAACTTTAACTATGCCGAAGCGTTCAAGAGCCTCGACCTGGCAGCCGTGAAAAAGGACCTTCTTGCGCTCATGACGACCTCGCAGGACTGGTGGCCTGCGGATTTTGGCAGCTACGGGCCTCTGTTTATTCGTATGGCGTGGCACAGCGCCGGAACGTACCGCATCGGCGATGGTCGGGGCGGCGCCGGAGCTGGCCAGCAGCGTTTCGCTCCTCTCAACAGTTGGCCCGACAATGTCAGCCTTGATAAGGCGCGCCGCCTGATCTGGCCGATCAAGCAGAAGTACGGCAATAAAATTTCATGGGCCGACCTGATCGTCCTCACTGGAAACGTTGCGCTGGAATCGATGGGCTTTGCGACCTTCGGTTTCGGCGGAGGACGCGAGGACGTCTGGGAGCCAAACGAGGAAGTCTATTGGGGAACCGAGACCACTTGGCTGGGCGGCGATCTTCGCTACCGTAAAGGAAAGAACGATGACGAAGGTGTCCTGGTTGCCGACGAAGAACTGCATGGCACCGAGAAAGATCGTACCGGAGGGGGCACCAAAGAGCGCAATCTGGAGAATCCGCTTGCCGCAGTGCAAATGGGCCTGATCTACGTGAATCCGGAAGGTCCGGATGGCAACCCGGACCCGATTGCCTCGGCCCACGATATTCGAGAGACCTTTGCTCGCATGGCGATGAATGACGAGGAGACCATTGCTCTGATAGCGGGCGGTCATACCTTCGGCAAGACTCACGGTGCTGGCCCTGCCTCCCATGTGGGGCCTGAGCCCGAAGCCGCCGGACTAGAGGAGCAGGGCCTCGGCTGGAAGAACAGCTTTGGCACTGGCAAGGGCGGAGACGCAATCACAAGCGGCCTGGAAGTTATCTGGACGACCAAGCCGACACAATGGAGCAACGAGTTCTTTGAACACCTGTTTGGCTACGAATGGGAGCTGACCAAGAGCCCGGCCGGGGCAAATCAGTGGAAGCCGAAGGGTGACGGAGGTGTAGGTACTGTGCCTGATCCGCATGACCCGTCAAAGCGCCGCTCGCCGTCAATGCTGACCACGGATCTTGCTCTGCGCTTCGATCCTGATTATGAAAAAATTTCGAGGCGCTTCCACGAGAATCCAGACCAGTTTGCCGATGCCTTCGCCCGCGCATGGTTCAAGCTGACGCACCGCGACATGGGACCGCGCGCGCGCTATCTCGGTCCGGAAATTCCAGCCGAAGTACTCCTCTGGCAAGATCCTGTTCCCGCGGTCGATCACAAGCTGATTGATGAGCAGGACATTGCCGCGCTCAAGGGCAAGGTTCTTGCTTCGGGATTGACGGTCTCGCAACTGGTTTCGACCGCCTGGGCGTCAGCATCCACCTTTCGTGGCTCCGACAAGCGTGGCGGCGCAAACGGCGCCCGTATCCGTCTCGCTCCGCAGAAGGACTGGAAGGTCAACCAACCTGAGCAACTGGAGAAGGTGTTGAAGACGCTCGAAGGTATTCAGAGCGAATTCAACGGAAAGCTGACTGGCGGCAAGAAGATCTCACTCGCCGACCTGATCGTCCTGGCCGGTTGTGCAGGTGTCGAGCAGGCAACCAGGAATGCCGGTCTCAGCGGGACCGTTCCCTTTACGCCGGGACGCACGGACGCCTCGCAGGAGCAGACCGATGTAGACTCCTTCGCTGTGCTCGAGCCGCTCGCGGACGGCTTCCGCAACTATCTCAAAGCCAAATACAGCGTACCGTCCGAGTCGCTGCTGATCGATAAGGCCCAATTACTGACACTGACCGCTCCTGAACTGACAGTACTCATTGGCGGCCTGCGTGTCCTGGATACCAACGTCGGACAGACAAAGCATGGCGTCTTCACCAAGCGGCCGGAGGCGCTGACCAACGACTTCTTCCTCAACCTGCTCGATATGGGAACGGAGTGGAAGCCGGTCTCAGATGCTCAGGACGTCTTTGAAGGACACGACCGTAAAACTGGAGAACTCAAGTGGACCGGCACACGCATCGATCTTCTCTTCGGTTCCAATTCGCAGCTTCGAGCACTTGCCGAAGTCTACGGAAGTTCGGACGCGCACGAGAAGTTCGTCCATGACTTTGTAGCGGTCTGGAACAAGGTGATGAATCTTGATCGTTTCGACCTGGCTTGATCTCGGAAGGTAGGCTGGGAACCTTACACAGCTCAACCTCGACCTGACACCCGGGTTATCCCAGGCCAGGTCGAGGTGCGAGCCGTTTCTGCTTTCGGAAAAGCAATGCCAGGCCAAGGCAGTCCTCCACGCAGCTCTATCGCGACGGACCCGCTGGTTCGTGATGACTGTCCGCAAGTGTCAGGGCAGCTCAATCTTCCAGAGACTCTATTTGTTTGCGGATATTGGAGCACATCTAAAAGCTCGATACTCCCCACAGTTTCCACCACAGTACAAAAGCCCTCCAATTTGGAGGGCTTCTATCTTGCTGAAACTTTGGAGGCGCGGGTCGGGATCGAACCGACGCATAAAGGTTTTGCAGACCTCTCCCTTACCACTTGGGTACCGCGCCTCGAGGTGGGCTATCCGAATTATTGCAGCCCGCTGAATTGTAGGTGAAGTGTACCGCAGACAGGGCTTATTTTGGAGCGGGAGACCGGGGTCGAACCGGCGACATCTTCCTTGGCAAGGAAGCACTCTACCACTGAGCTACTCCCGCTCTCACAAGTTTGAGTATAGCGGGGGAGGCTGCCTGTGGTCAACGCGTTGGCCGATTCGACTTGGAGAAAAAAGCTAGGTGGCCGAATATGAACAGTTTTGCATCTGAACTGGAGACGGGAGCGACTAAAGAAGTATTTATGGGATGGGGCAGATGGCAATAACATCGGAGGATCAGAGGCAGATGCGGCAATGGCAGGCCGTTCTGGATTCGGCGGGAGAGGGTATCTGGGGCCTGGATCTGGAAGGAAGGTGTACCTTCGTCAACCGCATGGCGACGAAGATCATGGGATTTGAGAGCGAAGAATTGTTGGGAGGGGATATTCATGAGTTGGTGCATCATCACGATTCGGAGGCAGGTCGTTTTCCTGTAGGCGAGTGTCCGATTTACGATGCCTTGCGTCGCAACACACCATTGAGCAATCTCTCGGACACCATGTTCCGCAAAGATGGAAGCACATTTGTTGTGGAGATGTCGGCACATCCGGTCTCGGTTGAGGGAGAAGTGCTGGGGATCGTGGTGACGTTTAGCGATGTGACCTCTTCGAGGCAGCAAGAGGAAGATCTGCGGAAAGCCCGTGAGCTGGCGGAGCAGCGGACGGCGGAGTTGAATGCGGTCATTGAAAGCATGCCGCATGGCGTTTACATTGCCACGCCGGATGGAAAGATGCGAACCAATCGCTGGGCGCGGACGATGAGCGGCGAACGTTTTCCTGCGGAGCTGAAGACATTAGAAGGCGCTTTGGCTGGTGAGGCTTCAACCGAAACCGTGCGGACGCCAGGCCGCTGGATTCAAAGCGTGGCGGCGCCTGTTTTGCAGGGTGGCAAGATCACGGGTGGCGTTGCCGTCAATACAGATGTGACCCAGGCGCGGCTGCAGGATGAGGCATTGCGCAAGTCGGAGAAGCTGGCAGCGGTAGGGCAACTCGCATCGTCGATCGCACACGAAATCAACAACCCGCTGGAGTCGATTACTAACCTGCTCTATCTGGTGCAGAAGTCGGATTCGATGGAAGAGATGAAAGAGTATGCTCTGATCGCACAGCAAGAGCTGGCGCGGGTCACCGAGATCACCTTGCAGACGCTTCGTTTTCATCGACAGCAGAGCAAGCCTGTTCAGGTGGATTTGGCCGATCTGCTGCGAACTGTGATGACTCTTTACACGGGGCGGCTGTTAGTTCGACGACTGAGCGTGGAAATAAAACTGGCCGATTCGCCACCAGTGCTGTGCCTGGAAGGCGAGATCAGGCAGGTTTTTAATAATCTGTTGCGCAACGCGCTGGACGCTATGAGCGAGGGTGGCCGCCTATTGGTCCGGCTGCATCGGCAGACCAACTGGGTGAGTGGCCAGAAGGGGATGCGGCTTACAGTGGCGGATACGGGGGAGGGAATCAGCCCGGAGATGGTGCAACATCTGTTTGAGCCATTTCAGACGACGAAAGAGTTGATGGGGACGGGCTTGGGCTTATGGGTGAGCAAAGGCATCGTGGAAAAGCACAACGGGCATATCAGAGCGAGGACGCGACGCGGAGAGAGCCATAGCACGGTTTTTACTGTGTGGCTCCCAGTCGATGGCGGCCCTAATCTGGCTGCTGAGGCAAATTGAGCGCGATACGCGGACCGGCAATGATATTGGGACGTCGACGAATAACATGCGGTGTTATCAGCAGCACCAGATCACTGGAGTCGGTTTCGGCAACTTTATCGGCAGTAGCAGTCTGAAAACCGGGCAACTCGCCAAGCCCGGGAAGACCGCTGACAGCGGCAGACTCTGTTTTACTCAATGAACTAACGAACAAGGCGGCTTTTCCGTCAGTGACTGTGATGTCTGAAGAAAACTGACGGCTGGCGAGGATAGGGATATTGTTCAGGGCCGTGCCCGTCAACGCTTCGATCTTAAGTTCGATGTGCATTCTGACGGTGCCTGATTTCTGTACGGTGGGTATGGCCTTGAGGGTCAGGCCCAGATCTTCATATTGAATCTGTGGAATCGTCACGCCGGTGGAGCTACCAGTCAACTGCGCGAGCAGACTGGCGGCGCTCACCCCATTGACGGTGACTCCGGCAAGAGAGGCTGAGCTTGCAGCTGCGCCGGTACTATAGGTAGACGTAGTGATGGGATAGCGAGTCCCGACGCGAAAATCAGCGGTCTGACCGTCGCCGACACGAACCTGTATATCATCCAGCGCACGGCTGTCGCTCGAATTGAGTGCGAGATTCAAAGTCGGGAAGACGTCGGCGGTGACACCGGCCTGGGTAAGTCCGCCTCCGAATATTCCAAGCGTCGAGGAGAGCAGCGAACTCTGTACGAGGCCAGAGCCGATGAGGGCAAGCGCAATCTCTACATTGCTCGCTCCTGACGGGACCAGGCCCTCCGCAATGGCCTGGTTGACCAGCGTCTGGTTCTGGCTGACGATATTGGACGCCTCTCCTGCGACACTATAGAGCCCTAGTTGCTGGGGCATTTGAAGCCCGATATTGCGCTGACGCGTCTTGTCGATGGAATAGAACTTAACCTCTATCATGATCTGACTGCCGCCATCGATCAGATCGGCAAGGGTAAGATTTACCGCCTTCAAAGTGTCTTCTGGAGCGCGAAGCACGAGGTCGCCAAGGCCTTTTTCAATCGTCAACTGCTTTATCTCAAAAACATTGCGTAGGACATTCCCCAGGTCATTAATATCTGTCGGAGTCATGCCAGGAATGCTGATTGTCTCTTGCAGTTGGCGTTCCAGCCGCTCCCGATTCTCCGGGGTATCTTTGGCGATCAGAATACTTTTGGCGTCCAGAGGAACAGCGAAAAGACCGCACATCTCAAAGAGAACCCGAACAGCCTGTTCATAAGGAACCGATTCGAGATTGAAGTGGATGACTTGATGGGGGAGCGAGTCGTCGAAGACCGGGCGAATCCCGTAGCTGGACATCACCTGCTGTAGAACGGCCTCGCTATCGGCTTGAATGTGGAAGCTCTTCACTCCCGAAGCAGGCTGCAACACAATAGGTCCAGCGATAGAGGCGGCCTCCTTGATCCAGGGCTCCACCTCCGGATGGAACGTGACCGGGAGAGCACCGGCGTCTTGATGCTGGGTGACGATGCGATTCTCCGGGTCGAGCAGCCGGGCCTCTGCCAGCAGCGTCTCCGCTTTCATCGCTTGCCCAAGGAGATGGGCTTTCGCTGCTTCTTGTACTAATTCCGTGACGCGATGCTCGCGGGCAAGCGTAGCCGCTACGGCATAGTCATTGTTGTCGGGGTTAAGCTTTGCCGCCTTCTCAAACTGCTTCAGGGCAGCGGTGAGATCATTGCGTTCGAGCAGGCGTGCGCCCGCAAGGTAGGCTTCTTCCGCCTGGCGGACCTGAGTTTTACTCGGCGTCGAGAGAGCCGGGGGGTGCGCGGGTTTGTCGGACGAAGTCTGCGCCAGGCCTGTAAGAGAGAGGCCAAGGAGTACACAGGCCGTTGTGCCACATGTAATTGCCGTAAGCCGTGACTGGAGAGGAGAGATCATCTACTGCTGGTTAGACGGGGCCAACGGCTAACGGGCGCTGGCGATGCTTTGGATGCGGGGACGCTCGCTGCTGGGGGGACGGCGCATTCCATTACGGATCGCAGCCGTATCAAGATCGAGCTCGGCCAGGGTGCGGCTGAGCGTATTGCGGTGCATGCCAAGTTCTTCTGCGGCCTTGCACTGGTTGCCCTTGTGATGCGCGAGGACTTCGAGGATGTAGCGCTTCTTGAACTGGCGAATGGCGTCCGCATAGGGGATGCCGGCACTGTGCATCTGCGTGATGAGACCGTCCATTTCGCGCTTCAAGATAATGTCCTCGCTTGCAGTTCCAGATTGTGGTGCAGTCTTATTGTCACTCTATTCGTGCCGTTTGATCCAATCGGGTGCGGTGTGCTTGAGTTGTTCCGCGCCGTTCAGAATAAGCTGACGAAGGTCGTGAGGTACAACGAAGGATACAGCATGAGCCCCGGCAAGGAAATAGGGAGTTAAAGAAGATTTTGCGACAGCCGTCGTCGGCGGAAGGAATGCCGTAACCGCCATCAGGATAGCCACGCAGAGCAGGCAGCCCCGAAGATAGCCGAAAACCGCCCCGAGCAGGCGGTCGAAGAAACCCAGCCCAATAGCGTTTGCGGTGTGATGGAGGGCTTTCCCGACAAGAGCGCACAGGATCATCACGACGACGGCGATGAACAGGAAGGCGACGACATTGGCGACAGCTTTCTCTGTAATGACGTGTCCAAGGACGGACGCCACCGCCGGGTAATTCCAGGCGGCAAGCAGAATTCCGGCAATGAGACCTCCCAACCCGAAGAGTTCGAGCAGGAGACCCCGAACAAAGGCCATGATGGTGGACCAGGTCAGGATGGCGATCAAAATCCAGTCAAAGTAGTTCAGATTCATAGGTCAGCGCGCCCGGTAATCAGGCGGAAGGCTTCGAGATATTTGGCTTTTGTCTTTTCGACCACCTCGGGCGGCAGCCCCGGGGCTGGGGCCTGCTTGTTCCAATGAATGGACTCAAGGTAGTCGCGGACGTATTGCTTGTCGAAGGATGGCTGAGCACCTCCCGGGTTGTAGGTTTCAGCGGGCCAGTAGCGCGAGGAGTCGGGAGTAAGAACTTCGTCGGCGAGAGTGATTTCGCCGTTGATAAGCCCAAATTCAAATTTGGTATCAGCAAGAATCAATCCCCGGCTGGCCGCGTGTTTGCTCGCCTTTTCATAGATTTTTAGGGTCAGGGAGCGCAGATCTTCGGCGGCTTTTTGGCCGATAGTATCGACCATCTTCTCGAAGGAGATATTTTCATCGTGGCCGACATTGTTCTTTGCGGCAGGAGTGAAGATAGGCTCGGGAAGCTTGTCCGATTCGCGCAGACCGGTGGGGAGCTTGATGCCGCAGATGGAACCGGTCTGTCGGTAGTCCTTCCAGCCGGACCCCGAAATATAGCCGCGGACAACGCACTCGACAGGGAACATCTCAGCGCGCTTCACCAGCATGCTGCGCCCCGTCAACTGGTCGAGGTATGGCTGACAGGACGAGGGAAACTGTGTGGTATCTGCGGTGATGAGGTGGTTTTTAACGATGTCCTTCAGCAAGTCAAACCAGAACAGCGAGAGTTGGGTGAGGATACGGCCTTTGTCTGTAATGCCCGTGGCGAGCACATGATCAAAGGCGGAGATGCGGTCCGTGGCGACAAAAAGAAGTTGCTGGCTGCCGAGGTCATAGATGTCGCGGACCTTGCCGCGCGCGACAAGGGGAAGGTCCCCGAGGCTGGTCTGGAGAAGGGCTTGGCTCATTGAGATGACGGTATCACTCCTTTGTAGTGATTTTAGGCGGAATTTCAGTAGAGCTTTACTACAAGGCTTCGTGCGGCGTCGGGTTGTTGATTTGGGGCCGCCGGACATGACATCAGAACGTGTTTCCCGTCGGGTTGAAGAGTGGCATAGGCCCGCGAGGCATCGCATTGTCCATTGAAATAGCGGGAGCCCTGTCGACGGTGGCGAAGAAAGTGAGTCCACGAGGGCTGGGAATAAATCACGAGATCGAAGCCAGAGTTGGGCCCGGTTCCAGTGCCCCATGCCACGCGATCGCTGATGAAATTCGGTCCAATGGAAACGGTCGTATGGGGTGCAGGGTTGAAGAGTTCGGCAAGTGGAAGAAAGGGGCTGGCGGAGAGGACAGGGAGCATGAGAACGGCCGCAATGATCGTAGTGAGCCAGCGGGGACGAAGAAGCGTGAAGAGTAAAAGAAAGAACTCGTAGCCCGCGACTGCAGCCCAATAGATCGCTGCATTCAGGTGGTTGGAGGAAGTATCCCAGCCCGTAATAAAGATCAACGAGTAGAGAATAAGCGCCGCACCGGCACAGCCAATGAGGGTCGTTCGCGTTCTTTGAGAGAGCCGAAGCCATCGAAGCCGAAGCAGGAACAGTACTCCAGTCAGGATTGCGAGGGCGGCAAATGTGAGCGGGAGCATGACTTTAGGGTAAGTGTTTTATACAGATTTTTGTGGGGAATGTTTAGCGGTGCAAGGACAGTCCATGGCCGATTTGCGTTTTCGCTCTGAAGCAGAAAAAAGGCGGAGCGGCAGAAACCCGCTCCACCTGCGCAAACTTTATATGCCTCATGCCACAGCGCGGCGGTTCAGGTTGACGCTGACGATCTTGCTGACGCCCGGCTCCTGCATGGTGACACCATAGATCACGTCGGCCTGCGACATGGTCCGTTTGCTATGGGTGATGACAACAAACTGGGTTGTGGTCGACATGTCGGCTATGAGCTTCGCGAACCGGCCCACGTTGGTCTCGTCGAGCGGTGCGTCGACTTCATCGAGAATGCAGAACGGTGCGGGCTGGAACTGGAAGATGCCTACCAGCAGCGAGAGCGCAGTCAGCGCTTTTTCGCCTCCCGAGAGCAAGAGAATATTTTGCAGCTTCTTGCCCGGAGGTGAGGCGAGAATGTCGATACCGCTCTCCGCTGAGTTTTCAGCGTCGGTGAGCCGCATCGAGGCCTGCCCGCCACCAAAAAGCTTGGTGAAGGTAATGCCGAAGTTCTCGTTGATGATCTTGAAAGCCTCATCGAACTTGAGGCGAGAAACATCGTCGATTTCTTTGATGGAGGCCTGAGTGTTCTCGATGGAGTCAAGCAGGTCTTTGCGCTGAGTTTCGAGGAAGCCATGCCGTTGCGTGGTTTCGTTGTACTCTTCGAGCGCCATCATGTTGACCGGGCCCATCGCTTCGAGCTTTTGCTTCAGGGCGCGGGACTCTTCTTCTTCAGTGGCGAGAGCATCGCCTTCGATGCGGACGATGCCTGCATCTTCGCGAAGAGATACGGCTTCGACCGCGAGGTCATTGAGGCAAGTGGCCTCGATGTGCTCGATGTCGGAGGCAAGTTTCGCAGCGCGGGCAGTCAGCCCTGCTCGCTGTTCACGGAGTGCTTCCGTTTCATGGCGCAGAGTGCGTAGCCGTCCGTCAAGCTCTGCCATGGCAGCGCGGAGAGCGTTGGCCTCTTCAGCCAGGCGTGCGACTTCGGCTACGGCTGTGGCACGAAGTTCGGTCAGCTCAGCGTGCTGTGTAGCGAGAGCAGCAGTCTCTTCCTCGCGGCGGAGCTTTTCCGATCCCGCAGAGGCAAGCTGCTGGTCGAGCTGCTGAATGCGCTGGTTCTGGCCGTTGTAGAGCCGGGTTGTCCGATCGAAGTTGGCCTGGGCGTTGCGGCGACGCTCTTCGAGTCCCGCAAGATCGGCTGAGGCTGCGGCCGCTGCCTGCTGCAACTGTTCCCGCTGGCCGCGGAGCTCTTCAAGCTGCGCCTGCAGATCGGATAGCGAAGCCTCCAGCGTTGCGTGTTCGGCCTCGAAAGATGCGGCCTCCTGCTGGCGGCGAGAGATAAGATCCGACTTCTGATTGCGCGCGTCGCGATTGCGCTCACTGGTAAGCGACCAGTCCGCGAGGCGTCGCTCAATGCGCGCGGTCTCGGTCTCCATCTGACGCAGGGCTGCGCCGGAGTTGGCGGACTCCCGCTCAGCTTCGCGGCGCTCATTGGTCTTGTTCTCGATGGTGGCGTTGAGGTCGGCGATCTGGTGTTGCAGATCGGCAGTCAACAGGTCGGTCTGCGCCAACTCCTGCTCCGACTTCTCGATCTTTTGCTGGACCTCGGTCAGTTCGCGCTTCAGGGCCAATGGTCCTTGTGCGCGTGGGCGTCCGCCGGTGACGGTGACGTTATGGAAGGTTTCGCCAGTGGGCGAGAGGAAGAAAGACTGCGGGTTCGATAGTGCAAGCGATCGTGCGGTGTAGGAGTCGGGAGCGACATAGCCCTCGCGAAGCTTGGGAAGGATGACTTCCAGCGATCTGCCGAAGCCATCCAGAACACGCACACAATCCTTGAGCGGAACAACGCCCTCGATGCCTGCGGTATTGGTTTGGGCGGCGCTGGTCATGCCTTCGGAGAAGGGAAAGTTTGCCTGTGCGTCGTTCGGGTGAACCAGGAAGGTGGCGCGTCCACTGACATCGGTCTTGAGCAGGTTCATGCCCGCATCGGCAGCATCCCAGCTCTTGACGACGATGTAGTTCAGCTCGTCACGAAGGAACTCATCGACGACGTTTTCGTATTGCCCATCGACTTCGAGAAAGTCTGCAAGTGTGCCTACGGGAGTTGTCCCGCTGAGTCCCGGATTGCTGGCGTTGTGCTTGAAGATGTTGCGGACGGTGTCCGTAGAATAGCTGTGCTCGCGGATGAGCGCCTCAAGCGAGCTGCGCCGTCCATCAAGGCTTGCCACCTCTCCACGAAGCTGGTCGCCGCGACGTTTGTTCTGCGACTCCTCGGCGCGACGGGCCTCGATCTGCAAACGAAGATCGGCAATCTCGGCTTCGAGCCGTTTGAGCCGCTCCGTGACAGACTCGAAGGACAGCTTAACCTGTCCGCGCTGAAGGCCAAGAGTCTCAAGCTCCTGCCTCGCAACTTCAGACTCAGAGAGTAGCCGCTCCGCTTCACGATCCAGTCCAGCCAGGGATGCCTCGGCTTGTGACTGCTCGTTGCGCGTTTGCCCGATGCGTTGCACTAATTGCATGGTGGTTCTGCGGTTCTGCTCGGCCTGCTGTTCGGCAGAGGCTAAGGAGCGCACGGCTTCCTGTGCCTGCTGCTGGTGAAGCTGTGCGGCCTCACGCGATCCTGTAGATTCGGCGGTGGCATTTTCAAGAAAGCTGCGGTGCTGCTCCAACTCTCCACTCAGCGTGGCGAGCTGTTCGCGAGCCTGCGCAAGATCGTCAGTGCCTGTTGCAAGGCGGCCAGTCAGTTCGGCGATGCGGTCGGCATTCGCTGCGGAACGCGCAGTGATACGCTCGAGTTCGACCGCAGACTGATTAGCCTGTCCTCCGGTCTCGCGGATCTGCTGGTCGAGCGAATAGCCCGTGCGGATGCCCTCGCTATGCTGAGCATCCATCTCCTCGACCGTGGCAGCCTGCGCATCGATCTGCGTGGCCAAAGCTGTGATTTTTTCCGTCGTGGCAGCCTGCTCTGCATCAAGCTGCGACATGCGGCTGGCAAGCACAACGCGAAGTCTTGTGCGAAGTTCGTCTCGAAATGCTCCATAGCGCTCTGCCTTTGCGGCCTGGCGCTTGAGCGTCGTCATCTGCCGTGTCACTTCGTCGAAGATGTCGTTGACGCGCGAGAGGTTCTGCTTTGCAGATTCAAGTCGAAGCTCTGCCAGCCGCTTCTTCGTCTTGAACCGGGTGATGCCAGCCGCCTCTTCAATGATGCCGCGGCGGTCCAGCGGCTTGGAGCTCAGCAATTGGCCGATACGCTCCTGCCCGATGATGGCGTAGGATTCGCCGCCCAGGCCGGTACCCATAAAGATGTCCTGAATATCGCGGAGGCGGCAGATCTTGCCATTGAGAAGATATTCGGAGTCGCCCGACCGAAACAGCCGCCGTGTAATCGTGAGTTCGCCGGCACGAATTGGGGCTCGGCCAAACTTGCGGCGGCGAATTTTAAGAACGACGTTGTTGGCGGCGGCAGAAGCTTCAGCATCGGCATCTGTGGCGGCAGCAACAATCTGTGGCCCTTTAGCTTCACCTTCAATGACGGTTCCCGGTTGCGCCTCGGCTACGGCGTCTTCGGTCTCCTCGGCGTGCTGCTGGCGAAGTCCAGCCTCGTCCCAGTCACCAGGCAGGTTCTCATCAATGGCGATCTCCGGCTCGTCGCCCAAACTCGCTCCGTCATATACCTCGGGATCGACCAACGTGAGCGATACCTCAGCCATGCCCGTCGGTTTACGGTCCCGTGTTCCGGCAAAGATGACGTCTTCCATCTTGATGCCGCGCAGAGACTTCGCCGACTGCTCGCCGAGTACCCATGTGATGGCGTCGGAGATATTCGATTTGCCGCAGCCGTTAGGGCCGACGATGGCAGCAATGCCTTCGCCTGAGAGTTGGACCTCAGTGCGATCGCAGAATGATTTGAAGCCGAGGATCTGGACTTTCTTGAGCTTGAGCAAAGGCACCTCTGTGACGAGAGCGGGGAGTTACGATCAGGTTCTCGTCCCTGTCATTAAGACTGATTCAACTTTAGTCTTGGCAGAAGCCGGAATCAACGGGCACAACACTACTGGTTGTGGATAAGAAGGCCGTAATACCACGAATGGGTAGGTTGGACATCTTTAAGGGCGTTTCCAGTCTCCGAGCGCGATCCCCGAAATACATCTCGATACGCACTTCCGGCGTAAGTTTTTCAGGGTGAATCGCCTGCAAGGCAAAGGGCGGACTTGCCATGCGTACAACGGCGTTTCTATAATCCGCATCATCATCCTTGAAAGCAAAATTCGGACTTCAGCGGAGCTGGCTGTAAAATCAGCCCCAATGAATGATGATGGGTGAATGCGTTGGGATTCGCCAGGGCGCATGTTGTGGGTTATGTTGTATAGACTTGGCCGGACCACCGGTAAACGTTACAGACAAAAAAGACTTATCGAGGAGCATGGGAATGAAGAAGGTAGTCGTTGCGTCTCTCCTGGCAGTTGCTAGCATTGCACTTGGTGGGCAAAGCATGGTTGCGCATGCTCAGGATAATTCTGGTGCCAGTGCACAATCCGGTGGCGGGGTTCAGATGTCCCCTGCCGAATATAAGGCTTATAACGATGCGATCTCACAGACGACGCCCCAGGCAAAGGCCGCGGCGCTTGAGACCTATCTGACGACTTATCCGCAGTCGGCAGTTAAGGCTGCTACCTTGCAGACGCTGATGCAGACCTATAGCGCGTTCGATCCCGTCAAGACCCTCAGCACGGCAGACCGCGTGCTACAGGTGCAGCCAGATAATCTGGTGGCATTGTTTTTCGAGAGTTATTTCCATAGGCAGGATGCGGACAAGGCGACAGATCCTGCGGCGAAGCAGACAGAGCTTGATGCATCGGCTGGTTTTGCGCAAAAGGCACTGGCAGCCGCCAAGCCTGCGGATATGAGCGATGCGGACTTCCAGAAAGTGAAGACAGGAGTAACTCCGGGCTTGTATGGTGCCATCGCAGAGGACGCAGCCGGCAAAAAGGACACGAAGACGGCGGTCACGAACTACGCCGAAGAGTTGAAGGCAGCTCCTCCTGCTTCAACCACAACTCCTGGGCCGGTTTTGCAGGATACCTATCAGTTGGGCTTGGCGTATTACCAGTCGACGCCTCCCGATTATCTGAACTGCACTTGGTTTGCATCGCGTGCCGCGGCCTTTGCTCCGGAGCCCTACAAGACCGAGTTCCTGAAGGTAGCGACCTATTGCTATAAGAAATATCACGGCAACGCGGACGGTTATGATGCTGTGACCACGGCTGTTCAAGCCAATCTTTTCCCACCGCCGACCTGGGCTGCCACCATCAAGCCTGCGCCGTCGCCTGCGGACATTGTTTCTCAGGTGATCGCGAGCACTCCTGATCTCTCGACGCTGGCAATCAGCGACAAGGAGTTCATCCTCCAGAACGGCAAGCCTGAAGATGCCGCCAAGGTTTGGGACACGATCAAGGGCAAGTCAGTTCAACTTCCGGATGTCACGGTAGTCGCCGCGACGGATTCCTCCATTCAGGCATCGGTCTCTGACGATGCGGTGGCGTCAAAGACGGCTGACTTCACCTTCAACGTGAAGGAGCCACTGAAGACGGTTCCCACGCCTGGAACGAAGATCACGCTGTCCGGTACCTATGCCTCCTACACGGTTGGCGGCGTAGCACCTGCTGGTGAGGCTGCTGCAACACCTGCACCGTCTACCGAGGCGACGGCAACCACACCTGCCCCCGCAGCTGCACCTGCTGCCCCTGCTGCTGCACCTGCTGCTCCCGGAGCAACACCTGGTCCAGTGGTAATCGTGATGAGCGATGCGGCGGTCGTTGAACCGAAGAAGGCAGCTGCTCCGGTTCATCGTCGCACGACACGGAAGTAATAAGAAACGTTGTTGTGAAATAGAGGAGGCAGCCTTCGGGCTGCCTCTTCTGCGTTATCAATCATCTCTGAAACCTGTGGATTCAAGAACGAAGGTCCAGCACTACGTTGTCAGCCACGCCAATGCATTTGCGAGAAGGCGTTGTTGCATCACAGGCTGAAGCTCCGGAACACGGTGATAAAGAACCTTCGTCGAGCCCAATCGAGTAGTAAAGGTGCCTGCCCCGATGTTGCGGTCGTGATCGCGGCTGTAGGCTGCAATGATCTCCACCTCTTTTCCATCGACGAGTAATCCATTGGACTGGCGGCCCTTTGCCTGGTAGTGGATGCCCATCACCTGATCGACCGGCAGCCCCTCGTATAGCGGATGCTTCCGCACAAAATACCAGTTGCCCATCCATGGAGCGCGGAAGTCGCCTACGGTGCCGTTATAGGTAAAAGCTTCCGCAGCGGACAGTTCTTTCGCAACGCCGTCTGAAAGAGAATCGGCCTGAGGAATAGCGAACAAAGGTGTCCCCTTGCGGACGGCCTCGATAATTCCGTCGGCAAGAGTCCCAAGCTCAGTCGTGGCCACTGCCTCGCCCGGCTCAAGCTTGCGTCCGGGGATAGCTTTCTTTGCACCGGGCTGTGCCTCCAGCCCTGTCGTGTCGCCTGCGTTTTGTTCAGAAGACGTATGGGCCGTCATGCCGCTGGAGACGATGGCATCGTATCTGCGCCAAGCCGTGAAATCGTGAACGGTAACATCGGGCAGAGCAGCCAGTTGTTCGCGCAAAGAAAGGGGGATGCCAGAGACAGCGATCGAAAGCGGTTTCTTCTGCCGATGTTTCGTATCGGCAACCCAGATATCTTTGCTCTGGGTAGAGAGCGGCTCAGACGACAACGCAAACCTGAACTGGTAGCGTCCTTCCTCGTTCAGCGCAGGCGTTTCAAAGGCCTCCTGAAGCAGATAGCTGAACTGATCAGGAACATGCTGCGGTGCGGGAAGGGAAGTGAGCACAGTGCGTCTGCCGCTGGGCGTAATCATCGTGAAGGTAAGCATCCCAGTGACCGCCTTGGGTGTGTCGTTCAGCAGGTAAAGATCAAAGACAGCACGTTCACCAAGCGGTGTGCAGATGGCCCGCTGCTTGGCCACCGGGCGCACCGGCAGCAGCGTTCCTGAGATAGGCGTGGGGTCCGACTTGAAGTTACGCAGGTTGTCCACAATGCCCGAGTGGTTCTCAATCGCCGTGGACTCCCAGCCCGAGATCGCGGCGAAGTCGAGGTCATCGGAGATGCGGGCGTTTTCAAGGTAGTTCTGCCAGGTGTCGTAGCACTTGGAGCCAATTGAGAGCCAAAGATGCTCGGTAACCGGAAAGGCCTCGCGGAAGTTCCATCTGTCGATAAATTTGTCATAGGCCGCGACGATCTCCTCATGATCTTTCAGGTCGTAGCTGTCGCCGCCGTACTTCTTATAGGTGTCCGTAATCTGATGGATCATCAGCGAGTGATTGTCCGGCGTAGCGCAGCCTTCCATCTCGCCAAACTCCGATAGCTGCGCATGGACCGGCGAGCGGTACGTGAACTCGGTAGGCGACTTGTAGAACTCGTCGTACCATTGGTCTCCCGCTCCCTGGTGCTGATTCCACCAGCCTCCCCACGGCTCCTCATCGGAACGATGAAGCTTCGGGTTATACGGCTCAAACCAGGCCTGCGCGGCGCGTCTGGGAGGAGCCACAAAGCCGTCGTTGAGCACGATGCAGCGGCTGGGGTCTTCGGCGCGCATGGCCTCCAGCACGGCGATGGTGTCGGGATTTTTGAGATCGGCTCCAATCTCATTCTGCAGGCAATATTCAATCACGCTGGGATGCGAACGATAGGCCTTCACCATCTCCACGCATTTGACGAACATATAGCGCTGCGCGAATTTATCTGCCACACTGACAGGCTTCTCCATCACGATGCTAGCCGCATTGGCCTGTACATTCGACGGCAGTTTGCCAATGGCCATCTTGCCCGCTCCCGGCTCCATGTAGCGCAGCAGGCCAAGCTGGTCGTGGACGCGCAGCACCTCTTCCTTGGCGAGGTTGCGATGAAAGTTCAGGCAGTTCAGATTGAGCTTCTTGGCCTGTTTCACCTCTTTTTCAGCCAGTTCAGGAACAGGGAACATCCCATTCAGTCCCCAATATCCCCACGAGATCGAGGTATAGATCTTGATGCGCCGTCCATTGAGCCGAAAGATGGCGTGCGTGCCAAGGCCGGAGGGCGCAAACCAGCGGAACCCGAAGGCGATCGTGCGGGTATCGGTATGACCGTCGAAGCCTTTTATGGTTAGTCGAAGGTGATAAAGCACTGGGGTTTCCAGTTCCCATTGCTTTGCGGAGGCGCATGTAATCAATACCGACGACTGCCGCCCGACCAATCCATCATGCTTAACGGAGATGTCCATGACTTCACCGTTTCTCGGATTTATTACTTCATATTTCGGTGCGACAGGTGCACCGCCGGGACAATCACCACTACAACGTAGTTCAGGTACATTCGGACGGAAATCAAAGAGAACCCGCACAGTCTTCTCTTGTGGAGTATTCAGAACCCAAAGATCAGTAATGCGTACTGCGCCATCATGAGCCGAGATCGTCATGCCGCGATCGAGCGCCCCAAACCCATGTGAGCGATACAGCTTCACCGCTCCCCACTGAGCGTTCAGCCCATCGACCCAATCGAAACGCCCAAAAGGATTGGTGATGCGGATGGCGATGATATTTAGTCCGCCGGGGTCTGCTGCGTTCGTAAGATCGCACTCAAAGGGAAGCTCCTCCATGATCGAGTAGCCAACCAGCTTCTTGTTGAGATAGACCTCGGCGCGAAGATGCGCTCCGCGAATGTGCAGAAAGATCCGCTTCCCCCGCATCGAAGCCGGAATGTCGATCTCGCGGTACCACCACGACACCCCAAAGTAAGCTCCATTCTGCGGGATAGGATCATCCGCGGCGTAGCGATACTCATCCGGTGTGTACGAGCGATCCCTGAACTTTCCCCAGAAGTGCTGCTCCACGCTCGTAGGCAGCACGACCTCTTTCCCTGTTGTCGGAGCCAACACCTCCCAGCCGCCGGTAGGTGCATTGACGGGCAACTTGTCCAGCCGAACATCCTCAGGCAAAAAGATGGCGTCATTCTTCCACTCGGCCTGTTCATCAATCCAAAGATGCCAGCCCTCATCGGGAATGAGCACGCCGTTTTCGGGATAAGCTTCGGTTGCCGATTTTCCCGGTTCCGCGAATGCCGGAAGCGCGGAGAGAAGGCTGGCAGCGGCAGCAGTGGAGGCCGTGGTCTGGAGAAATTGGCGTCGTGAGAGTTTATTTTCGAGCATAAGTGGTCCGGCCAATTCTAACGCATCGCTGGCTACTAAAACAGCAAAGCCTCCGCGAGTGCGGAGGCTTTGCCTTATAACCGAACAGGCCCAAAAAACTTAAGCGTGGACCTTGAGGAAGATGATGACGAAGGTGAACAACGCGAGCGACTCGATGAACGCCAGGCCAAGAATTAGGAAGATAAAGATTCCAGGGCGAGCACCCGGGTTGCGCGCCAGAGCCTCGGTTGCCGAGGCCGTCGCCTTACCCTGACCGAGACCGCAAAGACCAGCGGCAAGGGCCATGCCCAGACCGGCAGCCAGCGGAACCCACTGTCCAGCAGGCGAACCGCCATTAACCGCCGCATCAGCAGCAAAAGCCGGTGTTGCAAGCAGCAACGCGGCCAATGACATAAACAGATATTGCAACTTCTGCATGGTATTACTCCTGTCTCCCGTCAGATGCGCCGCCAGTGGGTGGTTGATGCTCACCGTGCTGGCACCCTCACGCTATGCGGCGTTGTTACCTGCCGCGAAGAGGGAGGCCCTTCGCGGCAAACTCAAAACTAATGGTCCTGTGCAACCGCCAGCGAAAGATAGATCGCCGCAAGCAGGAAGAACACGTAAGCCTGAACCACGGCCACGCCAAGGTGCAGGCCCAGAAACACCAGCGGAACGCCGATAGGCACCAGCGAAAAGAACGCGATAGTGAGCAAGTCACCGGCAAACATATTGGCGTACAGACGGACAGTCAGGGAAAGAATGCGCGCAAAGTGCGAGATGATCTCAATCGGCAGCAGCAGCGGATACAGCCACCACACTGGCCCCAGAAACTGCTTGACGTACGAAAAGCCATGCGCCCGCACACCGTGGTAGTGGTAGTAGACAAACGTGACCAGCGCAAATCCCAGCGGCACCACGACGTTCGCCGTAGGCGACTCCAACCCCGGAATCAGGCCCAGCAGGTTGCATAGCAGGATGAACAGCAGCAGCACCGTCAGGTAGCCGGTAAACCGCTCCGATCCGTGTCCAATGATCTGGTCGCCCTGCTCCGACACGAACTCATGCGTCATCTCGGCAAGGTGTTGCAGCGACGCGGGCTTCTCGACGTTGAGCGTCAGCCGCACTACGATGAAGTAGGCCAGCAGCACCGCGAAGACCAGCAGCTCCATCGCAAACTCGTTCGTAATCGGCTTGGCGGGATACTGCGGCTGGATATGCAATGCATGAAGCAGCGAATCGACCGGGCCGGCAAAGTGCGCGTTGAGAGTTCTGGTAATCAGTAATTGTGTTGGCATATAGAAAAATAAGGAAAATCTTGTGTTTTACAGATCCGAGCCCGAACCGCTGGTCTAGACTGTCCACGCCTTCATAAGCCTCAGCCCCTCCACCGCGAGTGAAAATACCCCCAGCGCAAGGCCTGCGGCGAGCGCATAGACCGAACCATTCAGATACTTTAGGCTAACATAAAGCACCACCACTGCGACCCCCAGCCGCAGGAAGAATCCCACCAAAACCATCGCCATCGGCCGCGCCGTCTGGCCGCCGTCCATCCGTACCATCACGGCCGACATCAGCCGCAGCCACTCAAACAGCCCCGACCCCGAGATTGCTGCTCCCACGACCAGCAGCGCCGCGCTCGGCCAGCCCCCCTTCCACCAGACCAGCGGCGCCGCCACCACGGTAATGATCGTCAGCAGTCGTAGCGCGCTCCATATCGTCCGCTTGAAATCAGCGTCGGTATAGCTATTGATTCCCGTCACACAATCGTCCTCATCCGTCTCTATTTGCTGTTCTTCAAAAAGCGCGAAGCGGTCGTAAAAATCTGCACAAACCCTGCCACCGCGCCCAACACAATCCCGGCAATCGAGATCCAGTCCTGGTGAAAGTGCTTATCCAGCCACGCGCCAATCAGCCAGCCGATCAGGCACCCAGCCGGCAGCGCAATCGCCAGCTGAATCATCGATTCGGCCTTTACCAGGTCGCCGAGGGGGCCCTTGGCGCCGCCGCCTTTGCCGTTTTGTGCTCCGTCATCCGCCATCGCCCACCTATTACATCACGCAAACGCAGCCAAAGACAGCCTCGACCTCTCCGCGTTACTCTGTCACCACAAAGGAGAAGCCACGATGATGCTCCGCTCGACCTCCTTGTTGCAACCTTTAGTGCCTGTTGCTTTCCTGTTTTTGTTCGTTCCACAGGGATTTGCCCTGCCCATCAATTGTGCCAAAGCTGCTACCCCAAACGAAAAGACCATCTGCTCCGACCCCACGCTCATCCAGGCCGACGCACGCATGGACACGCTTTACAACATCTCACTTCACTTCGTCGCCATGGGCACCCGCGGCGACCTGCAGGAGCAGCAGCCTATCTGGGTACGCCAGCGTGAAGCCTGCGGCACAAACAAAACCTGCATACGCGCCGCATACAAAAAGCGCACCGCCGTCTTCGAGGCCATCATTAAACGCGTCGCAACCTTCGGCCCTTTTTGATACGCGCCACAGGGCTTCGTTGCTGCTCATCGCCGCTATACTTAAACTTCAACGACATCAAGCTGCAAAGGAAACCCCGTGTTCGAGTCCGAGTTCGAAAAAAACCTCTACGCCCTCCGTCGCGATAAGCTCGCGCAGATCGCCGCTCTCGGCCACGCCACCTACCCAAACTCCTATGCCGCCACCCATACCATTCCCGAGTTGCGCGCCGCCTACGACGAGCAGACCGCCGAGCAGCTCGAAGCAACCACACCGATCACGGTCAGCATCGCAGGCCGCATCATGGCCATCCGCGTCCAGGGCAAGGCGGGCTTTGCCCAGCTCCAGCAGAACGGCCAGCGCCTCCAGATCTACGTCCGGAAGGACGACGTTGGTGAAGCTGCCTTCGCCCTCTACAAGCTGCTCGACCTCGGCGACCACGTCGGCGTCCAGGGCCGCCTCTTCCGCACCCGCACCAACGAGCTGACAGTCCACGTCACCCAGCTCACCTTCCTCGCCAAGGCCATGCTCGCCCTGCCCGACAAGTACCACGGCCTCGAAGACACCGAGCTACGCTACCGCCAGCGCTACGTCGACCTCTTCATGAACACGGGCCACAGCCCCAAGCAAGCCGCCACAGAACCGGGTACGAAACTGGGTGCCCCAGGTCTGGCCGTTGCAGACCTGGGTGAAGCGGCAAAATCTTCGGTAGACACCACCGAACCCGAGACCCGCAACGTCCGCGAGGTCTTCGTCAAGCGCGCCGCCATCCTCCGCGCCCTGCGCACCTTCTTCGACGAGCGCGGCTACCTCGAAGTCGAAACCCCGATGATGCACACCATCGCCGGAGGAGCTGCAGCCAAGCCCTTCCGCACCCATCACAACGCGCTCGACCTTGACCTCTCCCTGCGCATCGCACCAGAGCTGTATCTGAAGCGGCTCGTCGTCGGCGGCCTCGACCGCGTCTACGAGATCAACCGCAACTTCCGCAACGAGGGCATCAGCACCCAGCACAACCCCGAGTTCACTATGCTGGAGTTCTACCAGGCCTACGCCAACTACCACGACCTCATGCGCCTGACCGAAGAACTCATCGTCTTCGTAGCGCAAGAGGTAAACGGCCACACCCTCACCAACTTCAATGGCGTAGAGATCGACCTCAGCAAGTGGACAAAACTCTCCATGCGCGAAGCCATCATCAAGTTCTGGCCAGAAGGCTTTGGAAATCCACCTCGTTACGAAGATTTCATGTCAGAGGATCGATTCGCGAAGTTCCTCGAAGGTGCAGTCCTGCACCTGAAATCGGAGTACCCGCAGATCAGCATTCCTACGGCAGAGGTGACCGGTGTCGACGTTGAACGCCATCGATACAGAAGAAGTTTGTTGGTTATATTCAACGGCCACAGAACGTTGCTGTCGTCGGATCGAACTGAAACGTCTAACACGTTCTTTCGAGCGATGGGCTTACCAGAGATAAGTGGTCCTGTAACATCCAAACCCGAACCTGTTGGTAAGGCTATTGCGAGTGTGTTCGAAGCAGTAGCCGAAACCCACCTCATTCAGCCCACCATCATCTACGACTTCCCGCTAGCCGTCTCGCCCCTCTCCAAGCAGAAGCCCGACGAGCCCGACTGGGTCGAGCGCTTCGAGTTCTACATCGGCGGCTTCGAAGTCGGCAACGCCTTCAGCGAATTGAACGACCCCGACGACCAGCGCCGTCGCTTCGAGCAACAGCTTCTCGAAAAAGAACGCGGCGACGACGAAGCCCACGAGATGGACGAGGACTACGTCCGCGCTCTAGGCTACGGCCTGCCCCCCACCGGAGGCGAAGGCATCGGCATCGACCGCCTCACCATGATCCTCACCGGCTCAAAATCCATTCGCGATGTCATCCTGTTTCCGCTGCTTCGCCCGCAGGTCAAAAAGCAGCAGCCAGCCGTCGACCAGCCCCACGGAGAATCCGCCGAACAGCGCTATGTCCTTCCGGACGAGAGCGATACCTGCCGATAATCAGGATTCAAAAGTGAATGCGTTAGCAGCGCCAACGGCGCGTCTTATACCAGCATGGGGTGAAGCCCCATGGTTCTATCAGAGCCGAAAAACGAGGGTTAAAGGCCCGGCCTATCGCTTTACGCCTTCTTCAACCGCTTTACAACGCCGGACAGCGAGTGCTCATTCATCGCTGCCACCGCGTCGCCCCGAACCTTCTTCATCAGGCCGTCCAGCGCTTTGTCTTCGACCGCCAGCCACTCTCCGGCGGCAGCGTCAAACACATCGCCAAGGCCGATCTGCTTAGCCGGAACCTTCAGCTTCGCGCCGCCGTTCGGCCCCTTGCGCTGCACGATCAGCCCGGCCTTGTGCAGCAGCAGAAATGTCCTGCGCACCATGACGGCGCTCTCCTTGAGAGCTTCTGCAATCGCCGCCGAGGTGTGCATCGCATCCGGCTCTGTCGCCAGCACCGCCAAAACCCGCAGACTCAAAGCAAAACGCGCATTCTGTGCCATAACAAAAAAGCTACCACAACCTGCCTGCCGCAATATTGCACATCTTCCGCAAACGATCCCCCGTAACCCCGCGCCGTGTAAACTTTTTGAGTGAATATCCTTTTTGTCGGCGACGTCTTCGGCTCGGCCGGCCGCCATATCGTCCGCGAACACCTGCCCCACGTCCTCGAAACCAATGCCGTCGATCTGCTGGTCATCAACGGCGAAAACGCAGCTGGCGGCTTCGGCATCACTCCTTCCATCGCCGAAGAGCTGTTCGACCTCGGCGCTCACGTCATCACTACCGGAAACCATATCTGGGACAAAAAAGAGATCTTCGAGTACATGGCCGTTCCGGCGGACTCGCACTCGCGCAACCGCCGCATCATTCGCCCCGCTAACTACGCTGCGGGAACGCCCGGCTTCGGTGTCTACCAGGGCGAGCTAGGCAATGGGCAGAGCTACGCCGTCCTGAATCTGCAGGGCAGGGTCTTCATGTCCTCCTGCGACGACCCCTTCCGCAAGGCCGACGAAATTATCTCGAAGCTCACCGCCAAGGTGATCCTCCTCGACCTGCACGCCGAGACCACCAGCGAGAAGGTAGCGATGGGCTGGTATCTTGATGGCCGCGTCACGGCTGTCCTTGGAACGCATACCCACATCCCCACCGCCGACGAGCGTGTCCTCCCCGGTGGCACAGCCTATCAAACAGACGTAGGCATGTCCGGCCCCTACGACTCCGTCATCGGAGTCGAAAAAGAGCTTGTCCTTAGCCGCTTCCTTACCGGAATGCCTGGCAAGTTCGAGGCGGCTAAGGGGAATCCGAAGATGTGCGCCGCGCTGATTGCGTGCGACGGAGCTACGGGAAGGGCACAATGCATTCAGCGCATCATGCTCGGTGAATAGAGCGTGATGCGCTGAAGAGGCGATTGGGCAGAAAAGGAAAGTCTACTGCTGTGAAATTACAACCCGTGCTGCTGCGGGAACCGGTGCCGACTGTGTGCTGGCGCTGGCGCGCTGGGCGAGATTGAGGAAGTGCCCCGGAAGGATTCCGAGCACCAGGGTAGCCGCGGCGGCAAGGGTCAATCCCACACCAGCCGGAATGCTGAGGCTGCGGCCCTCGGTGGGTTGTGCGGTCTCGGTGACAGGACGGGAGTAGAGCGCGACCAGCAGGCGGAGATAATAGAAGCAGGCGACGCCGCTGTTGAGCAGGCCGATGACGGCGAGCCATACGTGGTTGGCGTGGATGGCGGCGGAGAAGACGTAGAACTTGCCGAAGAAGCCGCCGGTAAAGGGAATTCCGATCAGCGAGATCAGGAACAGGGCAAGGAACGCAGCCAGGATCGGACGGCGCAGGCCAAGGCCAGTGTAGTCGTCGGTGGTGCGAATCTGCTCGTTGTAGCCGGTGACCTGGGTGATGACGGCAAAGGCGCCAATCTGCATGGCGGCGTAGCTGGCGGTGTAGAAGCAGGCTGCGGCGATGCCGTCCGCTCGAAGCGCAGTGAAGGCGACGAGGATGTACCCGGCGTGGGCGATGCTGGAGTAGGCCAGCATGCGCTTGACGTCGCGCTGAAGCAATGCGCCGAGGTTGCCGACGGTCATCGACAGAGCAGCGAGAATCCACAACAGGACGGCCCAACGATGCTCCATGGAGCCGAAGGCGGAGAAGGTAATGCGCAGCAGAACAGCGAACGCGGCTGCCTTGGGCGCGGTGGACATAAAGCCGACGATCGGGGAGGGCGCTCCCTGGTAGACGTCAGGCGTCCATACATGGAAGGGCGCGGCGGAGACCTTGAAGCCAAGACCGATAAGGATCATGGCAAGGGCAAGGAAGGCCATGCGCGGCGTGGTCGTGGTGCCGAGACCCTGAGCGATTGCAGCGATTGAGGTGGAACCCGTGGCGCCGAAGGCCAGCGCGATGCCGTAGAGGAAGAAGGCCGTGGCAAAGGAGCCGAGCAGGAAGTACTTGATCGACGACTCCGCGCCTGCCGCACTGCCTTTACGGAAGCCGCACATGATGTAGGTCGCGATCGACGAGATCTCGAGGCCGACGAAGACGACAAGCAGCTCTGTCGCGCAGGTCATCAGCATCATGCCAACGGCGCTGAACACGATGAGCGCGAAGTACTCGCCGGAGTGGCTGGCGTTGCCTTCAAAGTAGTCGAGCGAGATCAGCAGCGTGACCAGAACGATAGCCGAGATAAGCAGATGGAAGAAGACGGAGAAGGCGTCGATCTGGATGCTGTTGGAGAAGGCTGTGATGGTACCGAGGTGGAGCTGATACCAACCAGCAAAGCCGGCGCCCAGCGTACCCAGGATGGCGAGCCAGCCCAGCGGCTTGCGGCTTACGCCTGGGGGAAGCAAGGGCTCGGCGAGCATGATCAGCACGCCGACGATGGTGAGGATGTACTCAGGCAGAAGAGCAACGATATTCGGGGACATTATTTGGCCTCCGTGCTGGCCGAGGCCCTCGTGATTTGTACGTGGGGCTGAGCTTGCAGTGTCTGGGTTTCGGTGCTGGCTTGAGAAGATTGTGTAGCGGCAATACGGGTTCCGGCTGCATCGATGGCGCGGAGCCAGATGGGAGATGAGACGCCCATGATGAGGAAGAGAATGACCAGAGGCCACATCGCGAGATGCTCGCGGGCATCGAGGTCCCAGCCCTTTACGTTCTCAGACTTGATGCCGAGGTCGCCGTAGAACACGCGCTGGATCATCCAGAGCATATAGGACGCGCTAAGGATGACGCCGGTCGTGGCGAGGACCGTCCACACCATGTGGTGCGCGAAGACGGATTGCATGGAGCCGGAGAGAATGAGAAACTCGCCGACGAAGCCGTTGAGCATTGGCAGGCCAACCAGCGAGAGCGTGGTGATGACGAACATCGTCACCATCCAGGGGAGCTTACCGGCGAGGCCGCCGTACTCGCGCATGTCGTAGGTTCCGTAGCGCTCGTAGAGGATGCCCAGCAGCATGAAGAAGGCTGCGCCGGAGAGGCTCTCACTGAGAATGTGGAAGATGCCGCCGTCGAGGCCGGAGATGGTGAAGCTGAAGATGCCGAGGACGATGAAAGCGACAGCGCTGAGCGTAGCGTAGGCAGCGAGGCGCTTGAGGTCCTTCTGGACCAGCGCAAGCAGCGCCCCATAGACGATGCCGATGGCTCCTAAGGCAAGCATCAGGGGAGCGATGCGGTGCGACTGCTCGGGGAAGATGCTGAAGGAGAACCGCAGGATGGAGTAGAGGCCGAGCTTACCGGCGAGCACCATGACTGCGGCGGTCGGGGCTTCAGAGACGGCGTCGGAGAGCCAGCCGTGCAATGGGAAGACCGGGACCTTGACCGCGAACGCGACCAGGAAGGCCAGCGAGCAGAGCCAGAGTGCGCTGGAGTTGCCGGAGATGCTGTGCGCGGCGGCAAGCTGCGTCAGCCGCGGCAGATCGAATGTGCCGGTGCGGGCATAGAGCCACAGGATGCCTACAAGCAGAATCGCCGAGGGAATGAAGGCGTAGAGGAAGAACTTGATCGCGGCGCGGCGGCGGTTTTCAGTGCGGCCGAAGGTGGCGATCAAGAGCGTCATCGGGATGAGCGAGAGCTCCCAGAAGCCGTAGTAGAGGAAGAGGTCGAGCGAGACAAAGACGCCGATCATAGCGACCTGCTGCAGCAGGAAGAGGACGTAGAAGGTCTTCTTGCGAGTGTCGATGGCGCGCCACGAGACGAGGACACCAAGCGGGGCGAGAATGCCGGTGAGCACCACCAGCCACATCGAAAGGCCATCGACGCCGAGGTGGTAGCGGATGGCAGGAGACGTGATCCAAGGAACATTGGTCGCGAACTGAAAGGTCCCCGATGCTGCGCCGTAGTCGTAGTGGAAGGGAAGATGCAGCGTAAGCAGGAAAGTGATGAGCGTGATGGCGAGGGCGCCCCACTGCATCAGCTTGCCCTTGTCCGGCAGCAGCGCCAGCAGGATCGCGCCGGCGAGCGGGACGAGGATGAGGATGGTCAGGATGGAGTGGTCTATGTTCATCGGGTTTTAATCGTTTCCTTTAGTGCACCCAGAGCGAGCGTCCGAAGATCATGACGGCGAGGACGGCGGCGGCGCCTAGCGCGAGCCATCCGGCATAGGAGCGAATGTTGCCGGACTGAACCCGGCGGGTAACTGTGCTGAGGCCTCGGGTGGTAGCTCCTGCGAGCGCTCCCGAACCGTTAACCAGACCAGTATCGACAAGGCCAGCCAGAATCATGCGTGTAAACATAAGCAGGCCAGTGACGATGAAGCCATAGAACTCGTCGACCCAATACTTGTTCTCAACCAGCGAATAGAGCGGCTTGACCTTGAGGGCAAGCGCTCCGGCGGTGCCGGGCTTCTTATAATAAAAGAACCACGCGAAGAAGAACCCGGTGGCTACGACCAGCAATGAGATAGCGACCAGGGTAAGTTCGAGGCCGTGGCTCGCCGCCGTGGCGGCTTCAACCGGAACTCCGAAGACGGGATCGAGGAAGTTGCCGAACGCGACGTGACCCCATCCGCCCACCAGCGAGAGAATGCCCAGAACGACCAGCGGAAGCAGCATGACCCAGGGCGATTCGTGAACCCCGTGGGAGGCGTGACTATCGTGGCCATGCGCGTCGTGCGGTGCCTCTTTAAATCGCTCTTCGCCGAAGAAGGTCTTGAACCAGAGACGGAACATGTAGAACGATGTCATGCCTGCAGTGACGAGACCGACGAGCCACAACAGCTTGCCGATGGGGTTGTCAGAGATGAAGGTTTGGTACAGAATCTCATCCTTCGAAAAGAACCCTGCGAAGGGCCAGATTCCGGCGATGGCGAAGACGCCCGAGGTCATCGTCCAAAAGGTGACGGGGATGCGCTTACGCAGGCCGCCCATATTGCGCATGTCCTGCTCGCCTGAGAGAGCGTGAATCACCGAACCGGCAGCGAGGAAGAGCAGCGCCTTGAAGAAGGCATGCGTGAGCAGATGAAAGATGCCAGCAGCATAAGCTCCGACTCCGCAGGCGAGGAACATATAGCCGAGCTGCGAGACAGTGGAGTAGGCGAGCACGCGCTTGATGTCGTGCTGCACCATGCCGATCGAGGCGGCTACGATCGCCGTCGCTGCACCGATGATAGCGACTACAGTGAGCGCATAGGGAGAACGATCAAACAACGTGTGGCAGCGGGCGACCATGTAAATGCCGGCCGTGACCATCGTTGCAGCGTGAATGAGTGCGGAGACTGGCGTTGGGCCTTCCATCGCGTCAGGCAACCAGATGTAGAGAGGAATCTGCGCTGACTTTCCGGTGGCTCCGACTACAAGCAGAAGCGCGATGGCGGTGAGGAAGCCACCGTGCCACTCGGGATGCTGGGAGATGGAAGCGAAGACATCCGTGAAGTTGAGGTTGCCGAAGTGGGCGACGATCAGGAACATCGCCAGAAGAAAGCCGAAGTCGCCGATGCGGTTGACGATGAACGCTTTTTTACCGGCGTTAGCTGCCGAGTCTTTCTTGAAGTAGAAGCCGATGAGCAGGTAAGAAGCGAGACCGACACCTTCCCAGCCGACGAAGAGCAGAAGGAAGCTGCTCGAGAGCACCAGCACCGACATGAAGAACATGAAAAGGTTGAGGTAGGCGAAGAAGCGCCAGTAACCCTCTTCGTGCGCCATGTATCCGGCGGAGTAAAGATGGATCAGGAAGCCGACACCAGTGATGACGCCGAGCATGATCAGCGTAAGGTGGTCGACGGTGAAGTCGAAGTTGACCTGAAAGCCCGAGATCGCGATCCACGGACGGCTTACGGCATGAATCGCCTCCGGAGCATTGGCAGACGTCATGACCGACCACAGCCACGCGACGATGGCAGCGGGAATTGCAGTGAAGAACAGCGCAACGGCGGTAACGGCGGCGCGCGGCAGCTTGCGGCCAAGGGTTCCGTTGATCAGGAAGCCAATGAAGGGAAGCAGCGGAATCAGCCAGAGATAGCAGGCGGGAATCATGGAAGTCTGAGGGCTCATAGTTTCATCAGGTCGATCTGGTCGACGTTCAGCGTCTGGCGGGTACGGAAGATGGCGATGATGATGGCAAGGCCAACGGCGGCTTCAGCGGCGGCGACGACCATCACGAAGAAGACGAAGATCTGGCCGCTGATCTGGTGCCATTGGTGCGCAAAGGCGACAAAGGTTAAGTTGACAGCGTTGAGCATCAACTCAATCGAAATAAAGATGGTGATAATGTTGCGCTTGATGAGAAAAGAGCCAACGCCGATAGAAAAGAGGATGGCGGCGAGAACAAGGTAATAGGCGGTGGGAACTTGTGCGGCCATAGGCTTATTGCTCCTCCTTGCGCGCTAGAACGACGGCGCCGAGAATGGCGACGAGGATGAGGATCGAGGTCACTTCGAAGGGAAGAAGCTGTTTCGTGAACAGCACCTGGCTGATCTCGGCGATGTTGTTGAGGCCGTTGTCGAGATGACCGCCAAGATTGGCCACGCCGAGCGCCTTCTGCTCCGACAGGAAGACGAAGCTGAGCAGGCAGAAGATGGCGGCAGCGCCAGGGATGCCGACGATATAGGCTGCCCGACTGCCGTTGGTGCGTTCTTCTTCGCCCGCGTTGAGCAGCATGATGACGAAGACGAAGAGCACCATGACGGCGCCGGAGTAGACGATGACCTGCGCGGCAGCGAGGAACTCGGCCCCGAGTGACCAGTAAAGGACGGCGAGCGACATCATCACAACGACGAGCGACAGAGCGCTGTTGATGGGGTGACGTTGCAGCAGGAGATTGAGTGCTCCCGCTACGGCCAGCGCGCCAAAGATTATGAAAAGTGCCAGTTGCATGATGAACCGCTCAAGTCTTTCCTGAATCACTAGATAACAGAGCAGAAGCTTTTGGCTACCTGCCGATTGTAAAGCTGCACGACGGTGAGACTAGCCGTGCAGCGCAAGGACGAGACTGGTGATGATAATGTTCGCCATCGCCAGAGGAAGCAGAAATTTCCAGCCAAAACTCATGAGCTGGTCGTAACGGAAACGAGGAAGCGTGCCGCGTACCCAGATGTAAAGTAGAAGGAACGCGAAGACCTTGGCGACGAACCAGAGAACAGGAAAGATCGCTGTAAGGATTGGGCCGCCGAAGTTCGCGGGAAGCAGATGACCGAGCGGGCTGGACGCGCCGCCGAAGAACATGAGCGTGGCCACGCAGCTTACGGTAATCATGTTGGCGTACTCGGCCATGAAGAACATGGCGAACTTCATGGAGCTGTACTCGGTGTGATACCCGGCGACCAGCTCCGACTCTGCTTCAGGAAGGTCGAAAGGAGAGCGGTTGGTCTCGGCGTATGCCGCCATCAGGTAGATGAAGAAGGCCACGAACTGGAAGCCGCCGAAGAAGTTCCACGAAAGCAGACCGTGTGCGGACTGACTGTCGACGATGGTGCGCAGGTTCAGTGACTGGGCGCGAAGAACCACGCCGACCAGCGAAAGGCCGAGGGCAAGCTCGTAGCTGATGACCTGCGAGGTAGCGCGCAGAGAACCAAGCAGCGAAAATTTATTGTTCGACGACCAACCCGAGAGCGCGATGCCATAGACACCGATAGAGGTAATGCCGAGGATGACAAGCAGCCCGATGTTAATGTTGGAGATGTCGAACATATCCACGCCGATGCCGTTGGCATAGATATGGTGGGCCGCGCCGAAGGGGACGACGGCGATCGAGACCAGCGCACAGGTCAGCGCGATGATGGGCGCGACGATGAACAGAGGACGCTCCGCCGCCATGGGCAGCAGGTCTTCCTTGAGGAAGAGTTTGATGCCGTCGGCGAGCGGCTGCAGAAGGCCAAACGGTCCAACGCGGGAAGGACCCCAGCGGTTCTGCATGTGGCCGAGAACCTTGCGCTCCAGCAGCACCGTGTAGGCCACCGCCGTCAGTGTGATGACGAAGACGACGAGGACCTTAACGATGCTGAGCAGCAGAAATGTCTGGAACGGACTGAGATGGCTCACGGTGTCGGGTTGCGCTCCTAGTCGGCGGCTTGAATTTGAATGAGGGGCTGGTTGGCCTGGAATTGTTGCACATCGTTCAGCATGGCGGAGTAGCGGCCAAGCGTTCCGGAGGTGAAGAGGGTGTCGTTTGCGGGCAGGACCAGATCGCGGCGGGCTGTCTGGATTCCGATCTGAACCAGCCCCGATGCAGCAGGCTGCAGATGCTGATCGTTGCCCGAGAGAAGCTGGAGACGCAGCAGGTTGTAGCCGGGAACGAGACGCTGAATCTCATCGAGAATAGCGTAGGAATCAAACGGGCTGAGCTTGGGCTCGAGGTTGTTGGCCGTCAGCCATACTGCGTGACGGTCTGCCTCGCCCGACTGCGCGCCGCGAGACTGGCCCATGTCGGCGCGAAGACCTTTGCCGAAAGGAACAAGCTTGCGCATCTCCGCGCCCATCTTGTCGGCGATGCGAACGATCATCTCGAAGTCGCTGCGAACGCCGGCGCGGTCGCCGGCCTTCTTGACCTGCTGCAGATCGCCATAGCTGTTGGTGACAGAGCCGGACTTCTCGTAGAGGTTCGCGGCGGGAAGGATGACGTCTGCGAGCGCGGCGGTCTCGGTGAGGAACATCTCCTGCACCACGACGAAGGTGTTCTTGAGCGCGGCAGGATCGACGCTGTAGCGTGCCACCGGGTTGGAGCCGACGACATAGAGTGCAGAGAGTTCGCCGCGACCAGCTGCGTCGAAGATCTCGACCATGTCGAGGCCAGCCTCTGCGGGAGCGTTGTACTCGGCGAAGGTACTGTTGCCCGCCACCGCAGTGTAGCCGGGAAGCATATCCGGTAGCAGGCCCATGTCTGCCGCGCCGCGTGAGTTCGCATAATCGGAGAGCAGGGCGAACTTCGCGCCAGGAATGCTGAGGCCGAAATTGATGAGCTTCTTCAACTCTGTACCGCGCAGCTCGGAACCTATAAGGATCAGCAGGTTCTCTTCTGCCTTGACGGTGTCGCGGAAGGCACTCAGAGCATTCACATCGGAGACGGCGCTCGATCCTGCCGCATTGTCTCCTGCGAGATAGCCAGCCAGTGCGCCATAGCCGAACGGAGCGAGCCGCACAAAAGCTTTAGCCTGTCGGCGCAGCTTGATCTCAGCCGAGTTGACGACGTAGAGCCGCGCCCGGTTATTGCGAACGTTGGTGCGAATATTCCACGCCGTTCCCGGAGCCTGATTCGTCGGATCGCCTCCTACCAGCAGAATCGCGGGAGCGGTGAGCGTATCGCGCAGGGAAGCGGTGCGATTCGTCTGTTCCACAAGCGCCTGGGCGAAGGATACATAATCGGCCGTGCGGTGATGATCGATGTTGTTTGTGCCGAGAACAGTACGGGCAAACTTCTGGAGAAGGTAAGCTTCCTCGTTGGTCAGGCGGTTGCCGCCGATAACGCCGATGCTCTTGCCGCCGCGCGTATCGCGAAGTTCGCGGAGGCGCTTGCCGACGTGGTCGAATGCCTCTTCCCAGCTAACCGGCTTGAACTCTCCGTTCGACTGGCGAACCAGCGGCTGGGTGATGCGGTCGTCGTTGTTGGCGAAGTCGAAGGCATAGCGGCCCTTGTTGCAGAGGAAGTCGCCGTTGATGCCGCTCTTATCGCGGTTATCGCCGCGCACAATCTCCGAGCCGTCGGACGTGCTGCGAACGCCAAGCGTCGTCTTGCAGCCATCGCCGCAGTGGGTGCAGGTGGTGGCGACGTGGTTCATCTCCCACGGACGCGTCTTATAGCGATAGGTTCCGCTGGTCAGCGCGCCGACGGGGCAGGCGTCGATGCACATGCCGCACTGCTCGCAATCGACATGGGCGAGATCATCGGGCGACATATGAGCGGGAAGATTGGGAGCGATGACTGAGGAGCTGCCACGGTTCTGGATGCCGAGCGCGAAGACGTCCATGCCCTCGCCGCACATGCGCACGCAGCGATAGCAGAGGATGCAGCGCGGGCGGTCAAAGTAAACGACCGGCGACCACTTCTGCTCCTCGCGGTGGTTCTTGGGCTCGGCGTAAAAGCTGTCAGCCGCGCCGTACTTGAAGGTCATGTCCTGCAGCTCGCACTCGCCACCGGCATCGCAGACAGGGCAGTCGAGCGGGTGGTTGCCGAGCAGCAGTTGCAGAGTGGCCTTGCGCGCCTGCGCGATCTCAGGTGTCTCGGTGGCGACGATCATGCCCTCGGCTACGGGCGTGGTGCAGGCGGTCTGCAGCTTGGGCACCTTCTCGATGCGTACGACGCACATGCGGCAGGCAGCCTGAAGCGAGAGACCGGGATAGTAACAGAAGGCGGGAATCTCGATGCCGGCAGACTTGCAGGCATCGATGAGCAATGTGCCTGCTGGTGCGGTGAGCTTCTTGCCGTCTACGGTAAAAGTTACGTCAGCCATCTTCAATTCCTCTGCTTTGACTTCTCAATCAAAATCTTCTGATCTGCGCTCCGGTGTGAGCCAGTCATTACTATTCTCAGAACTCCGACCAAAAGTACCAGCACGACGAGTACCCAGATCAGTTGCGGTAACCGCTTGTTCAATGTCCTGCTCCCACCAACTCCTGCACGGTGATGATGGGGGTTCCGGCCTTGTGGCCTTCGATATAGTCTTCAAATTCCTTGCGGAACTTCTTCACGAATCCAAGTGTCGGCATCGCTGCAGCATCACCAAGCGGGCAGAAGGTGCGGCCCATCATGTTTTCGGCGAGATACTGCACGTTATCGACGTCTTTCTTGTTGCCGCCGCCGTTGTAGACGCGGGTCAATGTCTTCTTGATCCAGTCCGTGCCTTCGCGGCAGGGAATGCACCATCCGCAGGATTCATGCTGATAGAAGGCGATGGTGCGAAGCGCGAATTCCACGATGGAGACACTCTCATCGAGGACGACGATTCCGCCCGATCCAAGCATGGTCCCGGCCTTCGCCATCTGGTCGAAGTCGAGGCCCACATCAATCTCGTCTGCGGTGAGAACCGGGCACGAAGCTCCTCCGGGAACGACGGCCTTCAACTTCTTGCCGTCCTTGATGCCGCCCGCGACCTCATAGATCGCCTTGCGAAGGCTATAGCCCATAGGCAGTTCATAGACGCCGGGACGCTCGACATGCCCGCTGATCCCGAAGAGGCGCGTGCCGCCATTGCGCTCGGTGCCGAGTTTCGCAAACGCCTCGCCGCCCATCAGAAGAATGTGCGGGGCATTGGCAATGGTCTCGGCATTATTGATGACCGTTGGTCCGCCATAGAGACCGACGACAGCAGGGAAGGGAGGCTTGATGCGCGGAACGCCGCGCTTGCCTTCGAGCGACTCCATCAGGGCCGACTCTTCGCCGACCTCGTATGCGCCCGCGCCTGTCTGCGTGATGATGTCGAAGTCGACGCCGGTGCCGAAGATGTTCTTGCCCAGGAAGCCGCGAGCGTAGGCGTCAGCGACTGCCTTCTCGACGATCTTGAGCAGATAGCGGTACTCCCCGCGAAGATAGATGAATCCAAGCTTTGAGCCGATGGCCAACCCGGCGATCATGGTGCCTTCGATGACGGCATGAGGATCTTCGCGGAAGATCACATGGTCTTTGCAGGTGCCGGGCTCGGACTCGTCGCCATTGACCAGAACATACTTAGGCTTCTCCGACTGCTTGGGCACAAACGACCACTTCAGGCCGGTAGGGAAGCCCGCGCCGCCGCGTCCACGGAGGCCCGAGGCCTTCATCGTGTTGATGATCCACTCCGGGCCTTCGTCAATCGCCTGCTGGACGGCCTTGTAGCCATCGAGTTCAAGGTACTTGTCGATATTGGCTGCGCCCTGGCCGAAACGGCGGGAGATTACCTTGACTTCATCGGGATGAGAGACGAGGGTAGGCATTATTTGACGTCCTTTCCCAGGCCCGCGCGATAGGTTTCGATGATCTCGTCGACCTTGATGGTGGTGAGGTTCTCGTGAAAGTCGTAGTTGACCTGCATGGCGGGAGCCCAGCAGCAGGCACCGATGCACTCGACCTCTTCCAGCGAGAAGACACCATCGGGTGTGACCTCTTTGTGTCCAATGCCGAGCTTGGCCCTGCAGTGGTCGAGAATCTCGTAGCCGCCGCGCAACATGCAGCTGATGTTGGTGCAGACCTGCAAGTTGTACTTGCCTGCGGGCTTGGTGCGCAGCATCGAGTAGTAGCTGAGCACGTTGCGAACTTCGAGTTCCAGCAACCCAATGCGCTGCGCTATCTCGGTGACGACGGCGTCCGAGATAGCGCCGATCTCGTCCTGCGCGTAAAGCAGCATAGGGACGAGCGCCGAACGCCGCATCGGATAAATGGTGACGAGGTGGTCGAAGCGCGCTGCCAGCTCCGGGGAAAAAATCGTATTGGCGACTTCACTCACTTTGCATCATCTCCCGCGCCAGCCTTTCGGCGGCAAGGTCCATCTCTTCGGTTACTTCACCGATCGTGGCGGTCCCATCATGGTTCAGACGGAACGGCACCGTGCGGTTGTTGTCTTCGATCATCTCGCTGGGCGTGAAGCGTAGCCAGCGTGTTCCGACGCGAAGCAGGATGAGGTCACTCCCCACTTCAACGACTGCCTGGTGGCGGCTGTTCAGCCCGTGTGCCGCTCCATAGCTTCTGATCAGTGATGCGAACGATGTCCAGAGTTCCCTGTCGATACGTTCGTTGGTCAAAACTTACCTCAATACAAAAAGCAAACTTGCTGAAACGCTTTCTTATCGGTCAATCTCTCCAAGAACAATGTCGATGGAGCCGATAACTGCCACAACGTCGGCAAGCAATCTGCCTTTGCACATCGTCTCGAGGGCCTGCAATGTAGCGTAAGAAGGATTGCGCATGTGGACGCGATAAGGCTTGGCCGTGCCGTCCGAAACGACGTAGTAGCCCATCTCGCCGCGCGGCGATTCGACAGCCTGAAAGACCTCGCCAGCCGGAACGCCAAAGCCTTCGGTGACGATCTTGAAATGATGGATCAACGCCTCCATCTGCGTCTTCATCTGTTCGCGGTCAGGCAGGATAATCTTCGGCGCGTCAGCAACGATGCGGCCTTCGGGCAGACCATCGAGCGCCTGCTGGCAGATCTTCACCGACTCGTACATCTCTTCCATGCGGACGACATAACGTGCCCACACATCGCAGTCGTTCGAGACCGGAACCTTGAACTGAAATTTCTCGTAGCCGCTGTATGGCATGTCGCGGCGCAGGTCCCAATCGACGCCGGAGGCGCGCAGCGGAGGCCCGGTCACTCCCAACGCGATCGCGTCGGCTGCCGAGAGATGGCCGATGCCCTTGAGGCGTCCCATCCAGATAGGATTGCCGGTCAGCAGATCTTCGTACTGCTTGATCCTGCCGGGCATGATGTTCAGGAAGTCCTGAACCTGTTTGTAGAAGTCCAGCGGCGGTTCCAGGCTGAGGCCGCCGATGCGGAAGTAGCTGGTCATCATGCGCTGGCCGGACACGCTCTCAAAGATGCGGAGAATGTCCTCGCGCTCGCGGAAACAGTAAAGGAAGACGGTGAGCGCACCAATGTCCATGGCGTGGGTACCAAGCCAGACCAGATGCGATTGGATGCGGGTGAGTTCGTTAAGCAGAACGCGGAGATACTGCGCGCGCTCAGGAATTTCGAGACCAAGCAACTTCTCTACAGCGAGGCAGTAGGCGAGGTTGTTGGTCATGGGACAGAGATAGTCGATGCGGTCGGTCAGCGGCACGACCTGTTGATAGAACTTGGCCTCGCAGGTCTTCTCGATGCCGGTGTGCAGGTAGCCAATATCCGGCGCCAGCGAGACGACGGACTCGCCATCGATCTCCAGCACCAGACGAAGCACGCCATGCGTCGAAGGATGCTGCGGCCCCATGTTGATAACCATGGTCTGGTCCTGCGGAGGGGGCACGCCCTGGTGGCGATTTCTATCGGCGACAACGTCTTCAACGCCGGGGTTCAGCATGTCGGGAGCAGCAACGGGAGCCATTAGCGATATCCCTCCACGGGATAGTCCTTACGCAGCGGATGCCCCTGCCAGTCTTCGGGCATCATGATGCGGCGGAGGTTGGGGTGGCCGCTGAAGCGGACGCCGAAGAGGTCGAAGACTTCGCGCTCATAGAAGTTGGCCGAAGGCCATACGCCAACGATGCTGTCGATCACCGCATCACTCTCACTGAGGCCGACAACAAGGCGAACACGAGCCTTCAGCGACATCGACAGGATGTGATACGTGATCTGGAAGCGCGGCTCCGAGGGATACCAGTCGACGGCGGTTACATCTTCGAGGAAGGTGTAACCCGCCTGCCTGACGGCTTTGCACGCAGCGATGACGTTCTCGCGCGCAACCGTAATCGTAAGTTCTTCGCGATCGAATTTAGCGTCTGTCGCAAGATCCGACAGTGCCTTGACCGCCGCGTTATCGGCATGGGCCGCAAATACGGCCTCGGTGCCATTCAGTACGGCGTCCATTAGAGATCTCCCTTATCGTTGGACCAGTCCAGAACGCCCTTCTTCCAGACGTAGAAGAGGCCGACACCTACAAAGCCGATATAAACCAGCATCTCGTAGAAGCCGAACATGCGCGAGCCGGTAATCGCCGGAAGTTTGCGAAAGATGACCGCCCAGGGAAGCATGAAGACCGCTTCGACATCGAACAGGATGAAGAGCATCGCGACCATGTAGAAGCGGACCGAGAAGCGTCCGCGTGCATCGCCTATGGGGTCCATGCCGCACTCGTAAGCGCCGGCTTTGGTACGTGAATTTTTATGTTTGCCGATGAGGAATGAAACCCCAACCATGCCACAGGCAACACCCAGCGCGACCAGGATCTGCAGCGCCAGGGGAAGGTAATTCCATATGTAGGGGTAACTTTGCATGGCCATCTTCGACTCTAAGATTGCGACGGTCAAGTGTCAAGTTGTTGACGGTATTCGGTTGCACATTTAGAGCAGTGTTTTGTATGCATTAATCAGCTTTTCGCCGTAAAGCGCCGCAATCAATCCGCCCGCTGCAAGGAAGCTCCCAAAGGCAAGTTTCGACGCTCCTCTAGCCTTGCCTCGCGCCAGCAGAACGACAGCATAGGCACTCGCCAGGAGTGCCCCCAAAAACAGCGCAAGCGTAGCTGGCCAGAAGCCGAGAAACGCAGCCAGCAAACCATACAGCTTTACATCACCCAGCCCCATGCCTTCGCGGTGTCGTAGCACCCGGTACAGCCAGCGGACGACTAACAGAATCACCACAGCCACGGAAACCGCCAGCAGCCACTCTCCCAGCAATCTCTCTGGCCCGGTGAGAAACACATTTCCCTGTCCAGCCGAGCTCCCCGGGCTGCTGATCTGAATCTGCTGATTGTGCAGAATCACGTCGTCCTCGTTTGGCGCGAGAAAGATCGCCCGCGTACAGGTCAGCAGGAACGAAACCGCGATGCCCCCCAGCGTAAAGACATCGGGAAGCAACTGCGTCTGCCAGTCCATCACCATCAACCCGATCAGCAGAAACCCAAGCAACGCAACGCCAACATGCACAATCACATCCGACACCAGATCATGCGATTTGGAAAAATAAAGCAGCATGTAAATATCCGCCGCCTGCGCCATAAACCACAACCCCAGTCCAATCTCCACCAGCGGATAGTGCAGCGCAATCGCGTGCTTGCAGTCGCGGCAGCGGCCACGCAACAGCAGCCAGCTCAACACCGGAACATTGTCGTACCAGCGAATCTCAGCTCCGCAATTGGGACACTGTGAGCGTGGATGGACGACCGACTTGCCCTGTGGAAGACGTGCAATGCAGACATTCAAAAAGCTGCCAAAGATCAGGCCCAGGAAAAATCCCACGGCTTCGTACGCGATAAGTGGAGTCACGCCAGAAGTATACGGCGAGTCTAAAAATCCACATGCATCCGCAACGCCGACACCAGCACCGGCCCCCGGTCCTTGTTGTAGCCCGGATGGTCGATAAACTGCGTATCCAGCGCGTAATAAACGCCTCTCCACGCATGAACGTTGTAGTAGCCCTCCAGAATGTCCTCGCGAGCGTAGTTCAGGTTGCCATCGCCAAGCAGAAAACCCAGACCGCCGAGGCGCAGATAATTCTGGTGGTCGCGCTTGATCGCATTGCTTACAAACGCAAGGCCGATCTTGTCGTTCGGCCGTGCCCACGCCCTTCCCGAGTAATCTCCGCCGAACTCCACTGTCTGGTCGACCTCGGTATAGGCAAACGACTCATGTTGACCCTCGTTCCATCCAACGCGAGTAAAGACGCGCAGATTCTGCGTCAACTCCTGCTCTGCATTCAATCCAAAGCCGTACTTAACCTCGCCATCTTTCTCATGCAGCGTGATCGTGGGCTTCTTGTCGATGCCATCGAGATAAGCCTTCACGGCATCGCGATAAAGCCCCATGTGGGCATGATTCACAAAGCTCAGCACGCGGATCGTCCCTTTGCGGTCCGGGCTGACCAGTCTACCCAGCAGCGACTTCCGCAGCTCAAACTCCATATTCTGTCCGCTGGCCCGGCGCAGGCTCCAATCGAGATCGACGCCGTTAGCTACCTTTGGCATCAGCGCTACGCCATAGCGCGCCGACCAGGCTTTGTCGTCATACTCGGCCACGGCGGCATAGGTGTAGCCGCGCGTGTCGGCGGCATAGTCCCAGCTTCCGCTGTTATCGACAGTCCAGTTGAGGAACTGCAGATGGCTGTCGCTCCCAATGCTGTTGATATCGAAGTAGTCGGGCAGGCTCATCGAGCCCACGTGGAACTCCAACCTCCGCTCCGGCACCTCGGTCGCCAGCGAGAACTGCGTCCGGTCGGCGTCCACGAGCTTATTGCTCAGCCCAACGGTCTGGTGCAGTTGAACCCGTGCAATATAAGGCGTCGAGCCCAGGTTCGGATTCCTCACAACATCCAAATTCGTAAAACCAGCCAACCCTAGAGCTTCGCTGTCGCCGCGGCCGCCTGACGATTCGACATCGAGAATCACGTCGGTATCGCTCTTCGGGTTTTTGTTGAGCTGCGCCCCCAGAAACAGCGTTCCCAGCAGCGAGATCTTATACTCGCCCCGGCTCAGAAAGCTGTTCGTCCCTTCATACGTCGAGTGGAACGGCCCATGTCCCTGAAAGATGATGTTCGCCTGACCGGAGATCAGGTAGCGCGAGTGGTCCGAGTGTGGAAACAGAGTGGGCGCATTCGCAGGGGCAGGCGTGACATCCCGCTGCGGAGCAGGCTCGGAGGGCAGCAGTGCAGCCGCTTGCTGGGCCACAACGTCACGCGCAGCAGTGATCAGCAGCAATCCCAGAAGCAGGAAACTCAAAGTAAACTTTCGCGCCATTGAAGTTCGATCTTCAAGCCTGTCCATGAATGGAGTGCGAATCACCATGTAAATTGTCTTTTTCCTATCCGAAGGTGTGTTTTCGCTCTGGAAGAGCTTGCCGGAAGCGGCGCAACCCAGATAGTATACCCCCTTAGGGTATTTAGGAGAACGAACGTGGCGGAAATTTCAAGAGAACGGACGAAATTGTTGAACCGCGTCAAGCGCATTCGAGGGCAGATGGATGCAGTGGAGCGAACCCTCGTTGCCGAGGACAACTGCACGGACGTGCTGATGTTGCTGGCCGCCGCCCGTGGTGGTATCAACGGACTGATGGCCGAGGTGCTCGAAGACCACATCCGTCTGCATCTTCTGCAAGACGGACGTGCTCCCCTGACACCGGATTTAGGCGAAGAGTTAATCGACCTGGTCCGCGCATACCTAAAATGAACCTTTGAAGCGAGCCTGCAACTATTTAGCTTTGGCTCCCACTACAACCAGACCAACGCCTGCAATCAGTGAAATAGTGCTGAGGATCGGCGAGATTGGAACGGTTTCTTTCGATTGATGCGAGATCTGGAGTGGACCCATGTCCACATCCTTCTTCGTGTGGGTGAAGCTGACGCCGCCGACGGCGAAGCCGATGACTCCAAGGATAATCAGGAGAATTCCTACAATCGTTGCAGCTTTCATGCGCAACACCTTTCACTACAAATATTTATGCAACGTCTTTACGATGCCTCCATGGCCGCCGCCAGATGTACGAAAGACTCCGATTTGATTCCGTTTCCATCCAGGAGTAGCCTCAACCTACACGGGAAAGGAGGATGATCTAGCCTATGAAAATTGACAGTAATAGTTGCATCAACGTACGTGAGGTGACTGAGGCTTAGAGCGTCCTTTGCTCTAGTCCTGGCGTTTGCAGTAACCAGCAGTTCCGCCGAGGCCCAATGTCCGAGTAAGTGGACGCCTCAAGTCAATCTCAACAGATCACCCAAACGGCCTGCTGCTCCTCTTTCGAGCGCGGGCCGTTTTGTCATTTGAACCGTAGCGTAGCCAATGACAGTTTCACATTGCGCTTTTAGCTGTGCGGCGATTTTTCCCTAGTGCGATCAAACCCGCGTTTAAAATCGTAAGTCCGGCCAGAAGATACAAGCCTGCATGTTGTGAGACAAAATACTCATCGGCCCAAATTTTCAGGTTGGGTGCAAGAAATCCGCCCAGATTGCCCATTCCTATCAGTGCGATACCGCCTGCCGCTGCGCGGTCGGCCAGATGTTCCGTTGGAAACATCCAGAAAAGCGGTTGCACGGCAATAAAGCCAGCCACCGCAAGCGAAAGTGTGACAAGTCCTATGCGCGGCCCGGCAGTGGGAAATGCAAAACTTGCGCACCCCGCAATCAGCATGGTCAGCGATGCGAACTGACGATGCTTGTGGAACCTATCGGCAGCTCGCGGCAGGAGATAGACCGCGGCCAGCGTGCAGATCCAGGGTATGGCCGAAACCAGGCCGACTTCAATCCCCACGGGCTTATGCAGAAGGGCCGAGATCTCCGCAGGAATATAGAAAATTGCCCCGTAGGTACTGGTCTGAATGAGCGTATAGATCAGCAGGAATTGCATAACTCGAAGATCGCGGAACATGGGGAGAAGCTTCGCAGGCCCGGCGGAGCGCCGCTCCTCTTCCTCGAGCGCCAATGCATCCGCCAGCGCTTGTTTCTCCTCAACTGGCAGCCATGAGGCATTCGACGGCCTGTTATCCAGATACCAAAATGCAGCCAGCCCGAGAACGACTGCCATGAAGCCTTCCACCAGAAACATCCACTGCCAGCTTTGAAGCCCGAACAGCGGGCGCATCTCAAGCAGCAGACCCGAGAGCGGTCCGCCCACTATGAGCGCAAGCGGAACACCCAGGTAGAACAGTCCAAGAACGCGCCCACGAACCTTGTTGGGGAACCAATAGGTCAGGTAGAGAATTGCGCCGGGAAAAAACCCTGCTTCCAACACTCCGAGCAACAGCCGTAACAGGTAAAACGAAGTAGCGCCGCTCACGAACATGGTGGCCATCGACACGATTCCCCAGCCCACCATCAGGAGAGCAAGCCACCTTTTCGCCCCCACCTTATGAAGGATCAGGTTGCTGGGAAATCCGCATAACGAATAGCTGATGAAGAACAGACCCGCGCCTAATGCGTAGACACTTTCTGAGATGCCTTCCGATTTCTCCAGCGCCTGTTTTGCAAAACCGATATTCGAGCGGTCGAGAAATGAGACGACGTACATAAGCATCAGGCACGGTGCCAGCCGTCTGATAGTTCGCGAGATCGCACGATTTAAGGCCGAATCAGATGTACTGAGGACTACAGGCGGTAAATTCAATGCCGACCTTATCCCTTCCTGTGACTGATTATTTTAGAAATCTGCGGGCGGATGCACGTCTTAGCCGAAGTCGTTGCAATCTTATTTCATTGACCGGTTTTTATGCCCCCCAGAAAGATACCGCCAAATCATCTGCGAACCACACAGGAAGGTCATCGATAGCGCCATAAGTTATCTATCTGACCAAAAAGGGATTATCTCGAACGCTTGCCTCTCCTTCGCAGCGCGGCTTTAGAATAGACATATGAACCCCCTCGTCATCGCTGGCAGAGCCTTTCAGTCTCGTCTTATCGTCGGTACCGGAAAATACAAGGATGGCCCGGAGACGCAGGCAGCCATCGAGGCTTCAGGCGCCGAGATGGTGACGGTCGCGGTGCGTCGCGTCAACCTCGATCGCTCCAGCGAGTCGCTGCTGGACTTCATCGATCCGCAACGCTATTTCCTTCTGCCTAACACCGCCGGTTGCTACACCGCCGACGAGGCCATCCGCGCCGCGCGTCTAGGCCGCGAGGTCGGACTCTCCGACTGGGTCAAGATCGAGGTCATCGGCGACCAGCAGACCCTCTATCCCGACATTCAGGCGACGCTCGACGCAACCCGCGTTTTGGTGAAGGAAGGCTTTACAGTTCTCCCCTATACTTCTGATGATATTGTCTTTGCTAAACGTTTGATCGATGCCGGTGCAGCCGCAGTGATGCCTCTCGGCGCGCCCATCGGCAGCGGTCTCGGGTTGCAAAATACGGCCAACCTGCGCATCCTCCGCGAGCTCATCACCGAGGTTCCTCTGATAGTCGACGCCGGTGTCGGCACGGCATCGGACGCCACGGTAGCCATGGAGTTGGGCTTTGACGGCGTGCTGATGAATACGGCCATCGCCCAGGCAAAAGACCCTTTGTTGATGGCGGAGGCAATGCAGCACGCAGTGCTGGCAGGGAGGCAGGCGTTCCTCTCCGGTCGAATGCCGCGCAAACTATACGCCACAGCCAGCTCGCCTCTCGAGGGAATCTCTCGATAACGTTCGGCCTATTGGATCATTCCTGTCGGAAGCAGGAAGTTCAGACTTGAATAGTTGAAACACTAAATAGTTGAGTGACTAAATAGTTTAGTACTTAACTAAATAAAGGATGCCTGCCCAATTGCTGGCTTGGTTGATGAAATCTTTCGCGGGCATCAGGCGTGGGGCGACAGTCATCGACTCAACCTCGATAGCTGGCGGGTAAGTGAAAATGCAGTAAACTTCGCCCATGCGGGTGTTTGGGATCGATTGCGGCACGCAGTTTACCGGCTATGGCGTGGTAGAGGTGGACTGCGACGCTCGGATGCCCAGGTTGGTTCACCTTGCCGCTGGAACCATTCGGCTGAACAAGAAAGAGAAGACCCCGCTACGGCTGGCGCAGGTCTATAGCGAACTGACAGGGCTGATAGCTCTACATCAACCTGAGATCGTCGCCATCGAAGAGGTGTTCTTCTCCGCTAATGCGAAGTCGGCGCTGAAGCTGGGGCAGGTGAGGGGAGTGGCCATGCTGGCCGCCGCGACCTGCGGTCTTCCGGTGGCCGAGTACGCTCCGCTGTCGATTAAAAGCTCCGTCGTCGGCTATGGGCTGGCGGCGAAAGAGCAGGTGCAGTTCATGGTGAAACGGCTGCTTGAGATCGACTACGAGCTCGATTCTGCGGATGCTGCCGACGCGCTGGCGATTGCGATCTGTCACATCCATACGGCACAGACGCTGCTGCTGCAGGGAGTGCGTCGATGAGGCTTGCCATACGGGCGATCGTCGGGGTTGGGCTGGCGATCTCTTCCGGGCTTGCCCTTGCCGCTCAATCGACTGGGACGGAGGTCGCGGTCGCTGCAAAGCCAGCCGAGGTCAGCTTTCAGTTTGAGCGAGTGGGGCTGCCCGTGCCGCGCTTTACGCTTCTGGTCAATGAGGATGGGACCGGCAGCTATCAGGCGGATGAGGCGGAAAGCCCTGCGGACAGGGGGGCGGTGCAGTATGCCTCGCCGAAGCACATTGACCGCCCACTGAAGCTGACCGCGCCGACGGTTGAGAAGATCTTCAAAGCCGCACGGGACCTATCCCATTTTGATATGGCTTGCGAGGCGAAGGCGAAGAATATTGCGAACACAGGCAAGAAGACGTTGAGTTATGCGGGAGCGGATGGCGCAGGATCGTGCACCTACAACTACTCCGATAACAAAGAAGTAAGTGGGCTGACAGACACCTTTCTTTTTATCGCTTTCACTCTGGACGAGGGGCGCAGGCTGGAGTTTCTGCATCGCTACGACCGGCTGGGGTTGGATGAGGAGATGAACGGACTGGTGCAGGCGGTCAAGATGGGACATGCGTTAGAGTTAGGGACGATTGCACCGGTACTGACCTCGATTGCCGGGGATGGGGCAGTGATGCAGCGGGTTCGGTCACAGGCAACCAAATTGCTGGAGCAGGCTGAAAGCAACAAGATATGAAGCTTTGGGTTAAGAAAGAATGTCTAACCTTAGGCTGAAGGTTGTCTGGAGGTTGTCATGGACAAGCGTAGACGGTACATGGGCTGGGTGGTAATGGTGGCGGCGTTCTGCCTGCTGTTTGCGGGAGGTATGGCAGAGGCCCGAGCGGACAATCCTCAGGTCCGCGCGGCCAGGCTGAGCTTCCTGCAGGGCACCGTCAATATCGACCATATCGACAACACGGGCAGCGATCCGGCACAGGTCAATATGCCGCTGCCGCAAGGCGTAAGGGTATCGACGGGCCAGGATGGGCAGGCCGAGATCGAGTTCGAAGACGGCAGCGTGGTGCGCCTGACGCCGAATACCTCGCTGGAACTGACGACGCTGACCGCGGATGCGAACGGTAATCTGACCACCGGCCTTACCTTGGCGAATGGGCTGATGTACGCCGAACTGCGCGCAGCGCAGAAATTCGCCTACAGCATCAACGCGGGTGGAGTACAGATTTCGCCGGTCGCGGACGCGACGGTTCGCATCGACATGGATAAACCGCCGGCGGTGGTATCGGTGCTGGACGGAACGGCGCAGGTGGACGGTGGTTCGGCGAGTGGAGAAGGCTATAAGACGAATCTGAACTCAGGTGAGACCTTGACCGGAGATGCCGCCGACGCTGGACGCTACCAGTTGACGCAACAGATTTCGCCAAGCTCTTGGGACAAGTGGAACGATGACCGCGACACCGCCGCAGCGAGTGAAACGGCGGACCAGACCGATGTGCGCGGCGGCTATGCGGGCGAGGCTGGCTATGGCTGGTCCGATCTGGATGCGAATGGAAGTTGGTACAACGTTCCCGGTCAGGGCGAGGTATGGCAGCCGAATGTAGCGATGGACGCCAGCTTTGACCCTTATGGCTACGGGAGTTGGGTGTGGTATCCGGGCAGCGGCTATGTGTGGGCTTCTGGCTATGACTGGGGATGGACGCCGTATCGCTGCGGCAATTGGTCGTACTGGGATGATTTTGGATGGGGATGGCAGCCGGGAATCGGTTGCGGCGGCTTTGGCGGCTGGGGCTTCGGCGGCGGAGGCTATGCGATCAACATCGTGAACTTCCCGCGAAACTATCGCATCCGGTCTATACCGGTGCATGCTCCGGGCAGAGCGCACCCGATCCATGTGGGCCACCCGATCGAGAACCCGGTGCATGTGCGTCCGGTACAGGGGATGCGGACCATTGCAGGACGTATGGTGGAGCCGATACGTCCGGTTCAAGGTGCTTCGGCAGCTTTCAGAGGAACAACGCGTCCGGTTGGCGCATCGTTACGGCGAGACTTTCCGGTGAACGGAGCGAGTGTTCGCTCTGGGTCGGGCAACGGCGCTGCGCCTGAGAGGGGAACCCCAGCGATGGGAATGAGACCGGGAGAAATACAGCGGCCTCAGCCGTCGGGAGAGCAGCGCTCGGTTCGCCCGCAGCAGGAGATGAGGCAGGGGACACCGCAGCAGCAGGGGCGTCCGGCAGAGCCGCATTATGTCCAGCCGCAGCAGCCTCGGTACACGCAGCCTTCGCAGCCGCACTATGCTCCTCAGCCTCATTACGCTCCACCGCCTCAGCAGCCGCACTATTCTTCTCCGTCACCTGCTCCGGCTTCGCATTCGGCACCGAGTGCTCCGGCAGCTTCGCATAAATAGCGGGGCTGCAAGGAACCTGTTTAAAGCTGTCAGAAGATCAGGCAACGACAAGAAGAAGGGCGAAATACAGGGGTCTCTCCACTTTGCTTCGCTTCGGTCGAGATGACGTGCGGTTGGGGTGGGGTGGGACTAGACAGTGTCTGACGAATCCATTGGCTGCTGATGCTGCCGTAAAGAAGACATACCCCAGGGGGCTGAAGCCCCGCTTTTTGGGTGACTTTGAGAGACCCAAGGCTGAAGCCTTGGGGTACCCAGAAGCAAATACGGATTGATCAGATACAGCCTAGTGAGTTTTCATCTGTGACAGCGTCTTATAGAGCTGGGCCAGTGACTCCAGCGGCAGCGCCTCTGCGCGTGACAGCGGAGGAATACTGGCTGGCCATGCTGTGGCGAGCTGTTCGGTAGAGTATCCGGCGGCACGGAGATTGTTCTGCAGCGTCTTGCGCTTCTGCGCGAAGGTCTGCTTCAGGAAGGCATCGAAGCCCGGAGCATCGACACCCAACTCGGCAAAACGCGGCGCGAAGTGAAGGCGCAGCACCGTGGAGTAGACGTCGGGCGGCGGCGAGAAGGCTGAGGGCGGCAGCGTGAAGAGGTGTTCTACCTGCGCGTTCATCTGCGCCGTGGCGGAGAGCAGGCCGTAGTCCCGGACTCCCGGTGCGGCGGAGACGCGGTCGGCGACCTCTCGCTGCATCATGACAACGGCTCGGGCGATGATGCCCGCGCTGCCCGCGGCGAAGAGCTTCAACAGGATGTCGGAGGTGATGTAGTAGGGCAGGTTTCCGATGACGTCCGCCGTCTCGCCTTCGGGGAGGAGAGCGCGGAGGTCGGCTTTGAGGACATCGACCTGGATGATCTGCACCTGTGGCTGATTGCGGAAGCGGAAGGTCAATTCGGCAGCGAGAGCAGGGTCCAGCTCGAGCGCGATGAGACGGTGGCAGCGGTCCGCGAGGATCTCGGTGATGGAGCCGTGGCCGGGGCCGATTTCGATGACCGTGCGGTTGCGGAGATCGCCGAGGGCATCGACGATAGCATGGCGGGCGGTGTCGTCGATGAGGAAATTCTGGCCGAATTTTGGTTTACGTTTCATGTGCATCCAAGGAAGAGTGTCTGACCACGCCGGTCTTTGTATAGACTAACGGTTTGGCGGCGAAGATAAAGGAAGACTGAATGCATATCGTATTTGCAGCATCGGAGTGCGCTCCCTGGGCGAAGACTGGCGGACTTGCAGACGTGGTGAGCGCGTTGCCACGTACCCTGGTGAAGCTGGGCCACAAAGTCAGCGTGTTTATTCCGTACTACCGGCAGGTGGCGAAGGCCGTGCCGCGCGCTGCGGTGGTTCTGCACAGCGTGACCATTCCGTATCCGTCGTACAACCGCTTTGTCCGCGTTCTCGATGGGGGAGTGACGGAGGGCGTGCAGATGTACTTTGTCGACTGCCCGGAGTTTTTCGATCGCGAGAGTTTTTATTCGACTCCCTCGGGCGACTATCCAGATAATGCCGAGCGGTTTGGACTTTTGAGCCGCGCTGTGATCGAGGCATCGAAGGTGTTGGGCATCCCGGACGTCTTCCATGTGCACGACTGGCAGACGGCGATGCTGGCGGTGCTGCTGCGCTCGACCTATTATTTCGATCCGGTGCTGCGGCATGTTCCCGCATTGCTGACCATTCATAATGCGGGCTATCAGGGTTGGTTTCCGCCGCGGACGATGGAGACGCTGCTGCTGCCGTGGGATATGTTCACCTTCGAAAAGCTTGAGCAGGACGACAAGGTCAATTTTCTAAAAGGTGGCATCGTTTATTCTGACGCCGTGACGACAGTCAGCCGCACGTATGCGGAAGAGATTAAGACGCCGGAGTTCGGCAACGGACTGGAGGGTGTTTTACAGCAACGGAGTGGCGATCTCTTTGGCATTCTCAACGGAGTCGACTATGAAGAGTGGGACCCTGCTATCGATCCGAACATCGCTGGTCACTACACTGCCGACGATCTGGCAGGGAAGAAAGAGTGCAGGCGTGACCTGCTCCATGCCTTTGGACTGCGGGACGTAGGAGATGAGACTGCCGTGATTGGAGTGGTCTCGCGCTTTGCTACGCAGAAAGGCTTCGACTTTATCGTCGAAATCATGGACAAGCTAGTAGAGGAAGATATGGTTCTGGTGATGCTTGGCAACGGCGAAGAGTATTACGAGCGTCTGCTGACTGAGATGGCAGAGCGCTACCCTTCCAAGGTGCGGGTGCAGGTGAAGTACGACAATGTCATCGCTCACAAAGTGGAGGCGGGTTCAGACATGTTCCTGATGCCTTCGCGCTACGAGCCTTGCGGGCTGAACCAGATTTATAGCCTGAAGTACGGCACGGTTCCTGTCGTCCGCGCCACGGGTGGACTCGAAGACACAATCGACGAACAGCCGGATGGCGGAGGCAATGGCTTCAAGTTCTGGGGGTATAGCGCCGATGCGTTGCTGGACGCTCTGCAACGAGCTTTGACAGTCTTTCGCGACAAGGATGCATGGACAAAAATGATGCAGCGCGGAATGGCGCAGGACTTCGCCTGGGACAAACCGGCCCAGGAGTATCTCCGGATTTATGAGCGGATCATCCAAAATCGAAGCTAGCGTGTTGAATCTGAAATTCGTGGCCTATTTGTATGGTGCTGAGATGCTCCCGTCTTGCAGAAAATGCAGGTCCTTCGACTCGCTTTGCTCGCTCAGGATGACAGGAGTTATGTAATGAACGTTAGATTCGGGACACTAGAGCGTATTCCTTATAGGTATACAGCTTGATTCTTTGCAGCGGCTGGGTTTGGGGGCAGGCTGGAAGGATGGCTCGTGCTTACAGTGATGATCTGCGGAGGAAGTTGTTAGAGGCCCATGCGGCGGGTAAGGGAACGTTGCGCGAACTCGCGGAGCGATTCGGCGTAAGCGTGTGGTGGGCGTGGAAAGTATCGGCTGCGCACCAGCGTGGCGGTGCGATGGAGCGTGCTCCGCAGAGCAGGCATGGGCGTCCAAGCCGTGTGGATCGGGTGCAGGTGAAGGCGTTGCTGAAGGCCAAGCCGGACCTGGTTCTTCGTGAACTGCGTGAGGAACTAGAGCGCACAACCGGGGTGACGATTAGCCAGACACAGATGTGGCGGGTGGTTCGGGAACTGGGTCTGCGGCTGAAAAAAAGTCGCTCCCCGCCGTCGAGCGCGACACCGAAGAGAACCGCAAGCGGCGCGAAGTCTTCCTCGGCCGGCTCCGGTCGATCGCGCCGGAACAGTTGATCTTCCTCGATGAAAGCGGCGTCTCAACCCAGATGACCCGGCGCTATGCGCGAGCGCCGCGCGGTGTTCGCGTGCATGAAACCACGCCAGAGGGAAACTGGAAGATTTTTACCATCCTCGGTGCGATGAGCCTCAACGGCATGATCGCCACCATGACCATCGAGGCGGCCACTGACGCCGAGATCTTCCTTGCTTACCTCGACCATGTTCTCTGCCCCGCACTCAGACCAGGCGATGTGGTGGTCATGGACAACCTCAGTTCGCATAAGGTAACCGGTGTTCGCGAACGAATCGCAGCCGTCGGAGCCGAAGTGCTCTACTTGCCGCCCTACTCACCCGACCTCAACCCGAATGAGAAAGCATGGGCCAAACTCAAACATCTGCTCCGCACCGCCAAAGCAAGAACAGCGGAGGCGCTCGAACAAGCCATCGCCGACCTTCTTCCATACATCCGGCCACAAGACGCTCATGCCGGGTTCAGGCTCCCCTTCAATGCTCTATAGCAAAGAGGAATACGCTCTAGTTATTTATTTCCTAAGCGCGATGGAGAAAATGGCTGTTGAAGGAATGAGTGCAGTTAAAAACTCTATATAATAAAAGTGAATCCAGCCGGGATGGCGGAACTGGCAGACGCAGCGGACTCAAAATCCGCCGAGGGCAACCTCGTGGGGGTTCGACCCCCCCTCCCGGCACCACTCCAACATGTTGATAATGAATAGCTTCCAATGACCAAAGCCTCTCACCTTGAGAGGTTTTTTCATGTCCAAATTGTGCTGGTGATACTTCTGGTGATACTTTGCTACCTTGTTGTCAGAGGGCTCGTTTATGCCGAGAAAAGACGAGAAGAAGGTACGAGGCGTCTGGGAACGTGAACCTGGAAGCAAGATCTACTGGATTCGTTATCGGGTCGATGGAGTTCTGAAGCGCGAGAAGGTTGGAACCAAGAAAGCCGCTGGCGATCTCCTTATCAAACGTAAGAACGAAATCCGAGAAGGAATCAAGATGCCGGAGAACATGCGGCATACTTCGATCCGTTTCAAGACGCTCTGTGACGACATCCTCGTCTTCAGCAAAAAGCATCATCGCGACTTCCGAAGCGTAGAGATCAGAGTCAAGAAGATTGTGGAGGCCTTCGGCGAAACACCAGTCGACAAGATCAAGCCTGCCGACATCGACGCCTGGCTCACACGCGCCACAAAGACACCTGCGACTTCAAACCGCTACCGCGCATTGTTCTCGCTCATCTTTCGAGAGGCTCTTCGAAATGGCAAGGTCGCCAGCAACCCGGCCCGGCTTGTTCGCCAACGAGCCGAAAATAACGGCCGTATTCGATTCCTCACGGAGGCCGAGGAAACAAAGCTCCGCGATGCCATCCGAGAACGATTCCCTGAACATGAGGCGGAACTAAGCATCTCGCTTGGCACGGGGATGCGGCTCTCGGAGCAGTACACGCTCGCATGGAAGAACATCGACTTTGAGCGTCGCGAGATCAATCTTGATCGAACGAAAAATGGCTCTCCGCGCATGATTCCCATGAATGATGCAGTCATGAAGGCGATGGAGGAGTTCGCTCGCCGATCGAAGTCCACGAGCCGGGATGCTCTGGTGTTCCCGATTAAGAATCCGAAGGACTGGTTCAAGCCCGCGATGGAGGATGCCAAGATCGTGAACTACCGATGGCACGACAACCGGCACACGTTCTGCTCTCGCTTAGCGATGCGCGGCGAAAATCTGAAGGTAATTCAACAGCTCGCAGGACACAAGACGATCCAAATGAGCGCGAGATACGCGCATCTGGGCGAGAAGTCTCTTCATGCGGCCGTTAGTGGCTTGTGACAGCGGGTTCTGGCGTATCAAATTTCCGACTGCGGCCCGCCGTGTAACGAGCAATAAAAAGCATGATGCCAGGCGTCTATGTCCGCGATAATGCTTGTTATGGGAAGAACGACACCATCACTCCTTCCGAGAGTCTCCCGCTTGCTCGGCGATTTCGGAGTTCGTCTAAAGCTTGCACGCCTTCGACGTAAATACTCAGCGGAGATTGTTGCGCAACGCGCAGGAATCAGTCTGCGCACTTTTTCTAAAGCTGAGCGGGGAGACCCCGCCGTTGCGTTGGGAGTCTATGTTCGGATCATGCAAGCATTGCGATTGGAAGGGGATTTCACACTTCTGGCAAAGGACGACGAACTTGGTCGAAAGCTACAGGACGCGGGAATCGTCGCCAAACTGAGGGCACCCAAACGATCTCAGTAGAAAACGCTGCGGTCTATTCTTTGGTGTCTCATAGACGTGCATCTCATTGCCGAGGACACTACTGACGATAAGCCGACTTGAACGAAGCCGCTGTGCGGCGGACGCGTTCGCGTGCGTTGGGCCAGCAGTTGAGGTGATGATCTAGCGTTTGTCGCAGAGAAGGAGGATTCTCTGTGACCCATCTACGTCAGATCATGCTGGAAGAGTTGGAGCGCCGCAACTACGCTCCGTCCACGATTCGCGCTTACATCCGCACCGTCGAGCACTACTCGCAGCACTTTCATTGTCCACCCGATCAGCTCGGCTTGGATCACATCCGGGAGTATCAGGCAGCCATGTTCCGTACCTGGAAGCTTGCTCCCAACACGGTCACGCAACGGCTGGCTGCATTGCGCTTTCTCTACATCCAGGTACTAAAGCGAGGTTGGAGCGCCGCCGAGACGCCCTATCCGAAGAAGGTGCTGCACCTTCCGGAGATCCTTAGCCAGCAGGAAGTTGCTCGCCTGATCGATGCGACCGAGACCCCGTTCCAACGCGTTCTCGTCATGACGCTCTATGCCACAGGAGCGCGACGGGCAGAGGTGGCTCGACTGAAGGTGGCCGACATCGACAGCCAGCGGATGGTGGTTCACATTCGCGGAGGCAAGGGACGCAAGGACCGCGACGTCATGCTGAGTCCGGCGCTGCTCGAAGCGTTGCGCAACTACTGGCGCGGGCTTCGCCACAAGCCGAGCGAGTGGCTGTTTCCCGGCAACCGGTGGCATACATCGAGCCGCCCAGTAACGACCAAGGTGCTCTGGACCGCGTGCCAGCAGGCCGCGCTCCGCGCCGGCCTCGAGCATAAGCACATCCACCCGCATACCCTGCGCCACTGCTTCGCGACGCACCTGCTGGAAGCCGGCGCCGACCTACGCACCATCCAGGTCCTGCTCGGGCATCGCGATCTTGAAGAGACCACCATCTACCTGCACCTCTCGAAGAAGCATTTGAGCGCGACCGCAAGTCCCCTCGACATGCTTCAGCTTGGAACATCAGGAGAAGCCATACGCAGCGTCTAAGCCGATCTCCACTGGAGATGGCCGACATCATTCGCTACGCAGGACAGGGTTTCATCGACCGCAGCCGCAGATGGATCAACGGACAGCATGAGAAGGTGCTGACTGCCATCACGCGTTGCCGCACCGCCGCTCTCGGTGCCCATCGCGATCAGTGCTTGGCCTGCGGACATCATGCCATCTCCTATAACTCGTGCCGCAATCGGCACTGCCCGAAGTGCCGGGGCAACGCCCGCATCCGCTGGCTCCAGCAGCGCGAACAGGAGTTGCTGCCCACGCGCTACGTCCATGCCGTGTTCACGTTGCCGCGCGAACTCGCTCCGCTGGCACTCCAGAACAAGCGGCTGATTTATGGCCTGCTGTTCCGCGTCAGTGCTGCTGCGCTGCTCGAAGTCGCACGCGATCCTCGACACCTTGGAGCCGAGATCGGTTTCTTCAGCGTGCTCCACACCTGGGACCAGCGATTGCAGCATCATCCGCACGTTCACTGCGTCATCGCCGCCGGCGGTCTCGCACCTGGCCACACCGAGTGGATCTCGTCACGCCGCACCTTCTTCCTTCCGGTCAAGGTGCTCGGACGTGTCTTCCGCGGCAAGTTCATCGCCGGTCTCAAGGCCGCGTTCCAACAAGGCAAGCTCGAGTTCCACGGTCAACTTGCATCGCTCGCCGAGCCACGCAGCTTCGCTGCCTGGCTCAGAGTCCTGTTCCGTCACGACTGGGTTGTCTACTCCAAGCGACCGTTCGGCGGACCGGAACATGCCCTGCGCTATCTGGGCGCTTACACCCATCGTGTCGGCATCGCCAACAGCAGGCTGGTCACCCTCTCCGACGGCCAGGTCAGCTTCCGCTGGCGAGACTCCGCCCACGGCAACAAGAAGCGCGTCATGAGCCTGCCGGTCGACGAGTTCCTTCGCCGCTTCCTTCTGCACCTGCTGCCACGCGGCTTCGTGCGCATCCGCAATTTCGGTTTCCTTGCTAACCGCCAACGTGCCACACTGCTGCCGCTCTGCTTCAGGCTGCTTGGCAGTCCACCCGATCGATCAACCCAGGCTCCTCAACAACCTGCCCGGTCGGTAGACCTTCCCAAGTGCCCGCTCTGCGGTGGAACGATGCGCGTCATCGAACGGCTCAAAGCCGCGCAACTGCTGTCTCGCTCTCCACCCTACGCACACAGACAAGCCGCATGAACCTCCGACTCCAGCCTCGCTCCAACCTCATGCTTGCGCGTGCACAACCGGCTCGCGTCTTCAGCGACTCTCGCAGCTGCCGCCTGCTCTTGTCGCCACTCTCAGCCAACATGCTGAAGTTCGTCCGCTGCTACCAACGCCCGGGTACAGCACTCTCTACACACGACAGCCCACTGCCCCCAGACCACCAGAACCACTCCAACTGCATTCAACTCCCATAGATCAGCAACCCCGGAAAAGCGGCTTCCTTCAAGTCGCTGTATGCGAACCGCCCTCACAGCAGGCGTCACTCCACGCGTCGGAAACGGGCGGTCCACATACAGCACTAAGACTTGTCGGTACCAATCCGGATCGGTGAGTGCATTGGCGATTTCGCGTCAACTCAGACGGCTCGCTGACGGGAAAGGCTGTCTATGCTCGACGCCGTCATTCGGGACCAACAAAGATATGTTCCGGGCTCCCCAAATGCACATGGCGAAGCGTCTCTGTGAAATAACAGGTGTCTCGCCATCGCTCGGTGACTTTCGCCAACGGTTCGTTTGTCTTCTTCGCGATCCCTTCCAGCAGTTTCTCAAACCACGCCGGATCGTTCATGGTAATTGCCATGTTCGCGGTCATTTGCACGTCCCGCAGGCTCCCGGGCCTCATACCGTGCAGCTCTTCAAATTTGAACAGAAGGTCCGTCGCATAGCTCATCCGTAGCATGCCCGTCACGACCTCCGTCCAGTTCATCGCGCCCGGAAGAGCAGGCAAGAAGGCTTCGAGGCGAAACAGGAATCTCGCGATGAGCATCGCGGACGCCCGGGCATCGACAGGTGCCAGCGTACCAAGTACAGACCACGCGCCCATAAACAGTAGGGCACTTGCCACGCTGGATTCAATGCCCCCGAGCGAATGCGTCTCGCAGGCGCTCAGAAGCACGATTGCGGGCAACCTCACCTTTCCGTAGAACTGGAAGGGATTGATCTTCACCGAGCCGACCGACAGCACTCCCTGCGCATCTTCCGGAGACTGCGTTCCATGGCCGTCGAAGATAGCGATCTTTCCGTCGAAGTTATTGAAAGCTTGCGCGAACTCTTCTTCTGTGGAGACATCGACGAACTTCACCCTCACCTTGCTGCCGGCCGGGAGGCAGACCTTGATCGAGACCTCCAGAAGATTCCGGATTGGATCGTCAGGAGCGAACGAGCGGACCACCAGAACATCGTGGAAATCTTTGGGATGCAGAAACGATGGCTTTCGCATTAGCGAGTGACGCATCATCAGGTTGCCGGGAAGTGTCGGGAGGCGCGACACACTGCACCTCAGCGACAACGGAAGCCCACCGATGGAAAGCAGCTCCAGTGGAACGTCGCCAATCAGCTTCACGCCCCTATCCGCATACGTATCGAGCTTGGTCAGGAGGACAGTCGGAATCGATGACCGGAGCGAATCTCCGATTCGAATCGCGATCTGGTTCCGGCGCCTCTGCGTCGCGTTGCCTTTCCGCGACAGGATGGCGAGCCCAAGCAGCAGGTCGCGCACCCGGTCTACCTGCGGTGGAAGGCGCAAGACGGGGCAGCACAGACTGCACGCGGAAACAGTCAGCGCCGCTGTGTATAGATAAAGCTCTTTCGCTCGCATTGCCATGACCGACTGCGCCACAGGAGATTCCATGATCAGTTTCAATTCTTCTGGGGTTGCCCGATACGCGATGTACTGAGCCTGGCGCAACACCGCCTTCAAGACGCGGCGCAACTCCTTTTCCGTCATCTTCTCGGCGATCTTCGGCTTCAAATGACGAAAGACCGAGGGGACGGTAACGATGACGCTTGGTACGCCCTGTGGCCTCTCTGAGCTCTCCGTGAGTTCGCTTAACTGGGTCTCTAACGCATTGGCCTGCGTCACGAGAGCGCTCGCGAAGGCTTCGTCCTCGTGACCGGCGAGTCTGTCATCTGGTAGATCGAAGGAGTAACCAAGCGAAAGGAACACGCTCTCGGTTGGCGTCACAATGTTGTGCCCACGACTTGCCAGCGAAAGAACACTCGTCTCGCGAAGGACAACCGGCTTGAAATCACCATCCTGCAGGTCTGCCTGCTGCGTTTGCGCCATGTGCCCCTTCACCACCTCCTTGGCCCAGTCATGAAAGTACCCCCGGTCCAGTTCCCAAAGTTTCGATTCCGTCGTGGGCGCTTCCATCGTAGTGACGTGCCGCCAATGGGGATCATTGCGGGCCCCAATCGCAGCGGCAACACGCTCGCGATTGTCTTTGTTGGAGATCACACACACAAAGCCAGGAAGAGCCGGAAACTCCGCTAGGAACTCCTCGTCGAGAAGAAGAATCGCATACCCGGATCGTCCACCCATGCGTGCCCGCGCGGTATCCGCTCGCTCCTGGAACAACTCTTCGCTGTGTGCGGGCAGTTCGCAGATGTGCCGGAGGGTTCCCGCGGCGCTCAGCGCGTTGTCGCTAAAACCCTGGAAGAACGTGAACTCTCCTGCGTGCTCTTTATCCAAGACAACCACATACAGAATCGTTCCAGCCGTGTAGACATCGTCAAGCCGCCACCGGGGCTCCTTGCGTCTGGACGCTCTCTTGATCACCTCCGGCTTCGGGATGGCAGCCCGTTCCATGCTGCCTCCGATCCGTTGAATCGCTTTTTGCAGCATTGGTCGCGTTATCTTCTTGGTTTTTGCCATATCACCAGACGCTCCGCAAATTTATGGCAACCGATGGTCGATCAGTTCCAGTAAGTTCCATGCTAATCGGCGGGGGAGGAGGTTTCCTTCTTAGCTCCAGCCGGCGCGTCTTTCGCACCTTCCTCAGCGGGCTGTTCCCGCCAGCCACCCTATAGGTTAGAACCACGAAAAAGCATTCCTCCTCAGTTGCCGAAAAGTCGTGCTTCTCGGACAGGTGAATGATTCTTCAACTGTTGATAACAGGCCGATGCGCTCATTGAGCGCTGGCTAAGCGGTACGACGGGATTAGTACCGTGAAACGCCGTTAGCAGAAGTTAGCGATCACTTCCGACAAGCCGACTTGAACGAAGCCGCTGTGCGGCGGACGCGTTCGCGTGTGGGTGATCGGGCTGTTGTGGCTTTGATTTAGGTTG